>DATLST010000367.1:0-9160 GCA_035534055.1 Candidatus Acidiferrales bacterium | reverse complement strand
ACGCCTGGGTCGAGGTCGATGGCCGCGTTGTGAACGACAAACCGTACATGCGAGAGATGTACGCCGTGCTCGACCAGTGCTAAGCGAAGCGGAAACGAAGGAACGAACCATGAGCGTGCAATTCGGAAGATGGAATTTCGACAATGCGCCACCTGCGCCAGGCCGCCTCGAAAAAGCGAGCCAGCTGCTCGCGCCCTACGGGCCCGATGGCGAGGGCCGTTATTCCGGTCCCGGTGTGGACATTATATATAGGGGCTTCCACACGACCAAAGAATCGCGTCGCGAAAAACAGCCCCATGCCGCGCCTTCCGGCGCAGTCATTACCTGGGACGGGCGGCTCGACAACCGCGAAGAGCTGATCCGCCAGTTGAGCGGTGGGCTGTCCATCGAGTCAACCGACGTTGCGATTGTCGCGGCTGCGTATGAGAAGTGGGGAACTGACAGCTTCGGCAAACTCATGGGCGACTGGGCCCTGGCAATCTGGGACCCCAGAGATCAGGCCCTGATCCTCGCAAAAGACTTCGTTGGGACGCGGCATCTCTACTACGCGATCGAGAAAGATCAAGTCACCTGGAGCAGCATTCTCGACCCACTTGTGCTCCTGGCTGGAAAACAATTTACGCTCGAAGAAGAGTACATTGCGGGCTGGCTCGGGTTTTTCCCAGCCACTCATTTGACGCCGTATGTCGGGATTCAGGCCGTTCCGCCGTCCTCGTTCGTACGCATCCGTGGCGGCAAACCAACCGTCCGCCAGTATTGGGACTTCGATCCGGGCAAGAGAATCCGCTACCGCACGGACGCCGAATACGAAGAGCACTTCCGCAACGTGTTTGCCGAATCCGTCAGGCGGCGTCTTCGCAGCGACACGCCGGTTCTCGCGGAGTTGAGCGGCGGGATGGATTCGTCATCGATCGTCTGCACGGCCGACAAGATCATTGAAGAAGGATGCGCGGAAACACCCAGACTCGACACGGTGTCCTACTACGACGATCAAGAGCCCAACTGGAACGAGCGGCCTTACTTCACCAAAGTGGAAGAAAAGCGCGGACGGACCGGGTGTCACATCGACCTCGGTTCGGAGGACGCCTTCCCGTTCCAGTTCGAGAACGACCGCTTCGCTGCAACGCCGGCTTCCCTGCACCGCCACAACGAAGCAAGCCGGCAATTTGCAGCATGTATGTTGTCCGGAAAGAATCGGGTTGTGCTCTCGGGAATCGGTGGGGATGAAGTTCTCGGCGGAGTTCCTACGCCGATACCGGAACTCGCGGACTTCCTGGCGAGATTCTGCTGGAGAAATCTTGCTCATCAATTGAAAGTCTGGGCGCTGAACAAGAAGAAACCGTGGTTCCATCTGTGCTTCGAAGCTGCGCGGGGATTTCTGCCGCGAACTCTTGTTGGAATTCCGGAACAAACGCAGTCCGCGTGGCTGGTTCCCAGTTTTGCAAAACGCCATCGAGACGCGCTGGCTGGATACCCGCCCCGGTTCCGATTGGTCGGTCCTTTACCGAGCTTTCAAGAGAACGTCCGCACTTTCGAAAGTCTGCGGCGCCAGTTGGCTGGTTCCGCTTTTCCCTCCGAGTTGTTCTACGAGAAACGCTATCCGTATCTCGATCGGGACTTGGTGGAATCCATCTTCGCAATTCCACGGGAGCAACTGGTACGGCCGGGCCAGAGACGCTCGCTCGCGCGCCGCGCGTTAGCGGGGATCGTCCCGGATGCAATTCTCGACCGGAAGAGAAAAGCATTTGTGGTCCGATCATCAATGACGACGGTCTTGGTGAGTTGGACCAGGCTACTCAGGAAGAGTACACGCTTGGCCAGCACGACGGCCGGCTTCGTTGACCCAAAAGCTCTGCGCGAAGTCTTGCAGAGAGCAAGAGATGGCAAGGAAATTCCCGTTGTCACACTGCTTCGTACCCTCGGACTCGAGTTCTGGCTCCAAGGGTTGAACCGATGGGAACTGCACCGCGGCATCGCGCCAGGCCGTCCGGGCGCCTTCTCTATTCCCGAGGACCCGGACTTCGGCGGGGAGCGTTGCAAAGCGCAACGGGCATGAGGGAAAGGGGAACGGATACGTTCGACATCGGCAACGACGAACCTATGACCGGCGTGAAAGCCGTTCCCCGAATGGAGGGCGAGATTCCGTGCTCGCCGGCGTGCGCGACCGGGCTTATGCCGGTGTTAATTCGGGTTCGCCTTTCCGAGCGAATCGTGCAGTTGAACAGCACGCTGTCTCAAGACGCGGAGTGATCTTCTCAGCTGAGAAAAGACAAAGAAAGGAGGTGAAACAACGATGAAATACCAAAAGCCAGAACTTTCCCAAGCTGTGTCGGCAGCCGCTGACATCCGCGGGGGAAAAGGCGACAGCAGTCAACTGGACAATCCGGTGGAACGCACATACACCATCCCTGCGTATGAAGCCGATGAGTAAAAAAGGGAGTGCCGGAGCACCCAGCGGTTTGGGTGCTCCGGCTAAATCACCCAAGGCACTTCCCAAGGCCAAACACGCAGTGCGTCAAAACATCCTAGCGAGAGGAGGTGAGAGAACATGAGATACGAGAAGCCTGAAATAACCGTTGTTGCGTCGGCGAGCATTGTCATTCAGGCGGGATCGAAGGGGGCCAATCACATAAGTGACATGTCGTTCCATCCAACAGTCGGCGCCTATGAGGCAGATGAGTAGAACAGTGCCGGAGCGCTCGGTGTTTCGAGCGCTCCGGCGACTCATAACTCCTGCGAAACGAGATCGCTGTTTGCGTTCCCTAACGATTTAGTCTCAAGATCTCGTTTCGTGCCGCCACGGGGGATGGCGGAAATTCCTCGTCTTTCGATGAAGAGAAGGCGGTGTTTAGTTCTTAAGATATTCATTGAGCCAGTCAATCACCCGATTGCACAAGTCCATTTTGTTTGCAAAACTCCAATCCAGGGGCGAATGGCCTTCGCCTTGATATTTTGCATATTCAACCGTCTTCCCCAGTCGCCGCAGATCCACGAACACTTCGTCGGCGAGAAAAGGGGCAACGGTTGTGTCCTTGGAGCCATGGATAATCAATAAGGGCGTTTCGATTCTATCGAAGTAGAGGATTGGCGAGTTTTCAAGGTATCGCTCACGAACTTGCCACGGTGTTCCCCCCATCGATGCCTGTCCTTGTTCTTCAATGGACATCCCGAACGCAGTTCCATCCTTCCCCATCGCCCCATAGTTACTCAGAAGATCCCCAAATCCGCTCATGTCAATTCCCGCTCTGAAGCGATTGGTCTCGACGACCAGGAAAAGCGTACAAAGGCCGCCGAAGCTGTGTCCCATGACGCCAAGACGCTTTGGATCTGCGATTCCCATATCGATCACCTTATTCACGCCCGGGAGCACTGTTTTTGCCATGTCCAGCATCGGGGTGCCCGCGTGAAGGAATGTGTCGGGAAGCAGGACTGCATAGCCGCGCGTGGCAAGCAATTGCATGTTGAACACCCCCGGGCTTAGCAGGCCGAAATGGTCGAAGTCGTTCGATAACAAAGCGCCGCCGTAAACCCAGACAACCAGCGGATAACGCACTCCTTCTGTGTACGTCGGGGGCAGCAGCAGCAATCCGTGCGACGGTTCTCCGTCGTCGTCCAACCAGCTGATTAAACGAACACCACCCATCTTGTACTTGTCAAACTGCGGGTTGAGGTGGGTCAACCGCCGCGGAGTTTGGAATCTTGCGTCGCTGACCCAAAGATCCTCGTCATGGCGGGCATCCTCAGCCACATAGGCGATTCGTTGCCCGCTGCCGGTCACTGTGAACAGTTGCCCCAAATTCGCGCACGTATAGCACTGCCCTTTTTCAAGGAGCTCGGTGCTCTCACCGCTCTTCAGATCAATCCGGTAAAATCCATCCTGCTTTCCTGAATCGTCGTGGGTCACAACAATTGTTGCTTTTCCTTCTTGCACCGTCCACAACAGATTCTGCTTTTGACCGATGAGGCGTGTGATTTCTCGGTGAGGAACGAAGGCGACTTTCTGCGCCCCGGTCTGGTCCGGCGAAACTCGCCAGAGCGCTCCGTCGTGAATGAAATACATTTCTTGTCCGGTTTCATCCCAAAGGGGTTTTGCCGACTTATGGCGGGGCCGAGGCCCCGTCGCCGGCAGCGTCGACGCATCGCGCACGGTTCCTTGATCGAGATCGACAACATAACAGTTGTGGACTCGCTCCTCCATCCCTCCTGTGGTGAAGGCCAGCTTTCGGCTATTCGGTGACCAGCTGAACGAAGCGCCGTCGGGGTCAAGGCGGATACCCGAAGCAACAACGCGTTTCCGGTCCGTTGAACGATTGATGATGGCCAGATCAAAAAGAACCTGCTGCGATCCGGGCTTCCCAAAGCGCATGGGGACCGTGTACGCGATGCGCGAGCCGTCCGGCGAGAGCGAATATGCCGCGATCTTCTGGCCCAAAACCACCGCGTGGATCTTGCCATCGTGGATGTCGACGAAGATCAGATCGCGCAAATACTGATCGAGATCCCACGGATCGGATTCCGGAGACCTCTTCCCGCCGCGCGAGTCACGTGGATGCCCGTACACGAACACGGTCGGACGATCCGCTTCGCTGTCGGGATATGTCTTGCCCGCCGTTCCTGACGAGAGTTTCCCGACGTACATTTTGGGAATCAATCCTTGCGGCAAAGTTGTGACCAGCAATTCTTGATTGTCCCGGGTCCATTCGATCTCATTGCCTCGCACGCTCACGTCGGAGACTTTCCTCAACTTGTCTCTGAGGGCGTCCCAAATCCAGAGGCGTGCTTGTCCGGAGCCACCGCGATCAGACAGGAATGCGAGGTAACGCCCGTTGGGTGACCAACTGGGAAGCCAATTGTCATTGTCCCCGCCGGTCAGATTTCTCTCTGCACCTGTCACGATGTTCTGAATGTAAATGTCGGTCCCGCTTCCCCAGGGAGGAACACCGGTTCGAGAGTAGGATTCCAAATCGCTGGATTTAATTCTCCGGTTATCTTGGACCGCGTAGGCGAGCCATCGGCCCTGCGATGAAAAGACGATCGGCGTTAACTGAGCAAATCGGCGCGCTCTTAAAGCATCCTCCACCGGCAACGGCCCGGTATTCCGGGCCCTAGCGATTGGGGGGCTGGCCAAACTGCAGCAAGCAAGTGCCGACAGGACAAACAGAACCGATTGTCTCACCAGGCAAAGCATGGCTAAGCCTTCCCAGAGGAATTGGAAACTTGTGAACAAGGGCGAGATCGTGAATGAATTTGGACGGAGAACAGCCGGTTGTATGCTTCGAATCCCAAGGAGAGCCCTAAAAAGTTAATTTCAGCGCACATTGGATCGAGCGCGGCCCACCGATTTGATAAAGGGCGCTGAATCCTCCACCACCTACATTGGAGCCACCGAGGTACTGCCCCAACGTCTGCGTTGAACGGCCGAACTGGGGATTCACTGACAGGGGATTTTGGAGATCTCCAATGGGCGGGGCAAAATTCGGATGATTGAGGAAGTTGAACATTTCCGCTCGGAACTGCAATTTGAGGGACTCGTGGATCGGAAAATCCCGATGAACGGCGAAGTCCCACTGGGTCGCGCCGAATCCCCGGAGAGCATTTCGTCCCAAGTCTCCCTGCCTGGTTGGGCTGCCACTTGAGTCCGTTGGCGGGGCCATGAACGCCGCCGGATTGATCGCTCTACCGCCAGGATACTGCGTTCCTTCTACGTAGAAAGGCGTTCCCGCCACTACATCGGGCCGGACCTCTGCAAAGGCTCCCAGCAACTGTGTATATTGAGAGTAATAAACGTTAACGGGAGAGGATGATCGGGCCTGAATCACGTTTTCCAGAGCCCAGCCGCGCAGAATTGCATTCGCCCAGCCGCCAACCCTGGGCGCCGGGATGTTGTACGAAAACCCTGCGGAGAACGAGTTGCGGATATCAAAGTCTGAAGGTCCGCGGTTTGAGTTTGCGCTGAGTCCCGGCACCAAAGCATTCGGTCCAACTCCGAATGTGCCATTCGAAGCATCGTCAATCGAGTGGGACCACGTGTACGAAGAGAGAATCTGAAGCCCATGCGAAAACCGCCGCTGGAATTGAAGCTGGAGTGCGTTGTAGTTTGATGCCGCCGTATTGCCCACCAAGAGGGCGTTGCTGAACGTCGAATTGGGCGAAGCAACATACGCAGCTTGCAATAATCTCCTTCCGGCCGAACCAATGTAGGAAGCGGACAAGCTTTGTTGTTTGCCCAATCCTTGTTCCAGCGCAACATTCCACTCCAACGCATACGGGAGTTCAAGATGGGGGTCGAAGGCGGACAAAACCGCTCCGGGAGAACTCAATTCCGCGGGTGTAATCGAGGGAGGAGCGGCATCTGCCGAACTGAGGGGAAATGTTGCTGTACCTCCAAAGCTGGGACCAAAGACCAACATGCTCGCGCCGAAAGGATAGTCGATTCCCAAAGCATTGCCGACTTCAGAGGTCGCTAAGTCATAAAACATACCAACTCCCCCTCGAAGAACCAGCCCCCAGTCGGGATTCTTGGACACCTGATAGGCCAGGCCGAGCCTGGGAGCCACATTCCCGAACGTAGTCGAAAACACCGGAACTCCGGCTGGAGCCAAAGTCAGGTTGGATAAATCCTCCAGGTTGTAGCCGGTCACCGCTGGCAGGGAAGGGCCATTGACGGACGAGGGCGCAATATCGACGTCCCATCGCAGTCCGTACGTAACGGTCAGCCGCGGGATCACTCGCCAAGTATCCTGTGCGAAAATTCCCAGATTCTGCAACCGAAGCGTCGCACCCCGCGCGGAGATGAGGTTTGCAGCAAGGAGGTCATTGCCTTCCGCGGAAGAAACATTCGCGAAATATATGCCCTGCACATAAAGCGCCGGATCGAATTGGGGCGTCATTCGCCGATAGTCGATTCCAAACTTCATTTCGTGGGAACCTTTCTGGAAAGACAGCCCATCAATCAAGTTGATCTGACGTTGCGCATTTCGTGTGTTGCTGCCGGCCGACAGATAGGGGTTGGCTAATCCAAAAATGGCGAAGGTCAAGGTCGCGTTTTTCGCGGAATATGGACTGGGGAAAGGCAAAGTTGCCAATGGCACCGCCCCACCGAAGGTATCCAGAGAATAAAAGCTCGAGGCATCGGCTTTGCTGTAGTTGAACCGAAGGTCGTTCATCATAAAAGGTGTAATGACCCAGTCGGCTGCTGCTGTCGCTGTTTGTGTCGTGATACTGTACGTTTGGACGTCGCTCAGGGGCAATTCCGTGCTGGTTCCTCGCTCATTCATGTCCGAGGGAGAGTAATCGTACCGCCCGAAAAGACTGAGTTTGGCAGTAAGTTTGTGGTCGAGTCGAACGCTGTAGGCATCGAGCGTGGCGGGATTGGAATAGCTGGCATTGAACTGCGCTGTTCCCGTGGCCACGGAGTCCATGCCGTTGGGCAGCGGGTATGCATTTAGAAACGGCTGCACGGCGGCAGCCGCGTTTTGGCGCGCACTGAGGTCCGGAACGGTTGTGAGTTTGGTTTCCGGCAGCCGGAGGCGAAGCCCTTCGTAGGAGAAAAAGAAGAATGTCCGGTCCTTGGCAATGGGGCCACTGAAGGTGCCTCCGAAATCGTTCTGCCGCTCCTGCGCTTTGGGCAAACTTGCTTCGTCCGCAAACCAATTGTTGGCATCCAAAACGGAATTACGCAAATAGTCGAATGCGGTGCCGTGAAACTGATTCGTGCCGGATCGCGTGACGATGGAGATCTGCGCTCCGGGAGTGCGTCCAAATTCGGGCGCATAGGTGGAGGTCTGAATGCGGAACTCCCGCATCGCATCCACGGAGACTAAACTGTTCGTGCCCCCTAGGACGCTAAAGGAACCCAACGCGCCTCCCACGCCATTTCCGCCGTTGAAATTTGCGCCGATCCCTATATTGGCGCTCACGCCGTCTACCATCCAATAATTTGACGCGGCGCGCTGTCCGTTCACGCTAAACTGCCCTTCGTTGCCCTCGCTATTTTGCGTCAGAACCACTCCCGGCGTGAGCTGGATGAGCGTCTGAAAGCTCCTTCCGTTCATCGGCAGGTTATCCGCGAAGTTCTGGTCGACGATTGTGCTCACGGAGGCATCTTGTGTGTCGATCAGGGGCGTGCCGCCCTTGACCGTCACTGTCTCCGACGCAGCCCCGATCGGGAGCGTGAAATTGATAGCCAGCGCGTCCTGAACGTGCAGGATGATGTCGGGCTTGATCAGTGTCTTGAAGCCGATCTCAGCGACCTGAATTCGATAAGATCCGGGGGGAAGATTCGGCACAAGGTAGATGCCTTCGCTATTTGTCGTGGTTGAGTATTGAACGCCTGTTGCATCGTTCACCACTAGGATTTCGGCGCCGGCAATTACCGCGCCCGACGGATCATGCACAATGCCGCTGATCGATCCACTCGGGGATTGCGCAACAAGCGAAGGAATCAAAAGCAAATTAACCAAGAGAAGCAAAACCATTCGACGCATCGAGCCACCCCGCAGCAATCTGGTTGGAACATGCTATCTGGTCTACGCTGGAGAATCCGCCGTTGTATCACTCGACATCAGGAGAAAGCGTGCGAACGAATCCGAAGGGCAGGATGAAACCAAGCTACGGGTGATTTGGATTCATTTTCAGGTAAGCAAACAGCAGGCTTTTGCCGCTTGGCTTGTGACTGCCGCCCTTTGGTTCCACGGTGACGAATACGGCGTCAATTTCGTCAAGCTCTTTCGGATTGTCGAATTTAAGCACCCAACGTTTCTTGGCCGCATTGTCCTGATAAAAGATGCCCAGATTGAGCGCCTCCTTCCGGTCCGGCCCGCGCCGGCCCCAGGCCTGAAACGTGCTCACGTTGTTGACGCCGGCCTGATGATCCAGATCATACGCATAGAAAACCAGCGACTTTCCTTTCGTATAGAAAACCCTTCCGAATGGTTTCTTGGTCTTTCCGTCGCGCCCGACGTCGTACACCTCGGCAATATAGAGATCCCGCGCGCCCATCAGCTCGCGGATGTCCCGGTCGTGCGCGAGAAGTGCGTCCTGGCGGTTAATCGTTCCTTCGCGCTGCCGAAGTTGACCGGTGAGATCATCGATTTGCGACTTAAGGCCCGCGACTTGCACCTGGCCCTGCGATTGTTGCTGGCGCACTGCCTCAAGTTCC
>DATLST010000366.1:0-47085 GCA_035534055.1 Candidatus Acidiferrales bacterium | reverse complement strand
GTAGGGTCACAAGGGACGCTCTGGTGGCGCTGGCAGGCGGATCCAATCTCTCGGCATCCCTATGAAATCACTGAAACCGCTTGAATTGCCTATTGTTCCTCATCCGTTCTTTTAAACCAGCGCTTGTTCAGAGGTTCCCTAGGAGAAGTTCATTCTGCTGCGAAGTCGAGCGTTCGCACGCATCGGCCCGATCGAAGGTAGCACCCCGCTTAATAATCTGTACCTTTGCAATACACACCCGACGGCCCGCGAGTTACCGAGTATGCGGGATAGACACGCGCCTACCGTGCGGAGATCATTCGCTGATCTACCGTCAGACCCGCAAAAAGATGGCTCTCAAAACAAAAAAATCCGAAGGCACCGAGCCCGCTGAAATACCTCCCATTGTTAAAAAGCGCATGGAAGAGAAGCAGGTGCAGGAGCGCGTTGCCATCGGTGCTCATGTCGTGCATGAAACGATCCTTCGCGAGGGCGAGGAGGAATTAAAGCGGCCGCCTTCGGCATTGGCGTGGTCCGGCTTGGCGGCCGGACTTTCGATGGGATTCTCCCTAGTGGCGGAAGGACTTCTAGCGTCTTACCTGCCCAATAGCCAGTGGAGGCCTCTGGTTTCGAAAATGGGCTACAGCGTGGGGTTCCTGATCGTCGTCCTGGGGCGGCAACAACTTTTTACGGAGACGACCCTCACGGCGGTTTTACCGCTCCTATCGAGAAGAGATATGAAAACCGCCCTCGGTGTCCTGCGCCTGTGGGGCGTAGTCCTCCTCGCGAATCTCGTGGGAACCTATCTATTCGCGCTTTGTGTTGGGAGAATCCCAATCTTTGCGCCGCATATTCAACAAACGATGATTGAAATCAGCACGGGTGCGACGGAAGGCGGCTTCGGAGTAATTTTCGTGCGCGCCATATTCGCTGGCTGGCTGATCGCGCTGATGGTCTGGCTACTTCCGGCGGCCGAAACGGCCCGGGTGAGCATCATCATTATTCTCACCTACTTGATCGGCCTGGGCGGCTTCAGCCATGTGATTGCGGGATCGACAAAGGTGCTGTTTTTGGTCGTTACGGGCGGTGAAACGTGGGGCGTCTTCCTATGGCGATTCTTTGTGCCCACCTTGCTAGGTAATATCGTTGGTGGCGTGTCGCTCGTTGCTTTCCTGGGACACGCTCAGGTCGTTGCCGGTAAGGATGCGGATTGAAACCTGATCAGCTCGATCTTCGTATTTTACCAGCGAAGGCTATGTAACTCGGGGTTCTAGACCTTAATCATCTTCCTCGGCCACGCAGAAACAGAGTGATCGAAATATTTCAAGCTCGGGCGGGCAGCTTCTGGCTTCTCTCGTATCGTGCAGTATTCGGCGGGTTTTTCTTCAGGCGATTCAGGACATCCCCGATCGTGAACTGGTCGGCTGCGCGCAATCTGTCGAGCTCCTTCCATTCCAGCGGCACTGCTACCGGGGCTCCGGCCCGCGCCCGCACCGAAAAATCGGCAATCGCAGTCGCCGTATAATCATTCCGGAAGTAATCGACGAAGATTTTTCCTTGGCGCTTTGCTTTGCTCATGGTCGCAACATAAGCGGAAGGCACGTCCCTGACCATGTCGCCGGCAATCGCGGCGCCGAAGGCTTTTACCATTTCCCAATTGTCCTTTCCCGCCAGCGGCGCCGTGACGTGAAGCCCCTTTCCGCCCGTACATTTCAAGAAACTCTTCAGCCCCTGACCCTCCAGACGCCGGTGCAAATCCCGCGCCGCCAATTTGACGGTATCGAACGGCACATCCGGTGCGGGATCGAGATCGAAAATAAGCCGGTCGGGATAATCGATTCGTTCGGCACGCGCACCCCATGGATGCAATTCGATTGCCCCCATCTGCACCAGTTCGATCAGCCCTTTTTCATTCTCGATATAAAGATATTCGTACGACTTTCCCTTGTGTTTCCACGTAAACGGTTTGACGTCCGGCCCGAGTCCCGTTCCTGGACTGCGCTGGTAAAAGCAATCTCCCGCAGTTCCTTCTGGACAGCGCAGCAGGCTAAGAGGGTGCCCGGTGAGGTCCTTTAAAATCCATGGGGCAACCGTACCGTAATATTGCGCCAGATCCCCTTTGGTCGCACCCGTATCTCCAAAGACCACCCGGTCAGGATGAGATACCTTAACGCCAAAAATCTCGAGTCCGTCTGTTTTGCGTTTTCCAGAAACAGTTTTTGTTTTCACTCGCACTGGCTTTTCCATGGTGACTTCCTGCGGCCTTTTGTCCTCTCGCAAACCCTGGAACGAAGAATGGCGGATGTGGCCGTCTTCCGTCCATTCGGTAAAAGAAACCTCGCATAGCAACGATGGTTTTACCCAATGCGCACTTCTCACGACGCTTCGCGGTACGTTCTTAATTGCCGATGTTTTAGTTTCCAGCTTCGCGAGCCGGTCGTACAGGTCCTGCGCATCTCGCATGCTGAAACCTGTGCCCACTTTTCCGGCGTATGTCAGGTCTCCCTTGTCGTTATAGCCCAGATGCAATGCGCCGATTGCGCGGCTGCCTTTGCGAGCAGCGGTATGGCCGACGATCACGAATTCTTGGCGCTTGACGCATTTGGATTTGAGCCAGCTCTTCTGCCGTCCCGCACGATAGGGAGCATCGGCCATCTTCGAGACAATGCCCTCCAGGCCCATGGCGCACGATTTTGCAATCATCTCGGCACCTTGCCCGGCGACGTGATCGCTGTAATGCAAACTCTTGCCGTCTTGCGATTTTTTCAATAAAGCTTCCAGCATTTTTTTGCGGCTGGCCAGCGCTTCGCCGGTCATGTCCTTGCCATCAAGATGAAGCAGGTCGAAAACGTAAGCTTGTATTGATTGCGGGTTCCCACCTTCGCCCAAGGCCCGCTGCATGGCATGGAAACTGCTCTTCCCAAAATTATCTAGAACCACCGCTTCCATGTCGAGCACAGCCGCTTTCGCCTCAAGCTTCGCGACAGCCGCATAAATGGAGGGAAACTTTCGCGACCAGTCGTTGCCGTTGCGTGTGCGCAGCCTTACTTCACCATCGGCCAGAAATGCCATAAGCCTGTAGCCATCGAATTTAATCTCGTGCAGCCATCCATCGCCCTCCGGTGGCGAATCAACCAGGGTTGCCAGCTGCACGTCCGGATAATGCTTCATCAGTCTCGACATTCTCTCGCTGGTTTTGCCCTCTTTTCTCGCTGGCGGTGCATTCACGGCGACTTCATCCATGGACCGTCCACTCTGGATGCTGAAAGCTTCTGCTCCCAGAAACCTCTCCGCTTCGGCGTTGTTGAGCGCGCGTCATTGTCCTTTTCCTTGATGAGCAGCCAATTCTCCTTTTTGCCATCTCCATGCATCCGCACAAGGTTCCAGGCGCCCTTTAGGCGCTGACCATGCAGTATAAATGACAAATGTCCCTTCTTCATTCCGTCATGCGGATCGTCTTTTGGTTCCCAGTTTCCTTTGTCCCATAGCATGACGGTACCGCCGCCATATTCGCCTTCGGGAATCGTTCCTTCGAATGTACCGTACGACAACGGATGATCTTCAGTGCGTACCGCAAGCCGCTTGTCTGAGGGATTGAGACTCGGGCCTTTCGTTACGGCCCAGCTAAGTAGAACGCCGTCCAGTTCCAGCCGGAGATCGTAATGCAGCCGAGTGGCGTCATGTTTCTGGATAAGGTAGGAAAAGCCTTGGTGTGAAACACGTTTCTCGGCGGGCGGCTCGGACGTTTTCTTAAAATCTCGCTTTCGTTTGTATTCTTCGAGGGCCATGACAGTGTGCCGCATGTACTCGCGGTTTCAGTTCTCGGATGGCAACTTCCCGAATAATGGGAATAGTAGATAAATGATTATTGGGAGGGAATAGGGTTAACCCTTGACGGTCCAAAATTTTGCCCAACTTCAGATCGTCATGTTCTTCCATCCCACAACGGTACATTTGGCTCCGTGTCGGCCTATCTCAGTTGCGACCTGATGCGGCTTGCCTCTTACAACAACGCAGCTGGCTGCATTTCTTGACTCAAAATGAGATGGCCCTTAACTTCATTCTTAGCAGTTTGTTGAGAAATGCGGCGTGTGATTCTAAGCGTCGGTTTTTGGACCGAAGCAGGGTTCTTCATCGCACAGTGTCCGCGATGAATTTCTCTTTTCCTGGCATTCTCGCGAAAGAGATCGCTCAAAAAGTGAGCGACCAAAACCGGCTTCTCAACAAGTTGACTAGACGAGATGCGCGCAAGCCCCCAAGCCTCCGTGCGTGCACTGAAACAAATTGGGAACGACGGTTCCGGCCTCGACGAATCAATCGAGGGCCTGCTTGCCCGGTTCTCTGCCACCACGCTTGAATGCAATCTCCCCTCTACGAATCCAAAGTTCCGTTCGGAATCTAACCTCAAGCCTTGCCGAAATACTCAAGCACGTGTTGCAACCTGGTACTGCCAAACGAGCGGTCGCTTGCAAGCGTTCATTGACGGCATTTATCAAGAAAGGAAATGAATCGGCAGACGATGACAGACGAACCCCCGCTTCGCTTCTTGATCGTTGATGACGAGCAGAGCATCCGCAGCCTATGTATGACAGTTGGACAAGGACTCGGCTTCCTGTGCAACGAAGCTCAGACCGCCGAAGCGGCCGCCGAGTTGGCTGAGGCATTGCCTCCCGATCTTGTAGTCACGGATTTAGAACTGCCAGCTCTATCCGGAGTCGAAGTGCTTCGAGCGATCAAGAAGATTTCTTCCCGCAGCGAGGTCGTCATCATGACCGAGCACAGCTCGATCGAGTTTGCCGTGGATGCCATGCAGAAGGGCGCCTACGACTATATTGAGAAACCGTTCAGCGTGGTGAGACTCCGCCAATTGTTACACCGAATGGCCGAGAAAGTCCGACTGGTGACGGAGAATCATTTTCTGCGTGAATTCGTCGAAACGGAAACCCGGCTCGATGGAATCGTCGGCACCTCCGCAAAGATTCAAGACGTCCTGCAAATGGTTTCTAGGCTCAAGGATGGCCGCACACCCGTACTGATTGCGGGAGAGAGCGGCACGGGCAAGGAACTTGTAGCACGCGCCATCCATTTTCGCGGCCCGCTCGCGCAGATGCCGTTTGTTACCGTGGACTGCGGCGCGCTCGTTCCCGCTCTGATGGAAAGCGAACTCTTCGGGCACGAAAAGGGCGCCTTTACTGGAGTTCTCAAATCGAAAACGGGCCTTTTCTGCACCGCGAATAGCGGCACCATTTTTCTGGACGAAATCGGCGAGCTGCCGTTGGAGATACAAGCGAAGCTTCTGAGAGTGCTGCAGGAGAACGAAGTTCGGCCGGTGGGGAGCAATAACAGGATACCCGTGAAACTGCGCCTGATTGCGGCAACAAACCGCGATCTGGAAGCAGCCTATCGAGAAGGCAAGTTTCGCAAGGACCTTTATCTTCGCCTCAACGCTGTTACCGTACACCTTCCGAGTTTGCGGGAGCGCCGATCCGACATCCCTCAGCTAGTGCATCATTTCCTCGACCGATACGCCCCAGGCAAAAACATTCAGGTGATGCCCGCGGCGATGAGGAGCTTGTTGCAGTACGGCTGGCCCGGAAACGTGCGCGAATTGGAGAATTGCATCGCCCGCGCAATAGCTCTCGGAGAAGATCACGCCATCGATCTCGAGGACCTTCCGCCCGCAATTCGCGGCGAGCAGGATTGCAGCCTGATCGTCGAAAATGTAACTATGCTCTCAACGACCGCACTTGCCGATCTCGAGCGCATTACGATTCAGCGAGTCTTCGAGCAGGCCGGAGGCGACAAAGCGGTGACTCGCAAAATGCTCGGCATCAGCCGCGCCACTCTATACCGAAAGCTTAAGCGCTATAACATCCCGCTGAGCCCAGTGGAGAAGCGGATTGCACAATCGACTCATTGAGCCCCGCTCAAGGTCTCGCAGAGAGAAGTTTGCCGCGTTCTCGGCGATGCAGTGAGACGCATCTGTACTCGTGCGCCTGACCGACGGCTTGAGACTTGAATGGTTCGCGTGCTCGTTCACCAATTGATCGGTTCCAGGTGAGTTGATCCGTAAAAACGAAAGGATGAACGCCGTGCCTCGGGATGTTCATATAATAGCTGCACTTCTTGATCCAGTTCTAGAAGAGTCTTCGTCATCGTGTGTCGATAAGTTGGCCCAGCTCTTCCCGACTTCGTCGCCGGTTCGGACAACGGCGCGGATTGTCACTAAGAACGGCGGACGGTGCCGGTTGCAGGAACAAACGGTAGTTGAATTTGTCACCGCTCACGAGGTTTTGTTTAGCTCGAATTTACCGCTCGAATTCGAGGACCGGGTGCATCTCGTCAATTCCGATTGCTCGCTCGATGTCGATGCGATGGTAGTTGCCGCCCTCCATCACGGCGGCCAAAAAGCTGTTGCAGTGCGATTCGTGGACGAAGTAGAGAATTGGATCATCAAACCGTGAACATGGATACCCCAAGCACAGTCACCAATCCCCGAAACAATCTGGACTACCGAGATGCCAGAGGCCCCAGCGCCGCGAATCCAGCGACACTCTGGGCGGAGGCGAGATTTGCGTACCCTTTGTACACAGTCCTCGCGGTCGAGCTTGGCCTGACGCCGCTGCCTTATCCGCACGACGAACTGCCGCCTACACGGCCGACACGAAGTGTCTTCGAGCGCGACTTGAAGTGGCTCGATGCGGTCGATGAACATTTGCTCGCTTATCAACTTCGTCAGATTCCACCGGAAGCTCTCCATGCGAGCGAGGCAACGCTGCGCGCATTCATTCAGCGACAACTGCGGAAAGCAAACAAGACTACGGCGGACAGGGACAAGGTCGATTGGCTGCTGGCGCAGTACTTCGCTTTGTGCGCACCCGAAGAACTTTATCGCCAGGAGATCAAGTTCGGCGACGTGGCAAACGTTCTGAAACCGGTCTTGGCTACAACGAATGCCGCCCCACCCGAATGGTGCGCGTCACTGGAAACAATTCTTGAGAATCTTGAAAACTGCCACAGCCTGCGCGACATTATGGAGAACGGTCTGCTTGAGCAAGGCCGCCTTCTCAAGGATACGGCGGGATCCAGATTCTACGACCCCGCCGCGCTGGTGGCTTTTTGCCGCGTCAACTTTCTACTACGCCGGGCGTTCATCCGGCTCCTGCATGCGGATCTGGAATCCATGCAGAGTGCGATTCGGTCCCTCGAAGCGATGTGTATCAAAACCGTTGATTGCCGCCGGGCCGGATTTTCCGCGGCTGAAACGACGATTCAACTCCGCAACTTTTGTGCGAACTGGCGGCAACCGTTTCAAAGGGACTACACTGACAATTCCGTCACTCGCGCGTTTGAGCAACTCCTGGGTCTCCGCACCGATCTCGAGGAAGCGATCGCCAATGCGTGTCTGATCAGGGACAACCGTGACAATGACAACGGCGATGAGTCGGACTTTTCTCCCATGGATTTCATGAAGGAATCGGCGGCTGCGGCAGGTGGATTCACGGCTGCAAAAGTGGAACTGCCACCCAATCGCGATACAGCGCGTCTGGATGATTCACCGGTAGAGAATCCGGTGCCGCCGGGGACCGATCGGCCGGAACAAACAATCAAAACTTTACCTCCAGGCGCAGCCGAAGCGGATAAATGCTTCGACTCCATCATTAAACAACTGACCGTCGCACACAATTCCGGAAACCGCTCGATGGCTACTGTGCTCTTGCATGACACCAAGGTTCTCTTGTCCTCTTGGGAAGTCACTGCTTTCATGAACGACAGCGGCCAGGATTCCGAAGACGTGTGCCGCGCAGTCGTGGCACGGGCGTTGTTGGCCGTGGCCATGGACCAGCGCAGACGCTCCGGTGAGAAACGTGCGCTTTCTTCCGCCATCGCGCATGCGCGCAACGAGGTGGCCTACTTTCGGAGCCAAATCGAGTATGCGAAGCAGGCGAACAGTACGGAAGTTGCCGTAAATCTTGGCATCAGCACGAAGCGATTGCTTTCCTCCCTGGATGAAGCAGAGCAACTTCAGCCGTGAGCTCGCGAACACTTTCGCAGCAGAGCGATCCCTCTTTGTGAAAATGAAAAGAGAAGAGATTCACTGCGGACACCACGCGACGGATAATCGCATTTGAGCCCAAAACTAGTCGAGATTTTTTGAGTGTAGAAATTCGTGTGCGACTTCACTGATGTCGTGCTGCTCGCCCACCACCGCGTAGTTCATCTTGCGCATCTCATCGTCCGAGATCTTCCCTGCCAGAGCGCCGATCGCGTCGCGAAGGGCCGGAAAGCGCGCAAGCGTATCCTCGCGCACGATGGGCGTCGCTTCGTACGGAGGAAAATAGTGTTTATCGTCCTGGAGAACAGCGAGGTCACGAGCGGACAATAGCCCGTCCGTCGAGTTGCCGGCGATCAGATCCACCTGCTTGTCCAGCAGAGCACGATAGAGCAATCCCAGGTCAAGAATCCTGGGCGTCGACGCGAATCGCAGCCCGTAAACACGAGCCAGCCCCGCATAACCGTCCGGGCGTTCCATGAATTCGTATCCGAATCCAGGCTGCCACTGCGGCGTATATCGAGCGGCTTCCGAGATCGTTTTCAAATTCAGGCGCCGCGCGTCTTCTCCGCGAATCACAATCGCAAAAGTGTTGTTGAAGCCAAGCGACGGCATCACGTCGAGATGGAAGCGCTGCTGGTATTCAATCCGCACCCGGGCAAAGACGGTCTTCGGATCGCTTTCGATCGCGTCGTGCAGAATGGCGGTCAACGCCGTGCCGGTATATTCGACATAGGTGTCGATTCGTCCGGCCAGAAGCGCTTGCTGGCAGATATAGCTGCCCGCAAGATAGAAACGGCGCTCGACGCGCAGATGCGTTCGTGCTTCGATCTGTTGCGCCAGAATTTCACCTAGAAGCGCCTGCTCGGGAAAATTCTTCGAACCGACGACGATTGTGTTTCGAGGCCGACCACTACAACTGGCAAACGAAATGATCAGGAGAGCGGCGGTTGTAAACGTCCATCCGCGCGCTCGCGTCATTTCAACCTCATCGGGCGGGACGCAGACGTCGTTCCAGTAACGTCAGAAGAAGATCCGCGGCAAGCGCGAGCACGGCGGCGGGTATGGCCCCCGCGAGAATCAGTTGATTGTTGACCATCGCAAGCCCGCGGAAAATAAACTCACCCAATCCTCCGGTGCCCACGGCTGCCGCAATCGTGGCAATGCCAATCGTGAGGACCGTGGCTACTCGGATGCCGGCGATAACAGTCGAGAGGGAAAGCGGCAATTCCACCTGGAAGAGAATCTGGCGAGCCGTCATGCCCATTCCCCGGGCGGCTTCACGGACCGCAGGATCGACGCTATCAATTCCCGAGGCGGTGTTGCGGATGATCGGCAACAGCGCGTAAAGCGCAAGCGCCGCAATCGCCACCCTGTCGGCGCGGTTTCCCAGCCACGGAACCGGAAGCAGGAATCCGAACAGCGCGAGGCTCGGGATTGTTTCCGCGACATTCGCTCCGCCGAGGATCGGCTTCGAAAACCACGAGCGGCGAGCCACGATGATTCCCATCGGCACGCCGATCGCGATGGCGAAAAGCATCGTGACGCCAACCAGCCAGATGTGCTCAAGAGTCGCCTGCAAGATCTGGTCCCGCTGCTGCAGGAAGAACTCCGCGAGTTTCATTTTTCCTCCTGAGCTTCTTGGAGCACCTGAAGCTGCGCGAGGTAAGCCATGGCAACCGGTTCCTTCGCATTCAGAAATTCCTTGGGCCAATAAATGTCTTTGAGTTCTCCCGCCTCCACCAGGCCAATCCGGGTCCCCAGCAGCAGAGCTTCACTGATATCGTGGGTCACGATGACGATCGTCTTCTCGAGCCTCCGCTGCAGCTCATGAAACTCCCGGCGAACGTCGCTGCGCGTGAGCGGGTCGAGGGCACCGAATGGCTCGTCCATCAGTAGAATCGGCGGATCGGCTGCCAGCGCTCGCGCCAAACCTACGCGCTTCCGCTGGCCTCCGGAAAGCTCGTGCGGGTACCGCAGTAAGAATTTTTCTGGATCGAGCCCGACCACCACCAGTAATTCGTCGACTCGAGATCGGATGCGTTCCGCAGGCCATCGTTCGAGCTTCGGGATAAGAGAGACGTTTTGCGCTACCGTGTAATGTGGAAATAGGCCCGTGTCCTGAATGACGTAACCGATCGATCGCCGCAATGCGATCGGATCCCATTCCAACGTCGCACGCCCGTCCACGCGAACTTCGCCTCCGGTCGGATCGAGCAGGCGATTGATGAGTTTGAGCGCGGTAGTTTTTCCGGCGCCGCTCCGGCCCAGCAGAATCAGCGTTTGACCTTGAAATACGGTGAAATTGATGTTTTTCAGCAGCGTCTGGCCGCTCGGAAGCCGGTAGCCAACCCTGTGAAACTCGATGATGGGCTTGCCCTCGGGTTCTCTAATCATAAGGGAACGACGGAGAGGTAGGGCGCAACCTCTCGTGCAGGCTAACAAGCGCGCCGCAAGCGTGTCAAATGCTGTAATCCTTATCGCAGGCGATGCGCCTTGCCGTCCTTCTCGGCGCCGGATAGGTCGCCTTCCAAAAATTGGCGGATGTCACGAAGAACGCCTTCTAGCATGCTCTCCGTGAGCTTGCCCGTAAATGTATTCTGCTGGCTTGGATGATACGAGACGAACAGGCGCGGCAGTCCGCCGCCCAGGCTGTAGCTGGCCCCATGGGAAAACGGAAACGCCCCGGGCCTTTGAATTTTTGCACGCTTCTTGAGCAGACTTAGATATGTGCGCATCGCAATGCCCCCCAGCGTAAAAACAACGCGAGGGCGCATTAAATCGAGTTCCCTTTCCAAATACGGCAGGCAGTTTTCCAGTTCGGACGGCAATGGCTTGTTTCCAGGAGGCGCACAACGGATCGCAGCGGAAATATAGGCATTCTTGAGCTTCAGCCCGTCGCCGCGATGGGTGGCGATCGGCTGATTTGCGAAGCCTGTGCGGTAAAGCGCCTGGTAGAGAAAATCGCCCGATCGGTCGCCTGTGAACATACGCCCGGTACGATTTGCCCCGTGCGCTGCTGGGGCAAGCCCCAGAATCAACAGCTCGGCGCGGGGATCACCAAAACCCGGTACTGGTTTGCCCCAGTATTCCCACCCGAGAAACGCGCGGCGCTTTTCCCGGGCGACTTCTTCGCGATAGTCCACCAGCCGCGGGCACCTTCGGCAACGGACGATTTGTTCATTCAATTCTTCGAGTGGTTTCACGATATCTCTCATCGAACTTATCACGAATCTTCAGGCGTTCCGGCCTTGAAAACACCGTTGTCATTTGCGGGCTTAAGCGCGCTGGTGGCCAACAGCCGAGCGCTTGGTTTAAGGACTCGGACTCTGCCTGATCGACACAGCCAGAGCGAGGACAATGGTCGTAAGCGTCTCTTATTTCGCGAGTCAGATAAAGTAGCGCGCAATGATGGTCATGTTCTCCGATTCTCACGGACCTGGCTGCCCAACATCCCCTGTTCTACCGGGCGGCCGGTTCCTCTTGTCGCTTTAGGCTAATGCACTGCAGCCACGCTAAGGGGGAATACTGCACCATTTCTGATTTCAATTTTCAATAAGGTCCGAAATGGATCCGGGGGTAGCATAGAAAAAATATATGTTCTCGCGGTACACTTAAAGTGTATCCGCTAACAATGGGGATAAGGCAGGCGTTTCCGCGCATGGAAATTAGTCCCAGAGAAAAGACGATCCTCGATCAAATTGTCGACGCGCGTCGCGAATCAATCGCGCACCGCAAACGTGTGCTGCCCGAGGTCGCTCTCAAAATTGCCGTTGAGAAAGCAGAGCCGCCGCGAGATTTTGCAGGCGCGCTGACGCACAGCGAGTACAACATCATCGCCGAGCTGAAAAAAGCCTCGCCTTCGCGCGGCATCATTCGCCCCGGCTACGTTCCTGCGGATTTGGCCCCCCTCCTTGAACGAGCCGGAGCCGCCGCACTTTCCGTTCTAACGGAGGAGGAGTTTTTTCTCGGATCGCTAGCCGATCTGAAGGCCGCCCGGAAGACAACCCACATTCCCGTGTTGCGAAAAGATTTTATCGTGGATCCCTGGCAGATTTGGGAGACGCGCGCCGCCGGTGCCGACACCTTTCTGTTGATTGCTGCTATCCTGAGTGACGACTCTTTGCGGAAGCTCCTGGAACTAGGCCATGCGCTCAAAATGGAGCCCCTTGTTGAAGTTCACTCGCACGAGGAACTCGACCGCGTGATTGCTGCGGGGGCGCGTATCATCGGCGTAAATAACCGGGATTTGCGCGATTTTCGCGTGCGTCTGGAGGTCTCGCTGGAACTGATCGAATCGATTCCGGACAGCTGCATCGCCGTGAGCGAATCCGGATTGCATAGCCACGATGATCTCGTCCGCCTGCGGAGCGCCGGGTTCGACGCATTCTTGATCGGTGAATTTCTGATGAAAGCCGCGGACCCAGCCGAGCCTCTGCGCAGCCTCCTTGGGTCCGGCAGCACAGGCACAGAGGCTTGAGCAACGATGGCCAGGGTCAAAGTCAAAATCTGCGGGATCACCAATTGGACTGACGCGCGGCGTGCGATTGAAGCCGGGGCTGACCTTTTAGGCTTCAACTTTTACGCGCCCAGCCCCCGCTATATCACGCCCGCGAAGGCACGGCGGATTATCCGACGTTTGCCGAAGAAGGTTTCCGCAGTGGGAGTTTTTGTGAACGAGAGCGAAGAAAAAATACTCGATATCGCCCGCTCCGTGGGGCTCGGCGGCCTGCAGTTGCATGGCGATGAATCGCAAGCGACTGTCGAGCGCCTCAATCGCTCCTTGTCGGTCATCAAGGCGGTTCGCGTTCGGCGCCCTTTTCGCTTCAGCCGTCTGCAGCGCTTCCGGCACGCCAAGGCGCTGCTGCTCGACGGTTTCGATCGCCGCCGCTACGGTGGAACCGGCCGAACCTTCAATTGGGGCATTGCGCGACGCGCAAATCGTTACGGAAAAGTATTTCTGTCCGGCGGTCTCACGCCTGAAAATGTCGCTGAGGCCATTCGCGTGGCAAAGCCGTACGCGGTCGACGTCTGCAGCGGAGTGGAAGCCAAGCCGGGGAAAAAAGATCCGGCTCGCGTGAAGGCGTTCATGCATGCGGTCAACAATATCCAAAAGGGAACACGATGAGCTTGCTCACTCCGGTCGTGCCGGATTTGCGGGGCCGCTACGGTCCGTACGGTGGCCGCTACGTTCCGGAGACTCTGATGGCTCCGCTCGAAGAACTCGAGCGGACTTACGCGGAGGCATCCGCGGACGCCGGCTTCCAGGCCAGGCTCAGCGAGCTGCTGCATGACTTTGCCGGGCGCCCAACGCCGCTTCAGTTTGCCTCGCGCCTAACCGAGCATTTCGGCGGCCCGCGGATTTACATCAAGCGAGAAGACCTGCTCCATACCGGCTCGCACAAAATCAACAATTGTCTCGGACAAGGCCTGCTCGCAGTGCGAATGGGCAAAAAACGCGTGATTGCGGAAACCGGCGCGGGGCAACATGGCGTTGCCACCGCAACCGTAGCCGCTCTTCTCGGCCTTTCCTGCACCGTGTACATGGGTACGGAAGACATGGAGCGCCAGCGATTGAACGTATTTCGCATGCGGCTTCTTGGCGCGGAAGTCGTGGGCGTGGAATCCGGCAGCCGCACGCTCAAGGATGCCATCAACGAGGCCATGCGCGATTGGGTGACGAACGTGCAGACGACTCATTATTTGCTCGGCTCGGTCCTTGGCGCTCATCCCTATCCTCAGATCGTGCGCGATTTTCATAAAATCATCGGCGAGGAAGCGCGCGAGCAAATTCTTCGCGCCGAGGGTCGCTTGCCCAATCATTTGTTCGCTTGCGTAGGCGGTGGCTCGAACGCTATCGGCCTCTTTCATGCATTCCTGGACGACGCGGGCGTGAAAATGGTCGGGGTCGAAGCAGGTGGTCGTGGAAAATCTCTGGGCGAGCACGCCTCTCGCCTTGCCGCCGCTGCGGGATTCACCGGAGCCCGGCCCGGCGTCTTGCAGGGCACCTACACGTACGTCCTGCAGACGACCGATGGACAGATTTCGACCACGCATTCCGTTTCCGCCGGCCTCGACTACCCTGCCGTCGGCCCCGAGCATGCCTGGCTGTCCGAACTCGGCCGTGCCGAATACACCGCCGTGAGCGATGAAGAAGCTATCGATGCGGCCCGCACTCTTGCCCGCAAGGAAGGGATCATCCCTGCTCTGGAATCCGCGCATGCCCTGGGCGAACTCATCCGGCGCGCTCCCGGCATGAAAAAAGACGAGATTGTTATCTTCAATCTCTCGGGGCGCGGCGACAAGGACATGGAAATCCTCTCAAGCTATGTCTAATCCGGTCAGTCCCTTATCCTCTGCCGCAAAGCCGCAAGCGGGACGTATTGCCCGGCGCTTTCACAAGCTGGCCGAGGCCAGTGAGCTTGGGCTGATTGCTTATATCACCGCAGGCGATCCCACGTTGGAAGCGAGCGAGGAGATCGTGCTCGCAGCCGCGGAAGCGGGCGCGGATGTCATCGAGCTTGGCGTGCCGTTCAGCGATCCTGTCGCCGACGGCCCCACAATCCAGCGCGCCAGCGACCGTGCGCTGCGCAGCGGGACGACTCTCGCCGGCGTGCTTGATCTCGCGCGGCGACTTCGCGCGCGCACCGACGTTCCATTCGTTCTCTTCAGCTATTACAACCCCATTCTGCAAATGGGCTTGGCAACGTTTGCGGATGCTGCCGCAGCCGCTGGTGTGGATGGCGTTCTTGCCACGGATATGACTCCCGAAGAATCCGCGGACTATCGCGCGATATTGCAAGCGCGCGGGCTCGACACGATCTTCCTTGGAGCGCCGACATCCACGGACGCGCGTCTCGCCCAAATCGCGGAATGCTCCACCGGCTTCGTCTATCTGATTTCGAGAACTGGCGTGACCGGCAGCCGCGACACGCTTTCCGGAGAACTGCCGGCGTTGGTGCGCCGCGCGCGGCGATCTACCAAGCTTCCCATTGCGGTCGGCTTTGGAATTTCGCTCCCGGCTCATGTTTCGGTGCTGGGCGGCATCGCCGACGCTGCCGTGGTCGGCTCCGCGCTCGTGTCCGAAATCGAAAAAGCGCCTACCGCCACTGCGGCTGCCGGTGCGGTCGCCTCCCGAATCCGGCTGCTGAAAAATGCCGCCCGCGATGGTTTGAGCCGGCGAAGCAAGAATGTCGAATAAAACTCCCACCGCTGGATGTCGCGATCACTACGCTTTTGTACTAAGATAAATCTCTTAAATTCACGTAGAGATCGAGGCTTGGTTGGGCGTTGCGAGCCGGCCCGATCACTTCAAGAGCTGCCTCTCGTCGCGACAGTTTCGCGGCGTGGCTTTGCGGAGATCGATTGAAATGGACAAGCGTATCGCGAGTGCTGAAGCGGCAATTGCACGGATCCAGGATGGCGCCACGATCCTGATGGGTGGGTTTGGACTCTGCGGAATCCCGGAAAATTTGATCGCCGCGCTGCGCCGCCAGGGGACGAAGGGGTTGACTGTCGTCTCGAATAATGCGGGCGGCAGCGGATTTGGCATCGACTTGCTCCTCCAGACCAAGCAGGTAAAAAAGATGGTTGCGAGCTTCGTGGGAGGCAACAAGAACTTCGAGCAGCTCGCTCTCAAAAAGGAGATTGAGCTTGAATTGAATCCCCAAGGCACGCTGGCAGAGCGAATCCGCGCGGCCGGCGCCGGCATTCCCGCCTTCTTTACGCCCACGGGCTACGGCACGATGGCTGCCGAAGGTAAGGAAGTGCGCGAGTTTAACGGCAGGCCGTACATTCTCGTTCCCTCGCTGCGCGGCGATTTTGCGTTCATTAAGGCGTGGAAGGGCGACCGGTGGGGAAACCTGGTCTACCGAAAGACGGCGCGCAACTACAACGCCGTGATGGCTACCGCTGCGAATTACGTGATTGCGGAAGTCGAGGAACTCGTCGATCTCGGCGACTTGAATCCGGATTGCATCCACACGCCGGGAATCTTCGTGGATGCGATCTTCCAGGGCGAGAAATACTCCAAGCCTATTGAATACCGCACCGTGCGAAAGCGTTAGGAGGAAGCGATGTTGCCACAAATGGAAAAGCGCGAAATGATTGCCCGGCGCGTGGCCCGGGAACTGCGCGATGGCTATTATGTGAATCTGGGCATCGGGTTGCCCACGCTGATTCCCAATTACCTGCCGGAAGGCATCGAGGTCGTCCTGCAATCGGAGAATGGGATGCTCGGAGTCGGACCGTATCCCTACGAAGGAGAGGAAGATGCGGACCTGGTAAACGCGGGCAAGGAAGCAATCACGGAGATTCCGGGCTGCTGTTATTTTTCGAGCGCCGAATCCTTCGGCATGATTCGTGGCGGGCGCATCGACGCCACAGTGCTCGGCGCTCTTCAAGTCGATGAAAAGGGTAATTTGGCTAATTGGGCAATTCCCGGAAAAATGCTCAAGGGCATGGGCGGAGCCATGGATCTCGTGGCGGGCGCCAAGCGTGTCATCATTGCAATGGAGCACGCCACCAAGGACGGCGAGTTCAAGATCGTCAGGAAGTGCAGCTTGCCATTGACCGGCCTGGGCGTAGTGGATCTGATCGTAACCGAACTGGCCGTCATCGAGGTTACGCCGGAAGGTCTGCTCCTGCGCGAAGTCGCTCCAGGCCTCACGCCCGATGACGTCCAAAAGGTCACGGAGCCCAGGCTGCATCTAGCGCCGGACTTGAAGCTAATCCCTGTCTGAGGCAGCGCAAATCAGGCACGATCTCCGCTTGCTTCGCGTGCGCTCGCCTGTTTCTTGCGGTACGATCGTTGCACGCAATTTTGCACGGTAATTTCGACTTAGGCCGCGAGGAGACGCGATGGAGCCGCATTCGATCGTCGTGGTAAGCCTGCACAGCCCCAAGGAGAGAGTCTGGGGCGAACTGATCGATATGTCGAGCGCCGGAGTCACCGTGCGCGGCATCGACCTCGGCGGGTTCGACGACTTTATCAGCCAGGTGCTGCACCCCGAAGGCGACCGCATCGGACTGCCGACACTGTTTTTTCCCATGTTGAGGGTCGAACGGATCGCACTCGATGAAGCTCGAGGCTCCGTTCCCTCGATGGCCGAAATGTTCGAGAAAAAAATAGGACGCTCGCTGGCGAATTACCTCGCGCAGTTCGCTTGATTTGGATACTTCGCGCAGAGAGCTTGGAAATCTATGAAAAGACGCATTCTAACAGTCCCGAACCAGCTCACCTTCCTGCGCCTGGCTTTTCTGCCATTCTTTATTATCGCCATCAAATATGAGCACTATGCGGTCGCGCTCGCCGTCCTCGTTCTGGCGGGAGCAAGCGACGGCCTCGACGGATTGCTCGCGCGCGAGTTAAATCAGCGGACTCCGCTCGGCGCTTATCTTGATCCCATCGCGGACAAGCTGCTGCTCTCTTCGTCCTATTTCGTGCTGGCGCTGAAGGGAAAAATCGGCTGGTGGCTCGCCATCCTGGTTCTTGGGCGCGACATGCTGCTCTTGACCGCCTGCGCAACCATTCTGGTCACCGTCGGCTACAGGCCGTTTCCGCCGAGCTTTTGGGGCAAAGCGACCACATCCTTCGAACTCCTGATGATCGTGCTGGTCCTGCTCCTGGCGGTATGGGACAACCACGCGTTGTGGGTGGTGCGTATGCTTTGCGCGTATTTTGTTGCGGCATTCGTGATTATTTCGGGTCTGCATTACAGCATTGTTGTTTCGCGTCGGCTATCTGCCGAAAGCTAACCGGCGTTGCTGCTTCCCTAGCTTGCGTGGAAATTCCCGAAAATCATGGCGGCGAGGCTGATGGCAACGATGAGTCCGGCCGCCCATCCCAGCAGATACGCTCGCTTTCGCTCCTCGGGCGAGGCCGGCGACCGATCCATCATGATCTTGCCAAGAATAAACCCCACCGCGAGTCCACCAAAGTGCGCGTAATTGTCGATTCCCGGAAAGAGTAATCCCCAAATGAGGATGTAGACGAGCCACCGGACGATCTGGTTGCGGAGCATTCGCATCCCTTCGGATCGCCGGCCAGTTGTGATCGCCAGTAGCACGCCAATGAGACCGAGCAGAGCTCCCGACCCCCCCACGCTGAAATGCCCCACGAAGCTGCTCAGCACATAGCCGCCAATTCCCGTCACAACATAAATGAACAGATAGCGCGCCGAGCCGTACAACTCTTCGATCTGCGGTCCAATGTCCATCAACACCCACATGTTGAAGCCGATGTGCATCAAGCTCGCATGAAGGAAAACGGCCATCACCAAGCGCCACGGCTCCGCCAGGTTGTACGGCAGCGGTAGCGACGCGCCCATGCGCTGCAGCACCTGCCCGTTGATCCCACCGAAATTGAATAGGCTGGAAAGGCCGCCGCCCATCTGCTGGAAACCTGTCAGGCGCATCGTCCAGAGCAAACTCACCACGTACAGCAGGCAGGTGAAGCTTAGTATCCCGTAGGTAGCTGGCGACGACGCCGGCATCAATCGACCGAGTGACCGGCTGGCTGCGGCCAGTGAGAACGTGAGGCTTGCGCCGCACTGATGGCACCGCGACGCGCTGGCGCCCACCAGCGTGCCGCAGGCGGGGCAGAGCTTCGGTCGCGGCTGTTCCTGTGAGCCGCCGAAAAGGCCGCTCATTTTTCTTTGGAATCGATCAAGTTTCCAGCGCAGACGAGGCGACAGGGGCAATCGGCTTCCTTGCGATGCTGTAAGTGCGTTCCTATAATGAATCGTCTCTATAATACAGAAAATGGGGCCAAAACAGTGAGCCGGGATAGCGAGTGATACGTTCTGCCCGCGCGGGATATTTCCTGATTCAGCCGGAGGCGTCTTTCCGGCGAGGGCGAATCGGGCTTCCGCAGCTTGCGCTCGTGTCCTTATTCTCGTTGATCGCCGTCGCGGGTTGCGCGCACCGAACCTATAAAACCCAGTCGCCCGCTCCCACGCCCGTCCCGCAGCCCATCCCTTCAAACCAGCCCCCGCCATCCGCGCCCTCCGGGCCGCCTCCTCCGGTGGAAAGGCAACCTGTTGTGCCGGGTGAATACGTTGAGGAAGGCGTTGCCTCCTGGTATGGCATCCCCTTCAACGGCCATCGAACATCCAGTGGCGAAATCTATGACATGCATCAGTTCACAGCCGCGCATCGGACCCTGCCATTCAACGCCGTTGTCCGCGTGACGAATCTCCTGAACGGCCGGCAGACGGAAGTACGCATCAATGACCGCGGACCGTTCGTCGCCAATCGGATTATTGACCTGTCGCTCGCGGCGGCGCAGGCAATCGCGATCGTGGGACCAGGAACCGCGCCCGTCCGGTTGGAGGTCGTTTCTGGACCCGATCCGCAGGTGGGCTTCTTCGGCGTGCAGGTGGGTGCGTTTCTTGCGCGGGACAATGCGGAGCGGCTAAAAGCGCAGCTCGAAACACGCTATTCGCCCGTCACCGTGGCAATCTTTGATTTTCCTGGAAGGCGTTTCTACCGCGTCCGCGTCGGGCAGTTGCCCAGCGAGGCTGCCGCCAACCAACTTGCAGATGAGCTTCAGACGGCTGAACAATTGACCACGTTCGTGGTCCGTCTCGACGAGTAGATTTGCGCTGGAAGACTTCGTCGGATGTAAAGCGTTATTTTCGCCGCAGCTCGCATCTGTTTTTTCCCGCGTACCATTCGTTATATTGTAGAGTCGGTTCGGAAGAGCATCTTAGCCTCAAGCGATTCGAATCACACGTTCTGCCCGAAATCCATGTCTGAGCGCTACCCGGCACCCCGCGTTGAATCCGTTCTCCCATACTTGGCTTCAGCGACCCGTTCGGTTCTTTTGCTCGCTTTCAGCGCTTCGCTGGCCTTTCCACTCGCGACTAGCGCGCAAGAGCTATCCACGCTGTCTACCACATGGACCGTCATGATTGTCCTTCCGGCCAGAGTTGTCGCCGGGCAGCCCGCGACGTTGGCGGTTCTGGGAGTGGACGGCAGGCTGGCCTCTGGCGTAACTGTCGATCTCGGAGCCGATCAGCATGTGACGACCGACCAAACCGGCCGAGCTTCGTTCACCGTAGCCCCCTCCGCCCGGGTTCTTCTTGCGAGGGCGTCCGGCACCTCCGCCGCGGCGCTGGTAGATCCTGCCCTGGCAGCGCAGTCCCAGCGAGCGCCTTCCGTCGCTCCAGTGGTTTCGTTGCGCGAACCCTTTTCGATCTGCGGCACGGGATTGCGCGGCGATGCCGATGCCGATCGCGTCAGAATCAATGGCCAGCCGGCCCTCGCAATGGCGGCATCGCCCGAATGTCTCGCCGTTTTCCCCGGCCCGAACTCGGAGATTGGCGCAGTGCAAGTCTCGGTGGAAACACCCGGCGCGAGTTGGACCGCCAGCACGACGCTCGTCGAACTGGACTCGGAATTTCCAAAGCCCGCGCTATTGCCGAACAAAAAGGGACAACTGACCGTACGCGTCCGCGGCTCCGATCAGCCTCTTCGCATCTTTGTCGAAAACCAAACGCCCGGCATCCTTCGCTTTCTTCGCGGAGACACACAGGAGCTTCTCACGAGTGGCGGCCTGCAGAATTTGGCGGCGGTGGAAGTTCAGGCGATTCGCTCGGGGGACTTCTCCTTCGACGCTCGATTGTTGCCCGCGCCCGATGCGGATGCTGCGCGCCGCTACCTGGAAGCCGCTCAATCGCTCGCTCCTGAAAATGTGCAGCATGAGATCGGCAGGCTTGCAAATCAGCTCAGCCGCCATCCCAGTGATTTCAAGAATGTCCGGCGGGAACTCGATCAGATTCGGATCTCGACGTTCGCTGGCGACTTCCGCACACTGCTCGACGCGGCCCTTGCTGCGCTCTAGGCGCCTGTTCCTGTCCTTGCGGAAAATCTCAATTCACTCGCGTCGAGCGGCCGCTTCGAGCATATTCACGTCGGCTTCGGGCAGGACGCCCTGCGACATTTGTTCGAGTGAATTCCGCGTGCGTCCCAGGCGGCTATCCGCATCCTCGTAACACTGCTGCGCGTGCCTCAGATGCGTGCCCAGCTTCTCGTAAACCTCGGCGAACGATTCGAGCTGTTTTTTCAGTCCCGCCATGCCCGCCAAAAGGTGCCTCGCGTTCTCCTCGATCTTCTGCCCCTGCAAGCTGATGGCGACAGCATTGAGGCAAGCATAAAAGGTATTGGGCGACACGGGAAATACACGTTTGCTGCGGCAGTATTCGTCGAGCCGTCCGTACTTCGAGTCCTGGGTCATCAACAGTTCGTAATACACGCCTTCGGAGGGCACAAACATGAGGGCATAGTCGAATGTGTTCTCATTCGGGAGAATATATTTTTCGCCGATCGAATCCGCATGCTTGCGGACCACCGTGGAAAATTCGCGCCGCGCATCGTCGCCCAACTCGACCAGCCTCCGATAAGCCTCAAGCGGAAATTTTGAGTCGATGGAGAGGATGCGGTCGCCGCTTCGCACGATCGCGTCGACTACCGCTCCTGTGGAACCGAACCGGTATTGTGTCGCGTAGGCGCTCTGTGGCAGGGCGTCCTCGAGCAAACGGTCGAGCGCAACCTCGCCCAACGTTCCCCGCGTTTTGGCGCCCCCTAGAACGGACTGTAGCGTCTGCGTGGCTTTTGAAAGATCCTGGCTCGTCTGATGCATCTCGCCGATTTTCCGGTTCATCTGCAGCAGCACTTCCGTGGAAGATTGCAGTCGCTGCGCCACGTCCCTCTGGGCTTCCGTGGCGAGCTGGCCCGTGGAAGCCACGCCGGTTTGCAGCTCTTGCCGCACCTGCCCGAGATTCTGCGTCACCGACTGCATCAGATGATTCATCTGTGCGCTGATTGCCTGGGCCTGTGCCGCCAGGGAATTCTGCATTTCCTGCCGGACCGCGGACAACTGCGTTTCCGAGCGGCGGCTGCCCGACCACACAATCGCCGCAAGGATCGCCACAGCAACAACAACCGCGATCAACCAGACCACAGGGCTCATCTTGCGTCTCGTCTCTTCATGGCTTTCGGAAAGCTTCGAACACTCTAGCGCGAACCTCGCCCGCCCAGAAAGAGATTCGTGCGGCGGAGACTAATCGCGCGGCGAGCCGGTGAGCTGGACCAGGGAACCGGAAACTCGCGACCCGCCCGAATCAAGCGTTTGCGGCGCGCGCCACGAATCGACCACAGAAATCTGGTGAACGCAGGAAACAGTGCAGCGAGGAGCGCATTCTTTCTTGGTGTGAAATTCTCGATGCCGCTGCTCGTCGGTATATTCTCCCAGCGGAATACCAGGATAGCCCCGCTGCTGCGAGCAGTAGTGCACCAAGCCGTCTTCGCAAACGTACAGGTAGCGCGAACCGGCCCTGCACCGCCAGGTGTTTTCGCGTCCCGCGGCGATGTTGTGCTGGAACTGGTTGACGCGTGTAAAAGAACGCTTGCCCAGCGACATGATCTCTTCGAAAATTTCCAGCTCGCGCCGGCCCAGAGGCTGAAGCTGCCCATGCCCGTCGTGTAGGATGCCTACCGTGGACGTAAAGCCTAGTTCGATGGCCCGGCGCGCGACAGTCAAGGCATCTTCGGGATTGCGGACGCCGCTGCCCAGCACCGAGTTGATGTTGACGTGAAATTCCGCGCGCTCGGCCAGCAGCTCAAGCTTCTGATCGAGCACTTTGAGGCTCTTCTTCGACACGTCGTCGGGCTGGACGTTGTCGATGCTGATCTGCAGATATTCGAGACCGGCCGTGTTCAGTCGCTCGATCCGCTCCGCCACCAGCAAATAACCGTTCGTGATCAGCCCCGCGATGATTCCGTTTTTCCGGATGCGGGCAATGATCGCATCCAGATCGGGATGCAGCAGCGGTTCTCCGCCGCTGATCGTGATAATCGCGGTGCCCATTTCGCCCAGGCGATCGATCCGCCGGAACATTTCCTCCATGGGCACCGGCTTCGAAAAATCGTCGAATTCATTGCAATAAGTGCAAGCAAGGTTGCAGCGGCGCATGGGAATAATGTGGACGAGCAGAGGATGCCGCGTGGAAACGAGGCCTTTTGCGATCATGCGGAACTCTCGCAGCTTGCGGTGTGCTGCGAGCAGTTTCTTGCGAATTTTCTGTCGAGAATTCACTGAATTCGCGGGAAACGCCGGCCGCGGCGGCCGACTCTGGCCCGCGTTTATTATGCCACAGGGAGGGGATTTCTCTTCCGGCATCGGCTCCGTTGTGCTGGGAAAGCGTCAGCCACACGGCAAGCAGACACCGGGCAGACGATGCTGTTCCCGGGCGGTTTAAGGAACGGCAACCGCGACTTGATTCGAATATCCGCTCTCGACGTTTTGGGAGCTGACCGACGTAATAACATAGTAGTAATTGCCGCTCGTCAGTCCGGTGTCCGTATAGCTTGCAACGGGATCCGCCGAGGAATTCAACTTCGAATACGGGCCGCTCGAAGCGTTGCCCCGATAGACGAAGTAGCCGATGATCTGCGATGTGCTGGAGTTCCACGAAAGAGCGACGGAGTGCGTCTGTGAGTTCTGCCCTACTCCAGTGCCCGACAATGCAATCTTCATCACGGAATTGGAAGCGTTACTCGAAACCGAAAGCGCCCCGGTAGCAGCTCCCGCGACGGTCGGCTTAAAGTTCACGTAAATAGAGAGCGACTGATTCGGCTGCAAGGCTGAGTTCGAGGTTCCGGTTGTGCTGAACCCATTGCCGGAAGCCGATACCGTTCCAATGTTGACGACGGTTTCACCCGTATTCGTGAGACTCACCAGTTGCGATGTGGGACTTCCAATGTTCACAGCTCCAAAGCTGAGGCTCATGCTGCTGGCTGAAAGTTGATTGGCGGAGCTGGACTGCTGCCCGCTTGTAGTATCTTTGTTAGTTGCCCGGCTCGTTACACCACAGCCGGCGCTTCCCATCAGTGCAATAAGAACGACAGCGAAGATGAGTTTACGGAAGCAATCCGATGTCTTCCCCTGGGGCCCTTTTGAATACGTCCGCAAGTATCCTCCAACAAATTCAGAGATTCTTTGTTCCAAGAGGATTGTCAGGGATGGGTCTGTGGAGAACTACTGGACGCGGGTACATACTTGGTACAGGTGAAAGCACTGTCCTTCCTGTACCACCCCGCCAAAAGATTGACCTGTACCCTCTTACGGTTCAAGCCCAGCGGACGTCGGCAGTCATCCCTCGGCTAGGCTAACGGACCGCAGCCATCGCCGGGCTCGAATATCCGCTCTCGACGCCCAATTCGATGGACGTCACTACGTAATAGTAGGTTTGGCCCGATTGCACGGCCGTGTCCGTAAACGTCGTCCCGGATGCCGATGAACTGGTCAGCGAGTAGGGGCCGCTCGACGATGACCCGCGATAAATGTTGTAGCCGGTAACTCCCGAGGACGTGCTGGCAGCCCACGTCAGAACCACGGAATGGGACTGCTGAGCCCCCGTCCCCGAAAGAGAGACCGTTGTCGGGGAGCTTGCGTTGCTCGCAATCGAAATCTTCCCGTTCACGACTCCGGACGCGGCCGGAGTAAAAGCTACCGTGAGCGTGGCCGATTGATTCGGTGATAGCGTCAAGTTGGCCGGAATCCCGCTGGAACTGAACCCGGTCCCGGTGACCGTCACTGCGGAAATAGTGCTATCCGAATTTCCGCTGTTGGTGAGCGTCACCGTCTGCGAACTCGAGTTCCCAACATTCACGCTCCCGAAGGGCACGCTTGCCGGGCTTGCCGTGAGCGCATAGCTTGCGGTTAGTCCTGTCCCGCTGAGGGGGATCGTAAGCGGCGAATTCGGAGCGTTGCTTGTCAGCAGGATGGAGCCGCTGGCGCTGCCGGCGGAAGTCGGCGTGAAGGTCGCATTAAATGCCACGCTTGCTCCCGGTGCAATCGGAGTCTGCAAGCCGAGCCCCGAAACGCCGAAGCCGGTGCCGCTGGTATTTGCTTGCGAAATCGTCAGGTTTGATGTGCCGCTGTTCTTGATAGTAATCGTTTGCGAGTTGGTGTTTCCGACCACCACGTTTGCGAAGCTCACATTGGAGGGGGTCACGGCAAGTTGCGGCTGAGTGCCGGTTCCGCTCAATGCGATCGTCAAAGACGAACCGGGAGCATTGCTTGCAATAACGATGCTGCCGCTGGAGCTGCCGCTGGAGGTGGGCGCAAAACTCGCGATGAACGTGGAGCTCTGTCCCGCGCTGATCGTTTGGGATGAGGGCAAACCGCTGATGCTGAAGCCCGATCCCGAAATGCCGGCGGAGGAAACCGTGACGCTCGCTGTGCCCGTATTGGTCAGCCGGATGGTCTGCGTTCCCGTACCCCCCACTTGAACGCTGCCAAAATTAAAGGTGGACGGACTCGCGCTGAGCGCACCCTGGGATCCGGTTCCACTCAATGCAATCGTCATCGGAGATCCCGGCGCATTGCTGGTAATCGTAATTTTCCCCGACATACTCCCGGCCGAGGCGGGAGTAAATTGAGCGCTGAACGAAACGCCTTGTCCTGGATTGATGGTTTGTGGTGCCAGCGCGCTCAGGCTGAAGCCTGTCCCGGAAATGCTGGCTGCCGACACTCCCACGCTGGCGGTGCCCGTGTTCGTTAATGTAATCGTCTGAGACACGCTGGTACCCGCCTGAACGGTCCCGAAATTAAAGCTCGAGGGATTGCTGCTCAAGGCCCCCTGCGCCCCGGTTCCGCTTAATGCGATCGTCAGTGGCGAGTTCTGAGCATTGCTCGTAATCGAGATGGCTCCGCTGGCGCTGCCGCCGGACGCTGGTGAAAGCTTCGCCGTAAAGGATGCGCTCTGGCCTGCCTGGATAGTCTCTGACGCGGCCAGGCCGCTCACCGTGAAGCCCGTTCCCGAAATACTCGCCGCGGAAATCGTGGTAGGGGTCGTTCCGGAATTCGTCAGCGTAATCGTTTGAGTGGCGCTGCTGCCCGCGGCCACGCTGCCAAAAGTCACGCTGCCTGGGTTGGCAATCAACGTCGCGTTCGCCGCCACGCCGCTGCCCGCGAGCGCCAGGGTCTGCGGCACGCTAGAAGCGTTATCCGCAAAAGTGACGAGCCCGCTGATGCCGCCCGCTACCGTTGGTTTGAATTGCACGCTAAACGAGAGTCTCTGACCGGCGCTGATGGTCGCCGGGAGAGAGAGCCCGCTCGCGCTGAAGCCGCTGCCCGAAACGGACGCCAGATTGACCACCAGATTGGCGTTCCCCGTATTCGTCAGCGTCACGCTCTGCGTTCCGCTTTGCCCGACAATTACGTTCCCAAAGTTAAGCGAGCCGGGCGCGATTGCCATGCCGGCCTGCATCCCGTCGCCGCTGATTGGAATGCTCAGGGGAGCATTGGTGGCATCGCTCAGGATTGAAAGGCTTCCCGTGGCAGGCCCCGGTGTCTGCGGTGCGAATTGTATCTGCATCGTGGCATTCTTTCCCACGGGGATGGAGAAGGATGGGCTGCCGCCTATCAGCGTAAAACCAGCTCCCGAGATGGCTGCTTGAGAAATGTTCACGGGTGCTCCACCCGTGTTCGTTATAGTCAGGCTCCGCGTTGCGCTGCTTCCCTTCAACACCCCTTGGAAGCTGAGATTGTTGCCGCTCATGGCTAGAAATCCGGACTTCGCGGCCTTGGAGCTCTGCGTCTGTGGCCCGTCCGCGGATGTATATGCCGCGCAGCTCGACATTCCAAACACCGATATGATCGCCGCCAGGACCGCAAGAAAAGCGAAACTTCTCCGTCTCGAAGAAATTATGGCGCCTCGAAACTTGGAAAGCTGCGTGTCCGATTTCATGGCGCGCTCAGTCTAGGGACCGCTAAATGGAATATCTACTGGACAGCAGGTCAGATAACGAGCAGGCACCTTTCGCTGTTCAAAAGAGAATTGGCCGCAATTTGTCCATGTCTTCGGTGCAGGTATATGCAAGGCAGCCGCACGGAACGTCAGATCGCATGGTTGATGAATTAGCGGTAAGGCAGGCTGGTCACGGTCAGCGATGAAGAACCGTCATGCTAGACTTTGAGTGGAACGAATGAGCCTTTCGCAAAGCAAGATGAACGATCGAACCGGCGGTTCGAAATTCCCTTCTATCACGGCGTGCTGGTCGATCCGGCTCCTGATCCTGGCGCTGATCGGTATTTTGTTTCTCACGCTCTTTCCTTTCCGCTTGTCGTTTCACGCGCATCTCCCGGCGAATCGTTCTCCCTTTTTCCTCGGCGGGAGGGGAAAAGACGCGACACCATTCGACGCCTTTCTAAACGTTCTTCTCTTCGTTCCTTTCGGTTTCGCCGTTGCTGAAAGAATCCGGGAGCGGGGAAAATCCCTTGCGGTCGCGTTCGTCTGGGCGCTGGCCCTGGGCGCTTGCCTTTCTTATTCGATTGAATTCACACAGATCTACATTCCGCCGCGCGATTCAGGATGGGAAGATGTCATCACGAACTCGGCGGGATCGGTTGTGGGCTTTATCTTGTTCGAGCTATTTGGCCAGGCGATTTTAAGGCTTCTGACGGCGAGCGAGCGTGCCTTCAGCGTTCTTCTAACGTTGTCTCAATCCGCCTGGATCATTTCCCTCTATTTTGTCCTGTGGTTCGCCATCTCGATTCCGATGCAGATGCAAACTCGTCTCATCGACTGGCAGCCAAATGCACTGTTGGTGGTTGGTAACGACGCCTCGGGTGACGCTCCCGCATGGAAAGGAACCGTGTTTCGCCTGCAGATATGGGACCGCGCGATTTCGCCCGGGTTTGCCCGGAAGATCAACTCCGGAGACGCTCCCGAAGGCTCTCAATCCGGGATGCTTGCGGCCTATGATTTTCACTCGTCCTCGCCCTTCAAAGACCAAATGAAATTCCTCCCCGGCCTCGCATGGACATCCAGTTCCCCGGAAGGTACCGACCCGCTGGATGCCGCCCTGGACGGTAAGTCGTGGCTCACATCGATGGTTCCAGTATCGAACCTGGTGACCGCTATCCAGCGCACAAATCAATTCGCCATTCGAGTTGTTTGCAGTCCGGCAGGCACAAAGGGATCGGACGGAAGAATCGTCTCGATTTCACCGCGGGGAGGCCCCGCAAATTTACAAATACGCCAGGACGAGTCCAGCCTCGTCTTCTGGTTTCGCAGCCCACTAACGGCAAGGCATTCTCTTCTGTCTTGGTCTGTCCCCAATGTTTTCACGGCCGATCGGCAACGGGACATTCTTTTCTCCTACAACGGATCGTCCCTCTCTCTGTTTCTCGACGGCGAACTGGACTCCCATTCCTACCGCCTCGGGCCGGGAGTACGATTGGCACGGATGGTGCGCCTGGTTCGACCGCTGGAGCTGGACGGATACACCTTCGTCTACAATTCCTTCGTGTTTTTTGTTCCGGGAGCTCTGCTTGGAATAATCGCGCGGAGAATTCGCTGGCGATTTCTTCCGGTATTACTGTTCGTTGTTTCCGGCTTCCTTCTGCCTTCGTTTCTCTTCGACCTCATCCTCGTGTGGGTGAGCGGACGCCCGATTTCGCCCGGATATATAGCGCTCTCCCTTCTGCTCATGGTTGCCGGCAGCCTGTGGATCAATGCAGACCAGAAAGCCCCGGTAACAATGCCGTGACCATTCTTTTCTCTTCCCAGTGGATGCCGTGCGACCCCGCCGTGAAAAACTGCGAGCAGACAACCTTCGAGTCCTGCTAATATTTGATTTGCTGCGTGGTTTGAGCTACGGTCACGAGGATGTTCTGTAAGCGTTTTTTGCTGGGGTAACCTCCAGTGGAATCTGAAACGCGCAATAGGTTTTTAACAGGGGGTTGGTTTGATGTCTGACGCAGTATCGGAAAAAGTGATCTCCACGCTCGCATCGGTGAAACGAATTCCGGCCGACAAAATCACGATGGAGACGAACCTTCAGGAACTCGGCATCGATTCCCTCGACATCTTCACGCTCCTCTTTGAACTCGAAAACGCCTTCAAAATCTCGATTCCGGACGATGACGTTCGCTCGATCCGCACCGTGAACGACATCGTTCAAGGGATCAAAAAGATTCTTGCCGCTGCGCCGCCCGACGCATCTTTAGGGACCGCTACTCCAGCGAGCTGATGTCCACTCCCACTCGTCCAATTCAATGAGCCGATATATCCTCACTACAACTCACGAAGCACCGCGAAAACCCCGCTCGTTTTCGCGCCGCATACCCTTGCGCGCTGAGCCGCCGGAATCGACGCCCCGCAAATTGCCAGGCCGGTGCTGAGGATGGCACCGCGCCGTGTGGCAATTACAGGCCTTGGAATCGTCTCTCCGCTAGGCCTAAACCTTGGCGACACGTGGGCTTCCCTAATGGAAGGGCGGTGTGCGATCGCCCCGATCCAGGGCATGGACTGTTCCACCTTGCGGTTCCAGAACGGCGCGCAGGTACACAATTTTGATCCTTTAAAGCATTTTGAGGGCGGTAAAGAGGCCTATCTCGACCGTTTTGCGCAGTTTTCGGTAGTCGCGGCACGCGATGCGCTGCATGATTCCGGGATCGAACTCACCCCGGAATTACGCGAGCGTGCCGCCATCGTGTGTGGATCGGCGGTAGGAGGCCAAGCCGCGCTTGAAGCTGGCTTCGAGGACCTCTATGTTCTTGGGCGCGGGCGCGTTCATCCGCTCACCATTCCCAAAACCATGGCGAATGCGGGTGCCAGCCAAGTCTCCATGGATCTCCACCTGAGCGGGCCGACCTACACCGTTTCGACCGCGTGCTCTTCCTCCAACCATGCGATCGGCCAGGCATTCCGTCTGGTCCGCGATGGTGACGCAGAGATGGCCGTTACGGGAGGCAGCGAGGCGCCCTTCATCATCGGCCTGCTGAAAGCCTGGGAAGCCATGCGCGTGATCGCTCCCGATACTTGTCGCCCCTTCAGCAAGGGCCGCCATGGAATGATCCTGGGTGAAGGTGGGGCGATGATGATTCTGGAACCCTGGGAGGCGGCGAAAGCGCGCGGCGCACGGATTTACGCTGAAATCTGCGGCTTAGGGATGTCTTCTGACGCCCATCACCTCACCCAGCCGACCGTGGACGGTCCCGCTCGAGCGATGAGCCGGGCATTGCGCGATGCGGGGCTCGATCCGGACCAGATTGGCTACATCAACGCTCATGGCACCGGCACTCCGGGAAACGATCCTACCGAGACGCGCGCCATCCGGAAGGTATTCGGCACCCATGCGGACAAGCTCGCAGTCAGTTCGACAAAGTCACTCCATGGACATGCTTTGGGCGCGGCAGGCGCGCTTGAAGCGGTAGCCACCGTCCTCGCCCTTTATCATGGCATCCTGCCTCCTACCGCGAATTACAGCGAGCGCGATCCGGAGTGCGACCTCGATTACGTTCCCAATCATGCTCGCGAATTCCGGGTCGAAGCCGCGCTCTCCAATTCCTTTGCGTTTGGAGGCTTAAACGCTGTGTTAGCCTTCCGCACTGCACACCACACCAGCTAGAGCCGCTCCAAACACCGGGCACGGACAACCACGCAGAGCGAGCCATCTTGCATTTCGGAGCCAGCTCCGCTACGCGGAAGAGACTTACAGCAGGAGATGAGATATGTAAGGCAGGAGTGCGCTCTCAGTCCAAGGCAACGGGTTATATTCCCAATGCCGCGTCAGCTCGTCGGACAGCGAGAAGCAGATCATGATTCCCAGCCAAAAAAATGCGGCGATGAGCACAATTCTCGTCATGCCGCGATTGTATTTGACGTGCATGAAGAAAAGGACAACCAGCATCATCTTAGCCACGGCGATGGCGAGCGCGACTACCGTATTCCAAGTGCCCAGGTCCACATACGCAATGCCGGTTGTGAGCAGGGTACCGCAGATCAGCGCGATAAAAACTGCGGCGTATGTCTTCACCGGAACGATATGTTCGGACATGCGGTTAGTGGCCCCCTCCCGAGTAACGTCCGCCAATCAAGTAGAGCAGCGGAAACAGAAAGATCCACACAATGTCTACGAAGTGCCAGTAAAGCCCGGTGATCTCCAGGGGCGCGTAATACTTTTCGGTGAACCTCCCGCGCGCCGCCATGATTGTCAGCACCGTTAGAACCCCGATTCCGATGACCATGTGCAGCGCATGCAGACCGGTCATGAAAAAATAAAAACACATGAACATCTGCACGCCCGGGGCGTAGGGTCCGTTGTAGGTCCAGTTAAGACCCGGCGCAATGCCATCCACATAATCGTGGTGCCATTCGAACCACAGTTTGATCCCGAGGAAGGTGGCACCGAGCAGCATCGTCAGAATCAGGTAGGTGACGATTTGAGATTTTTTCTTCCCAGTTGCCGCCGCATGGATCGCCAGCGCCATCGTCAAGCTGCTGCAAATCAGTATCGCCGTATTGGTTGCGCCAAATTTTACTTCGAGCAGGTGGCTCCCGGCCTCAAAGGCAGACAGGTGCAGAGCGCGATAGATCGTATAGGAGGTGAACATCCCGCCAAAGAACAGGATTTCCGTGGCCAGGAAAATCCACATACCGAGCCTTCCAGCTTCATGCTGCTGGTCTAAATCCTCGAATTGGTGGGCGAACCCCGTCGGGTTTGGAGCGTGCGGCGACTCCTCCACGGATATACCCCCACTTCCATGGAGCGCTGTATCAGCCACGGGCAGCTCCCGCAACTGGATAATTGTACGCATCTTCCGTGACGATCGGGATCTCCAGGAAATTCTCTGTGGGCGGCGGAGACGCAGTCGTCCATTCCAACCCCTTCGCCCGCCAGGGATTCGGCCCCGCCGGGGGACCATAGCGCAGCGACCAGAACAGATAAACCATCGGAATCGCATAGCCGATGGCAAGGATAGATGCACCCGCCGACGACATCACATTCAGCGTCTGGAACTCCGCTGGATAGATGCCATAGCGCCGGGGCATCCCCATATAGCCCAGCATAAATTGCGGGAAGAACGTCAAATTGAACCCGATGAAAATCACCAACGCCGCAAATCGAGCCCACAGGTCGGGATAAAGGCGCCCGGTAATCTTCGGCCACCAGTAGTGAATGCCGCCCATGAACGCCATCACGGCGCCGCCCACCATGATGTAATGGAAGTGAGCAACAATGAAATACGTGCCATTCAGGTGCACGTCAACGGCGAGCGATGCCAGAAAGAGGCCCGTCAACCCACCAACGGTGAACAGCCCAATGAAGCCAAGCGCATAAAGCATCGGCGCCTCATAAGAGATAGACCCCTTATAAAGCGTTGCCGTCCAGTTGAAGACCTTCACCCCCGACGGGATCGCAACCATGAAACTCAGGACCGAGAAAACCAGTCCGGCATAGATGGATTGCCCCGTGACAAACATGTGATGGCCCCAGACCAAGAAACTGATGACTGCAATGGCCATGCTCGAAAATGCAACGAAACTGTATCCAAAGATTTTCTTCCGCGAAAAGGCCGGAATCAATTCGCTGATGACGCCCATGCTGGGCAGAATCATGATGTACACGGCCGGATGCGAATAGAACCAGAACAGATGCTGAAACAGCAGCGGATCACCTCCGAGGGCTGGATCAAAAATTCCCACATGGAGGATTCGCTCGAGTCCCAGCAGCAGGAGGGTGATCGCAATCACGGGCGTTCCCAGGATGAAGATTATGCTGGACGCGTACATGGACCAGATGAACAGCGGCAGCCGGAACCAAGTCATGCCCGGCGCGCGCATCTTGTGGATGGTGACCACGAAATTCAAGCCTGTCAGGATGGATGAGAACCCCGCGATAAAAATCGCCAGAGCCGCCAACACCACGTTTGTATGGGAGTAAGTGCTGCTAAACGGCGTGTAGAAAGTCCAGCCGGTGTCGACCCCGCCCGAAAGCACGCAATACAGCATGACCGCAGCCCCCGTCACGAAGATATACCAACTGAGTAAATTGAGCTTGGGGAAGGCCACGTCCCGGGCGCCAATCATCATGGGGATCAGAAAGTTGCCGAGGGTCGCAGGAATCGATGGGACCAGGAAGAAGAAAACCATGATGATGCCATGAATGGAAAACAGCTTGTTGTAGGTATCTGGCTCTACCAGCGCACCCTGTGGCTCAATGAGATTGATCCTCATCAGAACGGCGGCTATCCCGCCTACCAAGAACATGAAAGTGATGGTTCCCAGGTAAAGAAGTGCGATGCGCTTATGGTCAACCGTGAAAAGCCACGACTTGACGCCATAGCTGGTGTTCAGATAATTGACGCCGGATTCGGCCGGCGCTTCGTGGATATCCGCGATGGCCGTACTCATTTTGCCTTTGTCCTTTCTTCCGCTCCAAGCGACTTCACGTACGCAATCAATTGCAGTATCTGTTCCTCGGTGAACTGGCCCTGAAACGTCGGCATAATGGGCGCGTAACCATCCAAGTGCACCGAGTTCGGATCGGTAAGGGCCTGCCGAATCAGCGTTTCATCCACCATGCGCATTTCACCGGTTGCCAATTTTTCCGGCTTTCCGTAAACGCCTACCAGCGAGGGACCTCGGCCGCTGCCGTCCGCCACATGGCAATACCCACATGTGTAATGGTTGAAGATTTCTTCACCCTGCTGGGCCATGGGCTCGCTCTTCTCGCCACCGGCCAGCCAAGCTTCGTAATCGGCGCGCGGCATCACGTAAATCCAGCCTATCATTTCGGAATGGTTCGTCCCGCAAAATTCGGTGCAGAACAGGTGATACGTCCCCGGCTCATTCGCCTCGAACCAGATGGAAGTATAGCGCCCTGGCAGCACATCCTTCTTGATTCGAAACGCCGGGATGGAGAAGCCATGAATCACATCCTGCGATGTCATCGTCAGCTTAATGGGCTCCCCGGCCGGCACGTGCAATTCGTCGATCTCGCGCGGTCCCTCGGGATGCTGCAAATGCCACATCCATTGCTTCCCGATCACAAAGATTTCCGTCGAGGCTGCCGGCGGATGTGAATTGCGGACGTATAGGCTGGAAGCCCATACGAAGAGCACCACGCAGATGAGAGAGGGGATAATCGTCCAAGCCAGTTCGAGCGCCATCGGCGCATGCACGTCTTCCGGCAGCTCGTCATCGGAGCGCCGCCGGTACTTCACCATGAAGTAAAAAATGATCGAGAAAATCAGTACGCTGAAAAATACCGTGATGCCGGTGAGGAAAAAATAGAGATGGTCCACATCGCCGGCAATCGAAGAAGCTTCGGGCGGCTGAAGAGGAAACAACGCCGCCACGATTCCCGCACCGCGCAATCCGAATTGAATGAGACCCATCATCACCGTTCCGTCAGAATCCCTTTCGCGCTTTGTTTTTCTCCAGTGCCTGGCTCATGCCCGTGGATCCGGCAAAGAGTAATGCTCGCCGCGAAACAACACATACAGACATACACCGCCCACCAGCACCGTTAAGAGCGCCGCCAGTTGAATCACCCGCGAAATGAGCAGACCGTATTTCCCAGTGTTCGGATCGTAGTGATAGCAGAACAGCAACACCTGATCTACGGGTGAGCCGATCTTCCCTTGCGATGCATCAACCAGCCCGAGCCGCACATCGCGCTCGGGATACTGCACGCCGTAGAAGTAGCGCGAAATTTTCCCTTCCGCCGTCAGCACCATGATGACGCTCGCATGCGCGTACTGCTTCGATTCGGCATCATAGGCATACCGGAAGCCCACGGCGTTCGCCAATTGCTTGATCTGAGTTTCATCTCCGGTCAGGAAATGCCACCCCCGCTCCGCACCAGGCCTGCCATACATCCCGACATACATCGCCTGCTTGGCCTCAGCCTCCACGGGACGGTCGGTCGGGTCAATGCTCACCGTGAGCACGTTGAAATCTTTGCCGATACTCATGGGAATCAGCTTCAGGCTGCGATCCAGCCCATTCAACACCTGGGTACAAAGCATGGGACACGTGTAATACACAAGCGTCAGGATCACCGGCTTACTACCGAAATAGTGCGCCAGTTCGACCGTCTGGCCATGTTCATCTCGAAACGTCAGGTCGAGCGGAATCGTGTCGTTCAGCTTCTGATCGATGCCCACGTCCTTCAGTAATTCGGGATGGTGGCCAAGGTTTTGCAGCGGGTCCATAAACTGCGCCGTTGCCGCATGCGGCAGAGCGAAGAGCGAGAACATCAGCGCCACGCTCGCAAGGCACACGCGCAGGACATCCTGCCGATGCCAACCCGACAACCGAGCTTCTCTTTGCCCTTCCATGCCCGCTCTTATTTCTCCGATGCCTGTTGTACAGGCTCGCTACTTACTTCAGGCGCTAGATACGCGCACGGTCCCTCCTGATCGGCTCCTTGAGGAGGGACAGGCGTCACCACATGCACAGCTGCTTCTCCGGTCGGCCCGGAGGCACGTACCGGCAATCCACCCTGAAGAACCAAATCCATGGCCCGGTCGATCGGAATGCGCACCACATGCAAGCGCTTGTCGATCCAACCGTACGTATTCACTTCTCTCTGCTGTGCTTCGCAGTAAGCCTTCAAGTCCTGATGCGGCTCCGCTTGGAGTCGCGGGCCCGGAGGCAGCTCGCGGGGCGTCACAAAGGGAGAAGCGGTCACACCAGCCGTTTGCGTCCGCATAAAGTAATTGAACGTCCACTTCATCCCAAACAATACGATCACGATCACCACGGCCATCCAGAATCCAAACTGCAGCAGCGCCTTGAGATTCGCGTCTCGCTGCTCATACCCAGACCCCGGTTCGCCGTGAGGGCCTTGCTGCGGCGGATGTTTAGTCTCCATGGCCATGCTGGAGCGCTCCTTCGAACCGCGGGTCGTGCAGCGGAAGCAACGGCATTTTCTTGAGTTGCCACGCAAAAGCCGCAAGCCACAAACCGCCAATTCCAATCACTGCAAACACATCCGTCAAATGCACACGAGGCGCATACTTTTCATACGACGGCACCACAATCCAGTAGATGTCGACGAGCGTGAGCACCACGAGCCAGCCCGCCACCAGCGACAGCACCCGCAAGCGGCGCTTCACGCCACGCTGCAAGAGCAAGAGAAACGGAACAAAGAAATGCAGCGCCACCAGAACGACGCCCACCGGCGCCCACCCGCCGAACGCTCGCTGCGTGTACCAGGGGATTTCATCCTTCAGGTTCCCCGCCCATATGATCAAGAGCTGATCGAACGAGAGGTACGCCCACAACATCACGAACACCAGCATCAGGTTCCCCAGATCGTTAAACCGGCTGGGCGCCACGGAATCCTTGATCGGCGCATGGTCGGAAAGCATTCGGAGAACAAAAACCGCAAACGACATGGCCGCCAGCGATTCAATCACGATGAAAAGCATGCCGTATATGGTCGAAAACCAGTGCGGCTCAAGCGACATCACCCAATCAACGGCGGCGCCGCTGACTATGAAACCCCATAAAATCAAGCCCGGCGCGCTCAAACTCGTCATGCGGCCGGCCAGCAACCGATCGCCCGTCCGATCCTGCTCGCGCGACCACTTGTTCAACAAGTGCACCACCAGAAGCAAAATCGCGAAGTAGATCACAGCGCGAACGATGAACCCGGTCGAATTCAGATACCACTGCTTGTTCTGGAGAATTGGATCGGACCTCACCATCTGCGCCTGGTCCCAGGTGTAAAGCTGCTGCATCCCCACGATGATCGGAATGAACAGGACCGCCATGATACCCATGGTCCGAGTTCCCGCCTCGAGAATCCGCCGTATGGGCAAGCCCCACCAGCCGCCGGTAAGGTGGTGCATCATCAGGATCGCCATGCATCCCGAGGGGATACTGATCCAGAAGACGTAAGCCATGAGGTAGGAGCGGAAAAATTGCTGCGAACCGCGCAGCCCGAGCGCAACTGCCACAATGACACCGATGATTCCACAGATGAGAGCGTTTCTCTGCACGCGATCAAGCTGCGGCCGAACTGTATCCGAGGAATTCATTGCGGTTGCCCCGATTGCGACCCTGCTTGCGCTCCAGCTGGCGGTTGCCCCGGGGCCGCTTGCTCGGGTGTGGCTTGCTCGCCCTCTTCTTGCTGCAATTTCTGACGCTCCGGCTCCGGCACATCGCTCAAATGCGCGTTTTGGGCCAACTGGAGCACGCGGATGTATGCCACGATGCGCCAACGGTCTGCCGGATCGATGCGGTCCGCATAACTATACATGGCGCCAAAACCATTCGTGATTACGCCGTAAAAATGCCCTGCGGGCGCCTCGCGAAGCCGCTGAATATTGTACGAAGCAGGGAGCGGAAACCCTCGCTGCACGATCATTCCGTCCGCGTTACCCACGTAATCGTGGCACGGCGTGCAATAGATATTGAACCGCTCGCGCCCACGCTCCAGGTCCGCACGCGTAATGGGGAAAGGGAACTCATCCACTTCCACCCCGTTCACCCGGCCTGTATAGAAGAGCTCGTCCAGCCGCAGATGGCCGCGCGCAATCGTTCCGGCCACGGGCTGCCGCTCCGAGCGTCCATCGGCAAAGAAGGTGGTGGGCTCGTAGGGCAAGTATTTTGGTTGGATATGCATATCCAACCGGCAACCAGTGAGCACGACCGCAACAACTCCCAGGCTTGCGATTCTGCGCACGCACGCAAGCCAGCTGCCGCAGCCGCTTCCGCCAGATGTGGCCATGCCGGGATTGAGATCAGGAATCAATTTCGAACACTCCGTGCGGTTTCATTTCTTCCAGAAACGCCTTGGTCCCCACCAGATCGAACTGCGAGTCCCGCGCCTTGATGCACAGAAAGAACCGGTCGGTGGAAGCCAGCGCAAACCGCGGCACGTTAAAAACAGGATGATACGGTGTCGGCAACCCATTCATTGCCAGCATCCCAAACGTCGCCGCCAACGCGGCCCCCAGGATGGTCAGCTCGAACGTGATAGGGATCCATGCGGGCCAGCTATTGAACGCTTTGCCTCCAATATTCAGAGGAAAACTGATCACGTTCGCGTACCAACACATGAAAAAGCCAGTGCAGCCGCCCAGAACGCCGCCGATGAAAACAACGATCGGAAGGCTGGTCCGTTCGAATCCCACCGCTTCCGCCAGACCTTCGACCGGTATGGGCGTGAACGCGTCAATCTTCTTATAGCCGGCTGCGTGGGTCCGAAGAGCCGCCTCCAGCACCCGTTCGGGCGTCTCGAATTCAGCCAGCAGTCCGTAAATCGGTTTTCGCTGCGCCATGGAAAATTATCCGTGAATCTCCGGATTCGGATTTCGTACCCGCGCCAGATACGTCGTGCGGGGCCGCGTATTCAAGTCCACCAGCAACCCGTAATTGCGCGATTGAGCTTTGAGCTTCACCACGCGGCTGTTTGGATCGTTAATGTTGCCGAAAACAATCGCCTCGGTGGGGCATGCCTGCTGGCACGCGGTGACGATCTCGCCGTCGCGGATGGGACGGTCGCCTTCCTCGGCGACGCGAATTTTCACTGCGTTGATCCGCTGCACGCAGTACGTGCATTTCTCCATGACCCCGCGGCTGCGCACCGTGACGTTTGGATTGCGCATTCCGAACAGGCTTGGCGTGGTGTAATCGGAATACAGGTAGAAATTGAACCGCCGCACCTTGTAAGGGCAGTTGTTGGAACAGTATCGCGTGCCCACGCAACGGTTGTAGGTCATGTCATTCAAACCTTCCGGTGAATGCGTGGTAGCGCCCACCGGGCAGACGTATTCGCACGGCGCATTTTCGCACTGCATGCAGGGCAGAGGCTCGTAGTAAATTTCCGGATTGTCCAGGCCTCCGCGGAAGTACGTGTCAATGCGAATCCAATGCATAATGCGTCCGCGCTCCACCTGGTCCTTGCCTACCACGGCGATGTTGTTCTCCGACTGGCAGGCGACCACGCACGCGTTGCAGCCCACGCACCGATTCAAATCAATCGACATGCCCCAGGCGTTACCGTCGTACTTATAGTTCGGATACAGCGACAGATCCCTGGTCACCTGGTTTTCCGGAGTTTGTGCGAAGGCTGGATTCTTGCGGAATTCGTCGAGACTGCCAATTTGCACGAGGTCGCGGCGAAAAGCAATTTCGCTTTCCTCGTCCGCCGGATGCCCTTCGAAGTCGATACTATTCTGGTGCTGCACGGACGCAAACGAGTATTTCTTGCCGGTCTTCACAACCTGCAATCCATCCGCCGTCCAATAAGCTGCCGACGTGCGTAAGAGATAGGCGTTGAAGCCCGGTCCAGTGCCGATATGGCCGCCATGAGTGCGGCCATATCCCAGGTGAACTGTAATGCAGTTATCAGCGTGGCCCGGAACGACGAGGATCCCGGCTTGCACCTCTCTGCCAGCAAGACGCAACGTGACGTAGTCTTCGGTCGTGAGGCCCATTTGCTGGGCCGTGGCCGGACCGATCATTGCGGCATTGTCCCAAGTAAGCCGGCTGACAGGCTTCGGCAATTCTTGGAGCCACGAGTTATTCGAAAATTGGCCGTCTCCCACACTCGGGTCGGGCCGGAATACTATTTCGAGATTGCCCGTGCTGCCTTGCGCCGCAGAGGCTGGAGCCTGCTGGATAAAATCGGAGTGCAGCGAAACCGTGATGGGAGGCAGCGCCGTCCCAGTCATCAGCCCGTCGTGCAGCGAGATGTCCCAAAACGATTCAAAATCCTTGCCCTTCTCCGGGCGCTGGCCCTGCCAGTAGTTGCGCACCAAGTCGTGCCCCGAGATGTTCGCATCGCCCGTGAGCAGCGCGATGATCTCGTGCGCGGAGTGTCCTTCGTAGAGGGGCGCAATCAAGGGCTGAACGATGCCTACCGTTCCGTCATACGCGCGCGCATCGCTCCAAGCTTCCAGATAGTGCGTGGCAGGCGCGTGCCAGTGGCAAAGCATCCCGGTTTCATCATTGATCATTCCGGAGTAGACGCGCAGCTTTGCCTTAGCCAGAGCGGACCCAAAATGGAAGTCCGCAGGCGTGGCATACACCGGATTGCCGCCCAAGATCAGCAGGAATTCGACCTTCCCAGCATTCAAGTCGTCCACCAGCTCCCGCAGCGACTCGAGCTGGTTCACCGGAGTCGCCTCGATCGGATCGGTGTAAACAACGGTCTTACCCGCATTGCCGAGCGCGGCGTTCATGGCATGCGCCAAAGCGTGAACGAAAGCCGGCTGCTGCTCGCCGGCAACCACCAGAGACGAGCCGCGGTGCGCCGTGAGGTCGCGGCCGACAGCACCAACCCAGTCCGCAGGAATTTTTCCCGACGGCGAAGGCCCGGCCGGCACGTTAATACCGATTGCCGCCGCAAGCTGTCTCGCAAAACCCTCCACTTCAGAAGCTCGCAACGGCAGCCGATGGTCCGCCACCGACCCTGTGCTGGTCGGCATGGCTTCCACGACATACAGGCGGTTCAATTTCGACGAAGGCCCGTTGGCAAGATCGCGCCGCGAGGAAAATTCGCGCGCATAGCGCACGTGGCCCGGCCCGGACGTCAGGAAATCGGCATCGAGCGAGACAACCACGTCCGCCTGATCGAAGCGGTAGACGGGATTCACTGGCTTGCCGAACGCAAGGCGCGTCCCTTCCCGTCGTGAATCGCCGCCGCCCGGCTCATACTGGTGCCACTTTGCTTGTGGGAACTGGCTCAGCAGCTTATTGATCTGCGACGCAAGCGTCGGAGACGTCACCGTCCCGGTCAGGATGCGCATCCCCACGCCATGGCCCAAGGACTGAACGCGGACATTCCCCATCGCCGAGGCGAAATCGCTCCAATTGCTCAGAAGGTCTTCGTTCAACACCGTTCGGAGCCGGTCGGGATCGTAGAGATTCAGGATCGACGCCTGCATGAATACGTCCGTCCCGCCCTGACTGCCCGGATGCTCCGCATTGCCTTCGATCTTCGTGGGGCGTCCCATGTGGCTTTCGACCAGGACACCCCTCGCCTCTCCGGCCAGCGGCATTGATGTTGCATAGAAAAGGGGTCGGCCGGGAATAATTTCCTCGGGCGGGCGAACGTAGGGAACGATCTTTTCCGTGGGAAGCTTGGTGCAGGCGCTGAGTCCCGCCATGGCCGCGGAAGCCGCCATTAGTTTCAGGACATCCCGGCGATCGATTCCTTCCGAATCCTTTTCTGCGTTTGCGGGAAACTCGTTTTCAAGGAAAATGCGGAATTCCTTCGTATCGGACAATTCCTCCAGGCTTTGCCAGAGGCGCTTCCCGCCTTCCCGCGCCAGTTTTGCGCGCGCCGCGACGAGGTCGATTGATTCCTTATGGCTGAAATCTGAGTTCATTGTTCCGCTTTCATCGGTGACACGTCGAACAGTACTGCAAACTCTGAATCTTGTAGTCCTTCACCAGTTCGCGTCCCATCGCCAGTTGATCCGTATATTCCTTGCCGTCGACCATCTCCGGATGAGATCTGGAGGGCTGTTGGTAGAACGGATTAAAAACCTGGGACTTTGGCCGGACATTCTTCTCCGGCTGACGGTGGCAGTCCAGGCACCACGACATGTAGAGCGTGCCCTCGCGATACGTTAGCGACATCTCCGCAATGGGGCCATGACACGTGGTACACCCAATCCCTTTCGCAACGTGAATGCTGTGGTCGAAATACACGAAGTCGGGCAGCGCATTCACCCGGGTCCAAGCCAGCGACTGATTCGTTCGATAGCTCGCACGGACCGGCTCGAGCATTTCGGCATTCGTCCATATCTGCGAGTGGCACGTCATGCAGGTCTGCGTGGGCGGCAGTCCCGCAAACGACGATGTTTCGACCGAAGTATGGCAATAGCGGCAGTCGATCCCCAACTCGCCCGCATGGTGCCTATGACTAAAGGGCACCGGCTGCTGCCGGGTTACGTACTGCTCGGTATACCAGGGAGACATCGCGATCTCATACAACACATACGTGAGCAATCCCAGGATAATGACGGCGCCATAAATACTGACACGGGATATTAAGTTCGCACTGCGATGAAAGATTTGTGGCATCGATTCTCTTGAACACTCTTTCTACGAACGCGATTCCAACTGCAATCTCTCTTCCTCGGTCTGGTGCACCAGCGATCGCACTTCCACCATCGAGATCATGGGAAGGAATCGGATAAAAAGATAAAACAACATAAAGAATAAGCCGAACGACCCAGCCAGCGTCGCCCAATCCCACTTGGTGGGATAGAACATGTCCCACTTCGATGGGGTGAATTCACGACTCAGGCTGACGGCAATGATGACGAAACGCTCCAGCCACATACCGATGTTGATCACTATAGAGACAATAAATAGGAGCGGAACGCTTCGGCGCACTTTCCGCGACCACAACGACTGCGGGATAATCAGGTTGCAAGCGATGAGCACCCAGTAAACCACCCAGTACGGACCCGTCAGGCGGTTCATCATCATGTAGCGTTCGTAAGGGTTCGCGCTGTAAAACGCCATGAAGGTTTCCGCCACATAGCTATAAGCCACGATAATTCCCGTGGCTAGCATCACCTTCGCCATGATGTCCAAGTGCCGCATCGTGACCAAATCTTCCAGGTGGTAATACTTTCGCAGCGGAATGGCCAGCGTCAACACCATTGCAAACCCGGAATAAATGGCCCCCGCCACGAAGTAAGGTGGGAAAATCGTGCTGTGCCAGCCAGGCACGATGGCAATCGTGAAGTCGAAGCTCACCACCGTGTGAACCGAGACGACGAGAGGCGTCGCTACCCCGGCCAGCAGCAGCGATGCAAACTCATACCGCGACCAGTGCACAGCCGAGCCGCGCCAGCCCATGGACAACGCACCGTAAATTACTCGCGCAGCCCGGTTCTTGGCTCGGTCGCGCAGCGTCGCCAAGTCGGGGATCAGCCCCACGAACCAGAACAGCAGTGATACCGTGAAGTACGTTGAAACCGCAAAAACGTCCCATACCAGCGGACTGCGGAACTGAGGCCACAACCACATCGGGTTCGGATACGGTAACAAGTAATAGAACAGCCAGGGCCGGCCCATGTGCAGCAGTGGAAACAATCCGGCGCACATCACCGCAAAGATCGTCATCGCCTCGGCGAAGCGATTGATCGAGGTACGCCATCGCTGGTGCAGCAAAAGAAGGAAGGCGGAAATCAGAGTGCCGGCATGGCCAATTCCGATCCACCAGACGAAGTTGGTGATCGCATAAGCCCACGCAACGGGAATATTGATTCCCCAGATACCAACACCTATCACGAACAGGTAGGTCATGACGACGTTCAGCAGGAGAAACAGTGCCACGGCAATAGCAAAGCCGCCCAGCCAGCCCTTCGTCGTCCCGCGAGTCAGTACGATCGAGCTGATTTTCTCGGTAACAGTCTCCAGCGTGTGACCCGGTCCAATGATCGGATCCCGATCCACAACTGCGACTGGCTTATGAGAACTCTCAGAATCCACGCAATGCCCTCAGTATGACCTTGACCTATGACTATGAATCCGTTTGAGCCGCTAGATGCACAGCGGAAACCCTCGTCACAATATTCCGGTTGCCGCCGATGCCTTTATAAACATTCCATTCAAGCACGCGATCTGAAATCTTCCGGCGCGCTCTGGCCAAGAATCTCGATTAAGATATTGTCTGCCGGCCCGGAGACACATTTAAGACGCACTAGAATAAAACTCGACACTCAGATACGCAAGCCGAAAACAATTTTTTTTTGATACGAATATTCCCATAAGACTACCTCAGCTTCTCGCCGCACGAGAATTTATAAGTCGCGCCGCTCGCTTGCACAAATTTTTAATACGGGTTCTTCCGTATTTTTGGCGGATGCTCACGGCTGCCGAATGAATCCATGGGCCACGTCTCGTGTAGTAACTTAGGGCATATCGCCACAACGAGCGGCAAAATTGCCCTTCGGTGATTGATAGAATTGCCGCATGCGTTTTGCAGCGTCAGCCGTGATGATTCTGTTACTGGCCGTGTCGTCCGCCGCCGACACGATTGTGCTAAAGAACGGCCGCCGCATTGTGGCCGCGAGCGTCACCGAAGGCGGCGCGCGCGTCACCTATGAAACTCCGGCCGGAGAAATGTCGATTCCCAAATCGATTGTGGTTCGCGTCGAACGCGACGGCTTCACGTATTCCTCCGCATCAAACGCCGCATCGGAACCGCCCGTTTCGGCCCCGACCATCGAGCCCGTTCGCGGATATGAAGATGTCGCTCGCCTGGCCGTTCACGATGATTCCATCGATTTCGCCTATCTCGCGCGCCTCGAAACCGACGCTCGGTCCGGTTCTGCGGCAGCCATCGAAAAAGTTGTGGCCGCGCATTACGCAGCCGCTCAGTTCCTCCTCGGCAAGGGCGATACGGATGACGCCATCGATCATTACCGCCAGGCTCTCGTCTTTTCTCCCGACAATACGGGCCTGCTTCTGAATCTGGCGATCCTCGATCTCCGCGAAAGCCAGTTCAGCGCCGCACTCGATCCGCTCGAACATGCGCGCCGAGTTACTCCCGCGTCGGCCCCCACCGCAGCCGACATTGCCAAGCTCATGGGCTGGGCGTATTACGGCTCCAATAAAATGGATCAAGCCATCGAGGAATGGAAACGCGCCCAGCAGCTCCGGCCAGACCCGGAAGTGCAGCGCGCCCTCGAAAAGGCCGAGCGCGATCAACAGGAAGAGGAAAGCTACCGCGAAGGCGAGACGGCTCACTTTACTCTCAAATATAACGGCGGCGCCGCTCCGGACCTCGCTCGCGAAATCTTACGCGCGCTGGAAGACGATTTCCAAAACCTCGAAGCGCAGCTCGACTACACCCCGCCCGAGCAGATTGGCGTCATTCTATATACGGAACAGTCCTTTGCCGATATCACCCGAGCGCCAAGCTGGGTCGGCGCGCTGAACGACGGCCGTATCCGCATCCCCGTGCAGGGACTGTCCACCGTGACGCCCGAACTTGCCCGCGTGCTGAAACACGAGCTTACGCATAGCTTCGTTGGCCAGAAATCGCACGGACGCGCTCCCACGTGGCTTCAGGAAGGGATAGCACAATGGATCGAGGGACGCCGCAGCAGCGCTGCCGCAGGTGCACTGCTCGACGCTGCCGGTCAGGGAACAATCCCGCCGCTCTCGGCTTTTGAAGGCTCTTGGATGGGACTATCCGCAGATTCAGCGGCCTTCGCCTATGCGTGGTCGCTGGCAGCTGTGGAATCGATCATTCAGGCGGGTGGCGTCAGCGACATTAGCCGCTTGCTCGGTCGCATTGCCACGGCGCCCTCCACGGAAGCCGCCTTGCAGGATACTCTACGCTGCAACTATGCCGATCTTCAGCAGCAGACAATCGACTACCTTCGCCGTACATACGTCCATTAAGTCGCATCGCCGCTAATTCGCGTCGAACAGGCGGCTCAAACCGTTGCAAGGAGTCCTGCAACCAAGGCGGCCCGCTCCGGCAGCGCGCGGATGATTACGTGCTCGCGCGGGCTGTGTGCACCGTCCCCCACGGCGCCTAGCCCGTCCAGCGTCGGCACGCCGAGGGCCGCCGTCAGGTTGCCATCCGACCCTCCGCCGGTTGCAGCCTCGTCAAGCGCGAGGCTCATTTGCCACATCAGCGACTGCGCTTGGCGAAACAACGCACGCACCGAAGCTGTGCGCTCGAGCGGTGGCCGATTTACTCCCCCGCGCACTTCCACGTGCGCGCCTTCCAAAATCGGCCGCAAGCCGTGAATCTTCCGATCGAGCATCCGCGCATCCGCCAGGCGCGCGAACCGCAGGTCCACCTCCGCGCGCGCGTGTTGCGGGACGACATTGGAAGCTGTGCCCCCCTCGACCATTGTGGCCTGCACCGTAATTCCCCGTCGCCAGTCGTTCATTTTCATCAGCCGCTCGATCTGCAGGGCCAGTTCATGGACGGCGTTCACACCTTGCTCCGGATTGATCCCAGCGTGAGCCTCCCGCCCGGAGACGATCACTTCGGCCGTCCCCACGCCCTTGCGTGACGTTTTGAGCCGCCCGTCCGCGAATGCGGGCTCGAGAACAAGCACCGTATCACTGCGTCGCGCTTCGCGTTCGATCGCGCTCCGCGAAGTCGTGCTGCCGATCTCTTCGTCCGAAGTCCAGAGAAACACGATCCGCTTGCGCAGCCGGATACTCGCCATCTGCAGCGCATCCGCGGCAAACAGCGCGAGCACGAGCCCGGCCTTCATGTCGAACGTTCCCGGCCCCCACGCGCGTCCACCGGCGACACGGAAGGGCGTCTTCGCAAGTGTGCCTTTGGGATACACAGTGTCGAGGTGCCCGAGCACCAAAATTTGCTTCGCTGGCTTTCCCTCGCCAGCCCACAACTCCGCCCACACGTGATTGCCTCGCTCGAGCTGACGCAAAATCTGCACGTTCGCCCCACGGCGCCGCCACTCCGCCGCCACCAACTGTCCCATTTTGTCCACGGCGCGCTTGTCGCGGCTAGGCGATTCGCAACGCACGAATTTTTCGAGCAGCCGGACCATTTCTTTCTCCCGGCTCTTCACGGCACGGAGCAGAGCCGGCATCACGACTGCCCGACCATTTTTATCCAAGATGAGACGGTTTGTTTTCATGCTGCCGAGCCTTGGCACGACACTTAGCAATTAATTTACGCATAGCAGGAATAATTCGCGCAGCCCATGCGGCGAAAGGACTGCCGGGCACGCAACTTTAGTTCTATGGTTTGACAGGGGAAGAATCAATGGGCGTCCCATAAGTCACAATCAGCTTCCACTGGCCATCTCGCTTGTGCCAGACATAGATCACGCGCTGCCGTTGCCCGTGATACAGCTGCGTTTCCGCTACCTCCAGCGCGCCATCCCCAAAATCGTACATTTTTAACGCCACCATCGGCGAAGGCGGCGTTGGGAGATTCGCCGCCTTCTGCTTATTGATCGCCGCGATGCGGTCCGCCTTGGTGATCGGCTTGCTTGCAAAGGGCATGATCATCGAAAAGTCGTCGTCCACATCCGCTGCCCACAGTTTCGAGTCGTACATTGCCAGGCCGGTTTCTTGGTGCATCCAGCCGGTCAGGGTGGCTTGGTCAGCCGCCGTCTTTCCCTTGAAAGGCAATGTTTTGCAGGGATTGTCACAATCTTGCGGCCCGGGGCTTGCTGGAAACCCAGCTTGGTCAGAATGGGTCACATTTTGATAAAGCACGGCACGCCATCCTGTGGAACCTGTAAGGCTACCCGCTAATTTAGACAGTCAGGGTCT
>DATLST010000365.1:0-11422 GCA_035534055.1 Candidatus Acidiferrales bacterium | reverse complement strand
TTATGTGTTTGATGCCGTTGTTTTGGGAGCTGCTGCCGGTGCGGCCGCAGCGTTCTGGGTAGTCTTTGGCAATAGCGATTATCACGTTCACCCCGCCCCTCCGCAGTAGGGCGCCGTCTTGCTCTCAACTCATAAGCTAGGTATCTTTCAGGATTCACAAGACAAGGGTGGGAGTGTGTCAAATTGAACGACATTGCGGCACGATTGAATGAAAAGAACTTTCTATCGCCCTATGTTCCGAAGGCGCTAACGCGCTGAGAACTCATCTTCCGGGTTAGTGACTCTACTTCTCCTTTCCCGCTTTCGATAAAAGGGGATGTGGCTCTGTTGACATCCTCAAGAAAAGGCGGGGATGTCACAGGCGATACAGATTGAAACTCAAGCCAAGCCACAGGGCTTGGCGCTTCTGCATCGAGACTTGCTTCTTCCCACTCGGAAAATCCGTTGCGCAGGCCGAGAACCAATGATAGGTTTGGCGTTCAGCGGGGGTGGGAGGAACGATGGAGAATGAATTGGAGCGCCGTGCCGCACGGCGTTTTTTGATGAATCTCCCCGTAAAGGTCCGGTTTTCGGCTGGAGACGGCGTTACGGAGAGGCATGGAGAAACACGCGACGTCAGCTTCCGCGGCCTGTACTTCATGATCGAAGCCACTCCTGAGGCCGGCAGCTCGATTGAGTTTGTGCTTACACTCCCGCAGCAGATTACGCTGGCCGGGGACGTACATATCCGCTGCTACGCACGTGTGTTGCGTGTCGAGCCGCAGGACGGCCAGCGCGGCGTGGCGGCTCGCATCGAACGCTACGAATTCCTCCCGGCATCCGCGTGACGGATTGACCACAGCCAATGCCTGCACGCAAGATCGTGTGAATTGCGGTCTAGTCCACACGCCCCGCGAAAACCCCTTCTCTTATCCCATCCCGTAACGCAAGATTTGTAACTGGGGAACGAATGGCGCGACAGACGCTCATCGTCGATGCGGAGGATACTCTCTGGGAAAACAATATTTTTTTCGAGAAAGCCATTGCGCATTTCGTATCTCAGCTAGAGTATCTGGGCTATACCCCCGACTACATTCGCCACATCCTGAACGAAACCGAACGTCGCAATATCCGCCAGCACGGCTACGGAGTGCGCAGCTTCCGCCGCTCCCTTGAGGAAACCTACCTGAAACTGGCCGGCAACATGGCACGCCGCGAGGTTGTTAAAGAAATCGAACAAATGGCGGCGGAACTCGAGAATACGCCGCCGCACATCCTCGATGGTGTTCCTGAAACGCTCGCGTACCTTGCAAAGCGCCATCGGCTGATCCTTTTGAGCAAAGGCGAAGCCGCCGAGCAGGCGGGGAAAGTGGAGCGCTCCGGCTTGCAATCGTATTTCGACGCGATCGAAATCGTGGTCGAGAAAGACGCGAAAACTTACGAGCGCCTGATCGGACAGTTCAAAATCGTGAAATCACACGGCTGGATGGTCGGGAACAGTCCGCTGACCGATATCAATCCGGCATTGCAGGCGGGCCTGAACGCCGTGCTGATCCCACATGCAGCGACCTGGCAGATCGAAAAGGGAGAGGTGGAAAGCGGCGCCGGAAAGCTGATGGTCCTCTCGGCTTTTCGCGCATTGCGTGAGCACTTTTGAGGGATCGCGGTGTCGCTCACTCCGAGTTGCGGTAGCGGAAGGGAATGTATGCGACGGCCTCGAGGTCCACGGGAACTCCATCGCGGACCGCAGGGCGGAATTTCCACTGTGACAGTGCATCGACGGCATTCTTATCGAGTTGAGGGTCGAGCCCTTTCACCACCTGAATATTGTGTACCGAGCCGTCCTTGCGAATGATGGCGTAGAGTACGACCACGCCCTCTACGTGTTCCTTGATCAATTCCGGAGGATACTTGGGATCCACTTTTTGGATGGGCGCGGGCCCGGAAAGTTTTCCCCGGTGATATGGCGGCGCATCATCCTCGTATAGTTGGGCGAAATTCAGAATCCAGCTCCCGGTCGCGCTGGTCAGATTGGGTAAGTTTATATCGAGCGTGTACACTTTTTTGCCCGAAAGAATCTTTTCGGGTGGCACGTTTGGATTGATGGCCCCCACGACCGAGGGGCCTCTTCGAGTATTCGGGGGGGCCGAGGGCATCGGCGTCAAATTTAGCCTGCCGTTAGATCGTGCGGACGTCGCAAACGCTCCGGAGCTACTGGATCCTCCACGGATGCTCACGGCCGCTGGAAGCGAATTTGCGTCTCCCGCGGCGTTTTTCATACCGTTCATTCCTGCCGGAGAAACGTCGCTGCTCGACTCTGCTCCGGTGGAACCGCGCTCCAGAGCGCCCGGTGTTCCGGGCTTGTGGCCTTCGGGCGAAATCGCGACGCGCGCGGCAAGGTTTTCGTGCGGAACGCTGACCTCTGGCACGGGAGGAGCTGGCGTTGCCGAAAGAGCGATCAATCGATGCAGGTTTGCGTCAGTCGAGGAAGCAGTCGATCCAATGTCCGGAGCTGCGGCAGAATCTGTCTGTCTCTTACGTTGTACCGCCACCGCAGACGTCGCACTCATGGGCATCTGCACCTGCGGATTTTCCACCGGCGCCGCCCCGATATTGAGAGGGCCTGGATTTTTCTCCGAGTTTGGAACTTCGGGGACGGCCACGTCCTGCACCACGCGCTTGCGTGCACGCGGTGCTGCCGTTATGGGCGATAACTGAAGGTGTGCCTCGGGGCTTGCCGTCGCTGCCCATTGCACCATGTTTGGCAACTGAGCATCGATCTTCGGCGCGGTGGCCGGTGCGTCCGGTTGAATAAGTGTCTGGCGCGGGTGGGTCACCCGCGCCGGAACGGAAAGAATGGTCTGCCGCGGATTGTAAGCGTCTGCTCCGTGCCGTTCGGCCGATGTGTTGGGAACTTTCTCCTTCTTCGCGGGCGCAGTGCGTTTTGGAGTTCGGGCCGCCAAGGAAATGGGAGGCAAATCCTGCTCCGGCACGTAGGTTACCTCGATCTGCACTGGGGCAAGGGTGTTCTCGGCCTGGGGGAGAAATCCCCAGATCGGCAGAATCAGAATCATTACGATGGCGACGTGCCACAAGCACGATGCCAGAAAGGCCCGCCCCGGCAGCCGCCCGCGCACCCACTCTACCCGCAAAGAAGGATTCTCTGGATTCGTGGCGTGCTTCGCCGGGCGCGGACACGTGAAGAAATCACGCAGACTGGTCCTGAACTCTTCCCACGGCGATTCCCACGCTACGCCGAGATTGCAGACGAGCGGTTCAGGGACGCGCTCTGCGACCCGTTCTGGTGTGGCGCTGAGGTGCATTGGATTCGCCATTATACCCGACGGGGTGAGATGCACCCGCCCTAGGCGGCGGCTGCCAGCCGGTAAAAACTCAGGGATGCATCGCCTTGTTCGAGCAACCGGGTCCGCTCGAGCCGGTGGAATCGCTCCGGCAATTCTGTCTTGCTGTGATGCTCGACGATCACGATGCCATACGGCGCGATCAGATGCGAAGCATCGAGAAATTCGAGCACGCGCAGATGCTCCTCCGCGTCCTGGTAGGGCGGGTCGAGAAAAATAAAATCCGCGATCGAGTGCCGCGCAGCGAGCTTCTCCAAGCCGCGAACTACGTCTTCCTCGATCACTTCCGCGCCCGTGTGAATTCCGAGGGATCCCAGGTTTTCTCGCACCAAGCGCGTGGTGGCTGGGTGCGTTTCGATGAAGACAGTTTCGCGGGCGCCGCGGCTGAGCGCTTCGATGCCGATTGCGCCGGTGCCCGCATAGAGATCCACAAACAGCGAGTCTTTGACGGCTAGGCCAAGAATATTGAACAGTGTTTCGCGCAAGCGATCGCTCGTGGGCCGCAGTCGCAATTTGCCCGGCCCCTTTAGGCGCCGGCTGCGGTATGTGCCTGCTATGACTCTCATTACTTATCCAACCGACGCCAGGTGGTACCGTTTTTGCCAGGCAGGGCTAAGCGATTCGAGGCGAGCTACCATTTCAGCGGCGCGCGCGGGATCCTCGGCAAGCGCAAAGGCCTCGCGGCGCGCCAGTTCCAGAAATTCATGATCGCGAATCGGCTGGGCAAAGGAAAATGCTGCATCGCCATGCTGCCGAGTGCCAAAAAATTCTCCGGGCCCGCGCTGTTTCAAATCTCGCTCGGCGATTTCGAATCCATTGGTGGTAGCGACCATCGTTTCAATCCTTTCCAGTGCTTCCCCCGTAAGGGACTTTGGCGCCACCAGAATGCAATGCGATTTCTCCGTTCCCCGGCCGATGCGTCCGCGCAACTGGTGCAGTTGCGCGAGCCCGAATCGGTCGGCGTGTTCGATGACCATCACGGTTGCGTTCGGCACATCGACGCCGACTTCGATCACGGTGGTAGCGACCAGGATGTCCAAACGGCCCCGGCGGAATTGCTCCATCACTCCGTCCTTTTCATCGTTTTTCAGACGTCCGTGCAGCAATCCCACGCGCAGCTTCGGAAAGATGGTCTTCGTGAGGCGCTCGTATTCGGCCGTGGCTGCTTTCAATTCCTGCTTGGATTCCTCAATGACCGGATACAGGACGTACGCTTGGCGGCCTCGCTCGATTTCCCGGCGAAGAAATTGCCAGACACCGGGCAACTGCGCATCGCAAGCCCAGCGCGTCTCGATCGGCGTGCGCCCAGGCGGCATTTCGTCGATCACGGAGAGGTCGAGATCGCCGTAGAGTGTAAGCGCAAGCGTACGCGGAATGGGCGTTGCGGTCATTACTAGCACATGGGGAGAAGCTCCTTTGTCGATAAGCCGCTTGCGCTGCAGCACGCCGAAGCGGTGCTGCTCGTCCACGATGGCGAGCCCCAGGCGGTGGAATTTCACCGGGTCTTCGATCAGCGCGTGAGTGCCGACGACGAATTGTGCTTCGCCGCTCTGGATGCGAGCAAGGATGTTTTCCCGTTCGGCGCGCTTGCGGCCGCTAATGATCAACTCCGTCTTATAACCTGACGGCTCGAACACGCGCCGCGCCGCGAGGTAATGCTGCGTCGCAAGGATTTCGGTCGGGGCCATCAGTGCAGCCTGATAGCCGTTCTCGATCGCGATCGTCGCGGCCTCCAAAGCCACGATGGTTTTGCCGCTCCCCACATCGCCTTCGAGCAGGCGGTGCATGGGAAAAGGCCGCTCGAGATCACCGGCAATTTCAGCGAGCACGCGCTTTTGCGCGGCGGTTGGCTTGAAGGGAAGAATGCGCTTGAGCGCCTCCCGGATCTGGTTTTCGCGGATTCGCATGGCAATCCCGCGCTGGCGGTTTTCGTTTTGCCGCCGTAGCGCCAGAGCAAGCTGGTAATAGAAGAACTCCTCGAAAATTAACCGGACTTGCGCAGGACTGCGAAAACTGTTCAGAAGCTCGAGGCTCTCATTCTTGGGCGGGAAATGGGCGTAGAGCAGGGCCTCGCGGCGCGTCGGAAAACGATATCGCTCGCGAAGTTCGGACGGGAGCGGGTCCGGCACATTGCCGCCGAAATTGGTCAGCACGCCGTAGATGATGCGCCGCAGCATTCGCGAGCTGATCCCGCCGATGGCCTCATAAATAGGCACGATGCGCCCAACTTCGGTGGAATCGACGGAGCCAGTGTCGACCCCTCCCACAAGTTCGAACTGAGGGTTCACCATCTCAAGCCGCCCTGGACGATACGGATCGCGGTCCACCTTTCCATGCAAGATCAGCCGCTGGCCCTCTTGCAGGCGGCCCGCGAGGTACCCTCCATGGAAAAAGCGCGCATGCAAACTGCCGGAGCCGTCGCGCACAGTGATGTGAAACACGGGGCTGCGACCCCGTGCGAAGCGGACCGTCCCGCCTCCGCCACTCGAAACCTGCGCGTCGATCGTGTATACCTGAGCTGGTACGATTTCCGCGATGGGGGTGAATCGGATGCGGTCCTCATAGCGGAATGGGAGATAGCTGAGCAGGTCGCTAACGGCTGTGATGCCGCGCTCTTCAAGGGCTGCGGCTCTTTGCGGGCCGACTCCTCGCAAGTACTTCACCGGATTGCTCAGCATGGTGGGCATGGGAAGCAGAATGCGTGCCAGCACATCTTCCGTCCTTTTATACCATTTGTTCGCGATCAGGCTCGCCAGTCGCATTCGGCCATTTACACGAATCCTGGGCTGCCCTATATTTGGGGTCGCGCTTCTGCTGGGCTCTGACGACTCATCCAGCCAAGGTTCGACTGCTAGCGCGCTTTGGCGACTGACCGATGGCAAAGGCACGGCAATTTATAGGCGCGACTCCCAGGCGATGGCTGGAATACCTTGTCGCGATTCTCCTCGGTAATGCGATTTACTACTTCTCTCTGGCCCCCCATTTGCCAGAATCTCTGAGACATCAGGGATTTCAGATCGATGCAGGTGTAGCCCTGGATTTCGCGGTCTGCGTCGGGGTGTACGGGTTAATTCGATTGGGCTTTCACCTTAATAGTGCCTTCTTCGCCAGGCTTCGGGAACGCCCCTAATCCAAGAGTTTTGCGTGGCAGTTCAAATTCTGGATGGGCCAGATAAGTTCAGCGGTCACAACACAATGCGGAGAAACTGCATCACAAGATCTAGAGATGCGACGAAACCTTGCGGGGAGAGAAACATCGGGGCTGAATGCTCACCAAGACTTTCCCCGGTCGTCTATATCCTTGGAGGTTCCCAAAAGGTTCGACTCGGATGGGAGAGAGTCAGAAACATCTGCGCCAGTCCCCCGGTTGCGGGAGTGCGTCGTGGGATTGAGTGTCGCGCTCGAAGCGGATGAGCGCCAAGCAGCGGCGGCTAAGTGCGCGGAGGAGCACGCCCTTGTTCGCAAGGCCCAGGCCGGCGACCGAGTTGCGTTTGAGGAATTGGTGCGTCGCTATGACCGCGACGTTTTGCGCTTGGCACTGAATCTGGTGCATCGCCCGGAGGATGCCCGCGACATTTATCAGGAGAGCTTCCTGAGGGCGTATCGGAGCTTGAATCGCTTCCGGTTCGAGTGCAGCTTCTACACCTGGCTTTATCGGATCGCCACCAACGTGGCGCTCGATTATCTGCGGCGGCGTGCCAGCCATCGCGAAGATCAAGCCCCTTTTGTCGGTGAATCCGAAGGCAGCACCCACGATTTCTTCGACCGGCAGCCGGAGCTAAGAGCCACTTCCAATCCGGAGAAACAAATGCTGGGGCAGGAACTCGGCAATAAGATTCAGGAGGCGATGAAGCGCCTCTCGCCGCGCGAGCGCACCGTTTTCGAGATGAAGCATTATCAAGGAATGAGACTGCGGGCCATCGGAGAGCTTTTGGGAACTTCCGAGGAGACCGTGAAGAATTCGCTGTTCCGTGCAACCCGCAAACTGCGTGCCAGTCTAGACGGTATTCGTTAGGCAAGGGATCAGGAAATGCGTTTGGACGCAATCTCTCACACAGACGACAACAGTGGCCGGTCGTGCAGCAAATGGCAGCCTTTGCTTGTCCTGCTTGCGGCGGGGAATGAGATGGAGCCGGTCCAGCAGGCCGACCTTGCCGGGCACCTCGCGCGATGTGCAGATTGTTCTGCGGCGCTGGACCGAGAAAGAGAACTGCTTGTACTGCTGGCCGCGCATCGGCAGGAACCCGATGCCTCGCTACTGGCAAGCTGCCGGGCCAGTCTTGAAGATGCTCTCGACCGCGAAGAGGAGAGGGGATGGGTACGCCGCACGGTGGGAACGCTCCTCCCTTCCAATTGGCTTTCGCCCCGGCCCGCTTGGAGCGCCGCTTTATTGCTCATGATTGGTTTCTCGATGGGAATGCTGGGGCCACGCCTACTCCGGAATCCCACCCCTGTGGTTTCTCCCGTGGCAGTAACTGGCTCGGCCGAACCCCCAGATAACGCAAATTCAGGCTCGACTACAAGCACACCGGTGAATTCGCCCGCAGGCACGCTGGATCTACGCACCGCGGACGTTGCCGGAATCAATGTGTTCCCGTCGAGCGGCGAAAATCTCCCTCAAGTGGAATTACAGATGAGGGCTCAGCAGCCCATCACCTTACAGGGCACTGTGGATAACGACGATGTGAAACGTGTGCTGCTCTACGTGCTGCACCACAGCGAGCGTTTCGACTCCGATGTCCGGCTCAATGCGGTGGACCTGCTGCGCACGCGAAACAACGATCCGGAAGTTCGGTCGGCCCTGTGCCAAGCGGTCCACACGGATCGTAACGCGGCGGTACGGCTGAAAGCGCTCGAAGCGCTGAACGGGGCCGAACCGCAGGAGATTATTCGCGAAACGCTGGTTGATGCCCTGGTGGACGACCACAATCCCGGTGTTCGCATCGAGGCCGTCAACTCGCTGCGCCAGATGGCCGAACACGGACAAGTAGTCGCCGACCCTCATATGCTAGCCGTGCTGCGTGATCGCATGCAGAACGACCCCAGCACGTATATTCGTCTGCAAAGCGCCGGGGCTATTCGCGATCTCGTCCCGCGCACAGAGCCTTAGACATGCGAAGCGCCTCGCCCAGTCCTGCTGGCCGCTATGTTTTCTTCTTGTCCCCGCGATTGCGGAGCTTTCTGCTTGTCGGAGCGACTTTGCTGCTGGCGATTAGCGGCGTGATGCTCTGCACGAGCGCCGTGGAGCGAAGCAGGGCAAAACTCTCCAATTCGGTTGCGTCTCCGTCAAGGCTGACGGCGCAGTTGGCGGGCTCGATTCCTACGCATGACGGCCAGCGCCTGCATTTGGTCAGCGAACTTGGCAACGTCATCATTCACACACAGGACTCGGGCAAGGTGGATTACCACGTTCGTCTGGAGGCAGACGCCTCACAGAAGAACGCGCGGCAGCTTCTGAAGGATTTCAACATCTCCGCGCGAGAAACACCCGACGGCGTCCATCTGAAGGGTCATGCGCCGTCCGTGTCCACAGGTCGGCTCTGGGTGACGCTCGAAGTGAATGTTCCTAGGAATTACAGTCTGGATGTTTCAACTGGCGGTGGCAACATTGAAACGGATGACATTAACGGCCGTGTTGTCCTCTCAAGCGCCGGAGGCAGCATCATGATAGGAAATATCGATGGATCGGCGCACCTGGAGACCGGCGGCGGTCACATTACCGTGAAGAATGTATCCGGCGAATTGGTGGCCAATACCGGCGGCGGCCACATCACCACCGGCTCGATTGGCGGCAACGCTTCGTTGCACACAAGCGGTGGGCATATCCGCGTTGCGTCGGTAGGCGGAACCGCGCATCTCGTGACCGGCGGTGGAAACGTCTCGCTGGAACACTCCGGAGGCGCGCTCGTCGCCGAAACAGCCGGCGGCCAAATCGAAGTCGGCGAAGCGGCCGGCCTGGTCCGCGCGCGAACAGGCGGTGGCGGAATTCACGTGGTCCGCGTTTCAGGTCCGACGGATCTTCAAACGGTTGGCGGTAGCATCTATCTGACGCATGTAGACAGCGCCGTAAAGGCCACCGCCGCCGCCGGCGGGATCACCGCATGGTTCGTGGTGCCCGTCAAGCAGCCGGGCAACTGCGATCTTCAGTCAAACGACGGAGACATCGTCGTCTATCTCCCGCGGCATTTGCCCGTGACCATTGACGCGCAAATCCAGATGGCCGATGAGCACCGCTTCATCGTGGATCCGGCATTCCCACTGCAGGTGAGCTACGCCGATTCCTCGGACGGCTCGCGCACAGTGCGCGCCGTAGGCTCCTTGAACGGCGGCGGCGAACTCTTGCAGCTGCACGCCGTGGCGGGGAATATCCGGGTCGTTCTGAGCGATGCTAGCAAGCAAATGTACATTTACAATCAGCAGATGGAACAACTTCAGCAGCAGATTCAATCGCAGTTGCACCGGGTCGAACAATTACAGCACGCTGGTGGAGATCTATTCGAGCCGTGAAGCCGGTTGGAAGTAGGAGCCAAGCGATTCAACAACCGGGAAGGGAGCTTCAGTAAACACCATGAGTTTGCCATTCCAATCCCAAGGGCGGATAGGCGGGCGAAACGTCGTCTCACGAACAGCACTGCTTTTAGCGGCTGTGCTCTGCTTTGGTCTCCCTGGTTTTGCGAGCGATCAATTTTTTCAGCACTCCTATCCGCTTCCAGCCGGAGGCAGCTTCCTGTTGGAAAATGTAAACGGTTCGGTGAAGGTCGATGGATGGGACCGCAACGAGGTGGAAGTGAGGGCGGTCAAAATCGCGAAGAACGACCAGCGCGATCTCGGACGAGTAAAGATTGATGTGCAAAGCCGGCCGGGTCAGGTGCTAATTCACACGCTCTATCCGCAAGGCGCCGGAGTCGAGGTGGCTGTGGAATATCACGTATACGTTCCCTCGCGGGTTTTGCTCAGTAACATTAAAACGGTCAACGGCAGCGTGCTCGTGCGAGGCGTCGCGGGTGGTGGGGATCTGCATTCGGTAAACGGCAACGTCGAGGTGCTCGATAGCTCCGGCCGATTTAGCGCCAAGACCACGAATGGAGACCTTCGCCTCGAACTGACCCATCTCCACGATGGAGCGCCAATGAATCTGGAAACGATCAACGGCTCCGTCGTGCTCGGGCTGCCCTCCAGCGCGGGGGCGGACTTGACAGTCCTGAACGTGAACGGAGAGTTTTCTTCAGAACTACCTGTGACTTCCACCGAAGCATCGATCGCCGCGCGTGCGTTCCGCGCCAAACTGGGTATGGGCGGCCCCGAAATCTGCGTGCGCACCGTCAATGGCGGTATTCATTTGGTCCGTGAGCCGAGCGCCTGATCGTCGACGCTTTGTCGCGATAGTTTGTGCTTGTGTCTTTTGCATCTGGATCCATGGGCCCCGTTCCGATGAAGCACTTTTCTATTAGCGTCATGCTCCTGTTAACTCTGGCAATGCCAGCACGCATCTTAGCCTTGCCGCCCTCGCAGATCGACCACGCGAAGGGAGAACGAGACTCCGTTCGGCCAGCCGCCAGGCAATCCGATTCCAAGCCCACGGCTGCTCAACCGAACATCAATGGCTCGGGATCTACCGACCTGGAAGCTGCCACGAGAGAATTCGACAAGGAAGCGAACCTGAGCGCGGTCAAACTTGCGGGCGACGAACACAAAACAGTTCAGCGCGAAATTCCTCCGGCTGGCGATGAATTGTCGAATTCGCTCGGAGCTTCCCATCCGGCCGGAATTCAGGTGCGCGCGGTTCCCCACGGCACGCCCGCCGAGAAGACGAGTGTCAGTCCCGGTAGCAGCCTGATCGCTAAATAGGCGGAACGCCAATCCATTCGTTTACCGGCTGTGCGGGGCAGTGCATCACACCAGAGGTCAATTATTGAATATCGCATAATATAGCGACATTTGCCACACGCCGGTGCTGCAATATCATTTTAATTGGAAGACGCTTTCGGTTATCGCGGGCATCAGGCTGTGGAATTTCTATTTCCGGTTGTATCCCGGAGCGATCCACGCGCCGCACGTGGTGGCCTTTCTCAAACACCTGC
>DATLST010000364.1:0-7717 GCA_035534055.1 Candidatus Acidiferrales bacterium | reverse complement strand
GCTCGAAGTGACGGGAGTCGGCGAGGTCCATGACTACCGCGTCGGCGAGCTCTCCGGCGGATGGGAACGCCGGTTGGGGCTTGCATGGACGTTTCTGCAGCCGTCCGATGTGCTCCTGCTCGATGAGCCGCTGGCTGGACTCGATCCGCTGACGCTGGAGCGGGTTGTCGAATATCTCGGATCGCGCGCCGCCGAGGGCGCGACGGTCGTGATGGCGACGCACGAGTTGGATCCGGTCGATTCGCTTGCGCCCGCGATCGCGGTGCTTGACGGAGGCAGGGTCGCCGCGCGCTTCGAGCCGGGGACCGGTCCGATGCGCGAGTTGTACCGCACCGCCTTGCTGGGGGCGTTGGCCCAGGAACGTAGGGAGATCGCGAATGAGATCGCCAGCTAGCACGATGGCAGTAAGCCCGAACATGGGATTGTCGGGTGTCGAGGAACGTCCCGCGTCGCGGCGGCTGGGCGCGCGTGATGTAGTCGTCGGCCTCAGTCCTGAGCGCGCCGATCAGGATCCGCCGCGCTCTCGTCCGTGCGATCTCGTGCAGCCCATAATGCTCCTTGACGGCTTCTCTTGCTGTCCCATTCTCCGTTACTTTCCGCACCGGTGGCATCTCCTCTCACCGAGCTCCAACGGAAGTCCGCGTTGCCAGCGCGGAAGGGTGCTCCGCCTTTTTCATTCCTGCACCTAATCCACAACTTTCGATAAAAACTCCTCTGTGCGCTCAGATTAAGTCTTGGTTTTTATGCCTTATTGCACCGGCGACATGGCGCAAACGGCACCAGTCTGTAGCCGTCGGACACATCTATAAACTTTGCCTTTCTATGAAACATAGCTTGCTCAAGGGCGACGCTACCAAACTGGCCGGTACAAGATTTGCTTATATTTCTCCGGATGTCGTGTTAGGGAGACTAATGAGAATCATGAGCCAAAGCTTGGCAGAGACTACATCGTCTTTAGGTCGACTCGGCCGTTTTGTGACAATCCTGACCGCCGCTGGCCTATTGGCGGTCGCTCGAATAGCAGTTCCTGCGTTTGCTGCGCATGCGAATTCACCGGTCGTCGTGAAAATGACCGACGTGCCTGCGGCATTCGTACCCAAAAAGGTCACTATCAAGGTTGGCGGTGAAGTCGAGTGGGAAAACACCGGGCACAACATGCATTCGGTGACCGCCAATCCGCCACTGCCACCGGGTGCCGAGAGCTTCGACTCGGGTTTCATGGCGCCGGGAGCGACATGGATTCACAAATTCACGGTTCCAGGAACCTATCATTATTTGTGCATTCCACACGCGAACTCGGGAATGGCCGGTGAGGTAGTGGTCAAGAAGTAACCGCATCGAACCGGAGCCACTGGCGTCACAGCGGATTTGATTTATCAAAAGGGAGATCAGGCTATGAACGGAACAGGCAATACGCGGCGCGTGGTTGGCGCAACGGCGATCGTAACCTTGCTAATCGCTTTGATCATCGCCGTGATGCTCAGTTTGCGGGTCAACGCGCAGGAAAAACCACAGTCGATGGCTGGCAACGCGGCGTCACGCGTTTATGTATCGCCGGGCACTTATGATGAATTCTATGGATTCTTCTCCGGCGGCTTCAATGGCCAGGTTGAGATTTATGGGATTCCCTCGGGGCGCCTAATGCAGGTGATACCCGTCTTCTCGCAAAACGCGGAAGACGGCTATGGCTTTTCCGAAGAAACGAAGGCGATGCTGATGACCTCGCACGGTTTTATACCGTGGGACGATAGCCACCATCCTGAACTCTCCCAGACCAACGGCACGCCGGATGGACGCTGGCTCTTCATTAACGCTAACAACACACCGCGCATCGCGCGGCTCGATCTTCAACGCTTCAGGACCGACGAAATCTTGGAAATTCCGCACGTTGCCGGATTGCATTCCGCTCCTTTCATCACGCAGAACAGCGAGTACTTGGTCGCCGGGACACGTTTCAGCGTTCCGATCCCTGAAAGAGACATGCCGATTGCCGACTACAAGGGCAACTTCAAGGGTACGCTCAATTTTATCAAGGTCGATCCGAAATCAGGACATATGAATATTGCGTTCCAGTTGCTAGTCCCGGGATTTGACTACGACCTCGCGCATTGCGGCAAGGGTCCGTCGGCCGACTGGTGCTTCTTCAGCAGCTACAACACCGAGGAGGCCCATACGCTCCTTGAGGTCAACGCGTCGCAGTTCGACAAGGACTTCGTCGCCGCCGTCAACTGGAAACGCGCCGAGCAGTGCGTGGCACAGGGCAAGGGTAAACAGACACCGGCGGATTACTTCCACAATTACGTGGACCCGAATACGCATGTGGCCAAGTCTGAAGAGCTCAAGAGCACGACGATGCTGACGCCACAAGCATGCCCTGACATGATCTATTATCTCCCGACGCCCAAGTCGCCTCACGGCATTGACGTCGATCCCACCGGAGAGTACATCGTCGCGGGCGCCAAGCTTTCTTCGACGATTCCGATCCACTCATTTCACAAGATGCTGACCGCGATCCAGCAAAAGCAGTTTGAAACTGAGAGCTACGGTATCCCGGTTCTGAAGTACGAGGCGGTACTCGCAGGGGAGGTCCCCAACGCGTGCCTCGGCCCGCTACACAACGAGTTCGACGGCAAGGGCAATGTTTATACCACCTGCTTCATCAGTTCCGAGATCATCAAATGGAAGCTGGGAACCTGGCAAATAGAGGATCGAATGCCGGTCTATTACGCGCCCGGACATTTGATGATCCCCGGCGGCGACTCGGCCCATCCGTGGGGCAAATACCTCATCTCGATCAATAAGATGACCAAGGATCGCTTTTTACCTACCGGTCCTGAGATGGGACAGTCGGCGGACCTGATCGACATCTCGGGCGATAAGATGCGGATGCTGCTTGAATTTCCAACAATCGGAGAACCGCACTACGCCCAGGCAATCCCGGCCAGCATTCTGATGCCGCATAACGTCAAGTACGATCCGATCAGCCAGAACCACAATCCGTACGCGACCAAGAGTGAGCAGGATGTCAGGGTCGTGCGCGAAGGCAACGCCGTCCATGTCTATATGACGGCGATCCGCAGCCACTTCAACCCTGACAACATCGAGGGAATCCATGTCGGTGACACCGTTTACTTCCACCTCACCAACCTGGAGCAGGACTGGGACGTGCCGCATGGATTCGCAGTGATGGGCGCGGCCAACTCCGACTTACTCATCATGCCAGGTGAAACACGTACGCTGAAGTGGGTTCCGAAACAGGTAGGTGTATTCCCGTTCTATTGCACCGATTTTTGCTCGGCGCTCCACCAAGAGATGCAGGGCTACGTGCGCGTTTCGCCGCCGGGTGAGAAAGTCGCGCTTTCATGGCACGGAGGAGGCAAATGAAGATGAGCAAGGTTACCGAATCCGCCGAGGGCGCTGAAACGGATCAAGTGGGATGGCCCTCAGCCTACGCGACTGGCACGCAGCAGGCTCCATCGCCATTGAGCAAACACCTGCTCGGTCTCAATATAGCCCACGGGTTCGTCTATGCGGCAGCGATCGTTCTGCTCGGTACGTTTCTCGCGCCCCTGTGGCATTACAACTTCACCGCTCCGTTGTATCCCGAGTACCCACAAGGCCTTCCGTTGACGATTTACATCAACCACGTCGGCGGGCGAATCAATCTTATCAACGGGCTTAATCACTACATTGGGATGGCCAAGATAAACGAAAGCGATTTCCACGTTCTGTATGTAATGCCGTGGCTCGTTGCGCTCCTGTGCGGTACTGGACTGGTTGTCGCCACTTGGAGTCGTGACCGCCTGTGGCCGCTCGTCGCATGGCTCGGCGCCTTTTCGGCGATCGGCCTCGCGCTGCTCGGCGACTTTTACTGGTGGCTTTATACATACGGCAACAACCTGAATCCCCACGCCGCTATCAGGATCGCACCGTTCACTCCACGCCTGTTGGGCTCGTACACTATTTTGGGAACCTTCCACGTGATGACCTGGCCGGGGCTCGGCGGGATCGCGATGATGGCGTCGTTCGGCTTGGGTTTCCTCGCCCTCGCAGCGGAATGGCTCACCCGACCTGCGAGCAGGCGACCATTCACTAGAAGCGTCCTGAGCACCAATCAACACTCGCCGCTTAAATCGATAGCTGCCGCATCGTAACAGTTGTTTCGATGGACAAATGCGTGATGAGAGTTCGGCGGAGACTCAAGGCCCCTCCGGCGGCAGGTTGGCGGTGTTTGACCCGGACAAAATGCTGGCTCGCGCTGGGCAGCACACTCGTCGTCGTCCTAGGTGCCGCCTGTAGTGCTCGGGCCGCGCAAGCACCGGCCACGGTAGTGGTCTGTCCAACCTGCCGCTTTACAAGTATCAAAGAGGCGGTGCGCGATGCTCCGGCCGGTTCGCGGATCCTCGTGCGCGGCGGGTATTACCACGAGGGCAATATCGTTGTGGACAAACCGCTCAAGATCTTGGGCGAGGGCTGGCCGATCGTTGACGGCAGAGGCCTTTCTGATGTGATAACAGTTACCGCGGACGATGTAAGCTTCAGCGGCTTCGTGGTGCAGCACTCAGGGACCGGAGCTCTTGGCGACCCGGCCGGAATCAAGGTCAGCAAGGTACGGGGTTGCGTGATCGAGAACAACCGCGTGCTTGACGACCTGTTCGGCATCTATCTTGCGGTTTCGACGGATTGTGAGGTGAGAAACAATCTTGTTCGAGGTCACACGATCTCCGCATCGTTCGGTGGAAATGCAATTCATCTCTGGAATTGCAGCCACGTGGTTGTGGAAAATAACCGCGTGAGTGGCTATCGCGACGGCTTGTACTTCGAGTTTCTGCACGACAGCGCGATCGTCGGCAATCTGAGCGAGCACAACCTGCGTTACGGGATGCACACGATGTATTCCGCCGACAACAGCTACCGCGACAACATCCTGCGCAACAATCAGGCGGGGGAGGTGTTGATGTACTCAAAGCGCCTGCTCGTGACCGGCAACCGCATAGAGCACAACTGGGGTGCGGCCTGCTATGGAGCGTTGCTCAAAGGGCTCGACGACAGCCGCCTCGAGCGAAACCTTTTCCTTCACAATTCGGTCGGACTCTATGCGGAGGACTCCAACCACAACACGCTGGCCGAGAACAAATTTCTGGGCAACGGCATCGCCGCGCGCGTCCTGGCTGATTCGGACGGCAACCGGTTCACCGACAACGTCTTTGACGCCAACACCTTCGACGTTGCGACTAACAGCTCCAAAACCTCCGACAACTCCTTCGACGGGAACTACTGGAGTAGCTATCGCGGCTACGATCTCAATCGTGACGGGATCGGCGACGTGCCGTACCACCCGGTCGCGCTATTCACGGTGCTGGCGGAGAATTACCCCGCGACGATGGTCCTGCTTCGCAGCCCATTTGCAGAACTGCTGCAGGTTGCCGAGCGCGCGATCCCGCTGCTCACGCCGAAAGCCCTTGCCGACACTGAGCCGCTGATGAGGAGGCCTTCGTGGTCGAAATCCGTGACCTTCGCAAGCGCTTCGGCGCGCTGACCGCACTCGATGGCATCAGCCTCGCGATCAAGCCGGGCGAGATCACCTCGATCGTCGGACCCAACGCCGCGGGCAAGAGCACCCTGCTGAAATGTGTGGTCGGCCTGATCCGTCCGGATGCGGGTGAGATACTAATCGACGGGGCCGTGATCAATGGCGACTGGGACTACCGCAATAAAATCGGTTACGTTCCGCAAACCCCACGCTTTCCCGAAGCGCTCTGCGCCAGAGAGCTGCTGGCATTCCTCTCCAACCTGCGCGGTGTCGCGGCTCACCATGAGAATTCGCTAATCGAGCGCTTCGGACTTGAGTCTGCGATGAGCCGGCCGCTTCGTTATCTCTCCGGAGGAACGCGCCAAAAGATCAGCCTCGTGATTGCGGCAGTCTTCGATCCGAAAATCCTCGTGATGGACGAGCCAACGGTTGGACTCGACCCGCTTTCGAGCCGCCGGCAGAGACAGTGGCTGCGCGAGGAGCGGGCGCGCGGCAAAACAATAATCGTCGCCTCGCATCTGATGGCCGAGCTGGAAGATCTTGTGGACCGTGTGATCTTCCTCCTCGACGGGCGCGTCTACTTCGACGGTGCGCCAGCGCGGGCGCTCGCAACCACCGGAGAGCGGACGCTTGAGGCGACGATCGCAAAGATGATGGAGGACGGTTTGCCGTGCGCGGAATGCTGACAGTTCTGCGCTTCAGCCTGCGCGAACTGGCACGCAACCGATGGCTCGGCGCGTACGCCCTGTTTTTCGGGGCGGTCGGATGGGCGCTCTTTTATTTCGGCGCGGAGCCAGACCAGGCGGCGGCGAGCGTGCTCGACTTGGTGGTTTTTCTTGTTCCGCTGGTGAGTCTGGTGGTCGGCGTGCTCTGCTTTTACAACGCTCGCGAATATGCCGACCTGCTGCTCACCCAGCCGGTTTCGCGGCGCGCCGTCTTCGTCGGCCAATATCTCGCAGTTGCCGTTTCCCTGGCAGTGCCCTTCGCCATCGGCTTGGCCGCTCCCTTTCTGTGGTACGGAATGAGCGAGGGGGCGGGAGGAACCCTGCTCTTGCTGCTGCTGGCAGGCTTGATGCTCACGCTGATCTGCGTGGCGCTCGCCTTTCTGATCTCGGACGGAACCGAAGACCGTCTCAAGGCGCTGGGCGGCGCGCTCGTGCTGTGGCTCTTCTTCGCTGTCATCTACGATGGACTCCTGCTCGCGCTAATCATGACCTTCCCCACCTACCAACTCGGCCGGCCGTTGGTGGGATTGGCGCTGCTTAACCCGTTCGATCTGGCGCGCATCATGATCCTGTTGAGGCTCGATATCGCGGCCCTAATGGGTTACACAGGAGCCATCTTCCAGCAATTCTTCGGTGCAAGGCGTGGTCTTGTTATTACGCTAACCGCACTGTCGCTATGGATCGTGCTGCCCATTTTGCTTGGCGCCAGAGCCTACACGCGCCGCGACTTTTGACGCGGCGCGTGCGATCTTAATTGCGACCAAGTGCGAAAATGGAACCTTCCATTTCATAGAACACAACGACGCGAAGCCCATCGGCGTGAGACTAGCCATTCCGCCGGGTCTGCTCGATCTCAAACATACTGAGCAACTCGATACGGTGAGTCGCCCAGTGACGGATTTGCTGAACGGGTTCTTCGTCCGCATGTTAATCTTCGGATCAAGCCTTTTCAACAATGGCAGTCGGGCGATTTGCTTCGACATTCTCCGCCCGCTCTAAGTCGTTGTTAGCAACGTCATCCCGGTTGGCAGTCATTTGGGATTGACAACGTTGGCGGCAATATCTTTGAAAAACTTGCAGTCTTGAATCAGACGGTATCCATTTTCGAATCCTTTCCGACGAGGTAAGTCTCTCGCCACTCTATTGCCGCTAGGGTATACGCTACCCCCGTACTGCCTCAATCGCCTCCAAATCCTCGTCTCTCAGGGTTCTGCGTGAATCCTGCTGGCCTGCACCCCAATTTCTCGCCAGTTATAAGTAGAGTCCGCCGGTTATTTCGCGCCTCCTGGGGCGCGTCGTTTGCGGTTTTGGTTTCATCTTCATCCCAGTTTTTCCGGCCGCCCTTCACCCTCTGAGGGCGGTCGAAAAACTGTCAGGTTTTGGAGCCGAGGCCGGCGCGCGTTGCACCGCGCCGGCCAGCTCTGCTGGCCAAGCGGTGCGCGCGATGGCCGAGCTCCTT
>DATLST010000363.1:0-21703 GCA_035534055.1 Candidatus Acidiferrales bacterium | reverse complement strand
ACCGGATGCCTGGAGAGATCGAATTGACGCTCTTTCGGGTGCTACAGGAAAGCCTTACCAACATCCACCGGCATTCTGGCAGTTCTACCGCCGATATTCTCCTGGAACGAGCGCCGGGTCGAGTGATGTTGACCGTGCGCGATTACGGAAAAGGGATTCCGCCAGCAGTTATGGAAAAGTTCCGCAGGAACGCAGGAATCGGAGTGGGGCTCGCCGGAATGCGCGAGCGCGTGAACGAGCTGGGCGGCCGCATTGAACTTCGGTCGGAAGGATCGGGCACAATGCTACAGGTGAATTTGCCGGTGCTGGAAGGCAAGGAAGCGGACGAAGCCCCAGGACCGTCCGTACCATTGGAAACCGAAACAATTCAGCCATAAATCGTGGTCGGCCCAGATGTTCTATCCCCGAGCGGCCGATAGTCCACGCCAGCAGGTGTGGCCGGCAATTAAGCCGTTGGCAGAAATAGGCTTAATTGAATTCGCGGCGTCCTGCTTATCTGTTCCAAAAGCAATCGAAGCGCAGCACAATCAATCGGTTCGGTTCTTGTTTCAAAAGGGTACCCTGCACGTCGTCAACTTCCGCATCGTCTGAGATCAACAAATAACGTTCGGAAGTGTCTCTCTATGTCTGAAGAAATATGCGACCTTCGCCGTTTCTATCATTCTGTGCACCGTGCACGAAAGAGCGCCCGGTGGCACCATAAACCAGTCCGCTTGAAGGAATGAGCGTTCATAGCAAAACGTCCTTTAATGGACAGTATTCAGAATCAAAAAACACCGATACTGAAGCGTCGCAGCCATTCAAGGAAACTTCATCGTGAAAATTCCAGTAGTGCTCTTGGCAGTCCTCGCGGGCTTGAGCACATCAGCAATAACTCAGGCACAAAACGCAACTTCTGCCGAATCCGGTCAAGCATCCACATATCGGTTGAGCGTAGTCGACCGTACGACGCGCGCAGTCAAATACGAACGCCGTAGCGGCGCCACAAAGATCGCGTCCAATGACACCGCAGGAGGGCGGCAACGGAACCGCCGCTTCGAGCTGGTCGTATCGGGCGATGTAATCGGAACCATGGTCGGGCCGGTATCCCAAAATCTCCCCATGACCGTTCGCACATGAACGCATCGCAGCACTTTGACAGGCCCCATCGGTTCTGGGGCCTGTGCCGCCTGCCGTTGGTAAAATCGAGGCGGACACAAATCCCCGTTTCGACGTTTCGCATGGTTCGCGGGATCCTGCTAAATGGCGGCGGCAGGCATCTGGAGAACAAGAATGTGATGGGCCGGCGATGGAACATTAAGAAGGATCATAGATGGTTCTGGATGATCGTATTTTCCGCCGTGGGCCTTGCAATTATGATGGCCATAATGGTGTTCGTGGGTACGCGGTGACCTCGGCGCATTCCTCCCTTATCTTGAGCTGCGGCCGATCCTGAGCATGCGCTATTTCAGCGATTGAAAGCGCCATGTTCTTGGGCCTGCGTGCATGTTTTTCCGGAAATAACATTGGAGGTCGGTCCAAACACATTTCAAATATGTACGGAATGGGACAGATAGCCATCCTCAATGCATCTAACATTGCGTGGTCGAGTAGCAAGGGCGCTGTTTTGTAAATCAGATCGCTCGCTTCGGTTTAACTGATCATGGAGGTCAGCGATGATGCGTAAATCGATTCTCGTTATTTGTGTGGGGCTGCTTGCAACCGCGGCACTGTACGCGGCTAACAAAGAACAAAAGCGCCTGGAAAACTCCGGGGTCGTGATGCAGGAAATCATGAACACACCCGAAAATATCCCCCAGGACGTATTGGATAAGGTGGATTGCGTGATTGTTTTCCCATCTGTTCTCAAGGCGGCCTTTGTGGTCGGTGGAAGCTACGGTCGCGGGGCGATGGTTTGCCGCACCGGAAAAAAATTCAAGGGACCATGGGGCGCTCCAGCCATGTATGCGCTCGAAGGGGGCAGCATCGGTTTTCAAATCGGCGGCCAAGCAACTGATCTCGTTCTGCTGGTCATGAACGGGCGAGGCGCGAGCTCGATTCTCAGTAGCAAAGTCAAACTAGGAGCCGACGCTTCCATCGCGGCGGGTCCCGTCGGACGAGATGCGTCCGCCGATACCGACGCGTATATGCGATCCGAGGTCCTCAGCTATTCGCGTTCACGCGGCCTTTTTGCCGGCATTTCTCTCGAGGGTTCCACACTTCGGCCCGATGATGATGCCACCGCGGATGTGTATGGCCGGAAGCTTACTGCACGACAAATCGTGTTAGGTGGAAAAGTTGGAATCCCTGCGTCCGGCCGCCATCTGGTTGCCGTGCTGCAGAAAAATGCGCCGCGGAATGAATCGAAAGAATCGGCGAGCAAGTAGCATTGGCAGGCTCCGGCGGTTTAGTTGTCGCTGGAGCCTGTAACACCTCATTATAAAAACTCCGCTCTCGTCGCTGGCTGTCGCATGAGGTTCTGGCGGAAGCAATTGCCACAACACGTTCCCCGTGTCCAGGGTCAATTTTGTCATGTAGAGCACACCCCGAAATTGCCGACGCGCCAGGAGATACGCGCGCACCACTACGTGGTTAAAGGGCGGCCTCTCTTACTGAGGATTCGGCCCTTCGGTCACTTGAATTAGATCGGCAGGACGAAGCCATTTTGCAAATGCAGCTTGCACCTGCTCCGCGGTTAATTCCACGTAATGATGCGCGGCAATGCTTGGTTCATCGAGAGGCAATCCCATGGTGGCGCGCGAAAGCAATCCCCTGGCAATGCTGGCTTCGCTCGATTCGGCTAAAGGAATCTGCCGCAGGAGCATTGCTTTGGCTTGGCGCAATTCGTTCGCGCTCACCACGGTCGTCTGCATGGCCTTCAAATCGCGCTCCACGATTGCGCGCGCCTTGGAAACATTCTGCGGGTCGCAGGCATAATCGACCCTATAAAGCGCTCGCGTCTTGCCGATGCCGAATGATGACGAAACGAAATAAACCAGTCCGGAGTTCTCGCGCAGATCCTCATAAAGCCGTGTGGCATAAAAACCACCTCCCAACACATGGTTCCCCAAATCGAGCGCGTAGTAGTCCGGATCGAACCGGTTCAATTCCAGCGTCTCAGCCAGATCGACATTCACTTGCGTCCGGCTCTTGTCTGGAACGGCCGTCATCACGCCAGGCTCGTTGGCCGGCACGGACGGAAGATCGGTTTGCGGCGGCGGGCCTGAGGCTGTCCACACTCCAAAGTATTTTTCGACCAGCTCCTTTGCATGCTCGGGCGTGACGTTGCCGATCACCACGATCGTCGTCAAATCAGGCCGGAAAGCGTGCTGGTAGTAACTCTTCACGTCCTGCAATGTCACGGAGTTGACCGTCGCCGGTGTCGCCTTGCGTAACATCGGATCGCTTTTCGGGTAGAGCCCCGCATCCAGAGCGCGTGAAGTCAGATAATCGGAGCTCTGGAGCTGGCCTGCCAAGGCATCTGCGGTCTGTTGCTGCACAATTTTGAAAGCCTCTGCCGGAAGGGCTGGGTGCAGCACGCTATCGGCCAATAGCTCCACTCCCCGATCGAAGTGGTCTGGAAGCACCTTTAAGGAGAAGTCCGTCCCAGATGACTCGTCCGCGCCGATATCGTCGAGAGCTTTTTGAAATGCGATACGGTCGAGCGTTTGCGTACCGTAAGAAAAGAGATCGGCAAGCACGCTGCTGACACCATCCTGCCCGGGAGGAGTTTCCAGATCGGCGTTGTTCTTGATATGGCCTATCACGGTTACCGAGTTGCTGATGGATTCCGGTTGCACGATCAGCTTGAGCCCGTTAGGGAGCGTGCTCACAACCGGATGAATCGTTAGGTCCGGCACAGCAAGCCGAGCCACGGCCTTCTCGGCCCACGACGGCAATGTCACCGGGCCGGTAGGCTTTGCCGCGAGCGACTCCGCGCCACCGAAGGTTTTCGACGACACTGGCTTACCCGAAGGCTGTGGCGTAAGAATGGCGAGAATGGTATTGTCTGGCTTCAAGTATTGGCGAGCCACTCGATTTACGTCCGCAACGGTAACTTTCTCAATGGTCGTGATGTCGTCCTCCGGCGATTGACGCCCCTCCACCGCCAGAGCATTCGACCATTCCATGGCCAGCCCGGAGATCGAATCCTTCTGAAATTCTTCGCTGGCCAGTTCGTGGCGTTTAGCGGCCTCCACCAGATCCGAGGGCACACCGTCCTTGACGTCGTCGGCGAGAATGCCCTTCACTTCTTCGAGCAGCGCTTCCCCATTGCCGCCTTGCGGGTAGACACCCATCGCGTAAGCCACGCTCGCTTCCGGCAAGCTGCTCACCGCGAAGCCCGCGTCCAGAGCCTTCCCTTCCGGGACTAACGCGTACAAGGTGCCTCGTTGACTGTCGAGGACGTCGCCCAGCACGGTGAGCGCGCCGAAGTCGGGGCTATCCGATCCAGGCGCCCGGAACGACACCACCGCCAATCCGTAAGGCAGGTCGGTATCGAGATTGAGCGTCTGCGCAGCCACTCCGGCGAGTTTCACCTTCGGGCGAGGCGGGATTTTCTCCGATGGTATGCCGTCAAAAAGCTGTTTGATTTCCGCCAGCGTCTGCTCTGGGTGGACATCTCCCACAATCACCATGATCGCGTTGTTCGGCGCGTACCACGTTTTGTAGAATTTGTGCAGCATTTCGCCGGTAGTCTTATCGAACGACGGTCGTGTCCCCAAAGCATCGTGCTCGTATGGTGTGCCACGAAACATCGCCGTAAGCAGCCTCGTGTAGAAGACGTATTGGGGGTTCGAGAGGTCTTGCGCCACCTCTTGTTCGATCGCACCCCGCTCCTGGTCCCACAGCTTGTCGGTATCCAGAACTCCCCTCATGCGCGATTCTTCAATATGCAGCGCCAGGTCCAAGTCCTCCGCGGGCACGGAGAGAGGCAAGCTGCTGTGAGAACAACCTGCGAATTTGGCGGGGGGCTCTCGGACATTCTTGCCTAAGAGAGAGTCCATGCACGGCAGCGGTCTGGCGCTGACAGCCGAGTCGAGACCAGCGAAGGAGCAAGGAAATCTAAAAAAGCTCCCTTACCTGGGGCGGTGGGTTCCATCCACAGGCTTCGCAGCCGAAGCACTACTTGGCAAGGAAGCCTGTCGGCGGGGACGACTTAGCTCTTCGGCGCCGTCCGGATACGGCGCAGGATGATTGCAAATGAGATCGCCACAAAAATCAATAAGCCGACTCGAAACGCAATCGGCGAGCGCATGACAGCTAGGATCACCGCCAAAATAGCGATGTATCCCCAGGTAACGAGAAGATGGTAGTTCTTCATCGATTGCTTCCTCCTAGGCCAGATAGAATATCGGATCGCGTCTTCGCTGTCACCAGGATATGAGCAATGCCGCTCAGGTAAATACCCGACTTGACACAGCCAAGTATCCGACCTATCTTTCGAGAAGGGGAGAACAGCTGGAGGTTTTTATGGCTGCGACTTATATTATTTTTAAGAAAGTTCCCTTCCGAAGTCTTCCCGTCTGGGTAGAAACCGTCGAAGGCCTGGAAAGAGGCGAAAAGCGTCTTCTCCACTACACGTCTAGATCCAAGGACGAGTTCTATCTTTTCGATGTGAGCCAAGCGCGAGTTCTGGATGCTTTAAAGGTGCGGTCCCATTCGGCCTAGAGGGCCAAGTCATGCCTGAGGTGTGCTGCGCCCCGGCCAAGCACAAATCCCAAACGAGTTTTCGGCTCGGAATGAAACCATAGGGCGCTTCTCGGAAACTGAAAAATCAATCGGAGATGGAATCGGCGGCTGGGACATGTGTATCCGTCGTACGGCTATCGTCTGATAGCCCCAGACGATGCCGGCGATTCTCAAGACTCGCGCGAATGAACGCCGCGAACAGCGGATGCGGGACCAGCGGCTTGGATTTGAATTCCGGGTGGAACTGGCAGCCCAGGAACCATGGGTGATCTGGGATTTCGACGATTTCAACGTATACACCATCGGGCGTGCGGCCTGTGATGCGGAAACCCGCCCGCGTGAGCGTCTCATCAAATTCGCAATTGAACTCGTAGCGATGCCGATGGCGCTCGGAAATTTCCGTCTGGCCGTAAGCCTTGTAGGCGAACGAACCCGGCTCGATCCTGCAGGGCCACGCTCCCAGGCGCATGGTGCCGCCCATCTCATCGACCCCGAGCAATTCGCGCAGTTTGTAAATCACGCGGTTGGGAGTGGATGGATCGAACTCCGTGCTATCGGCGCGCTCGAGCTTGGAAACTTGCCGGGCATACTCGATCGTGGCGCATTGCATGCCTAAGCAGATCCCGAAGAACGGGATCTTCTTTTCGCGCGCATAAGTGATCGCGTGTACCATCCCGGAAATACCGCGCTTGCCAAACCCCCCCGGCACGAGAATGCCATCCAGATGGTGCAAGCGGCGCTCGGCGATTGCCGGCGAGTCGATTTCTTCCGCCTCCACCCACTCAATCACAACGCGCTGGCGGTTCGCCAATCCCCCGTGAGCGAGCGCTTCGCGCAAGCTTTTGTAGGCATCTTCGAGTTGGACGTACTTTCCGACTACGCCGATACGAACCTCGCCCTGCGGATGTTCGAGAGCTTCGAGCATGGCAAGCCAGCGCCTCAGGTCGCGGGCCGGAGCTTCCAGGTGCAGCAGGCGCAGTATCTGCTCATCGAGACCTTCGGAAGCGAGCGACATCGGAACCTCATAGATGTTGCCCACGTCCGGCGCGGAAATCACGCAGGACTCCGCAACGTTGCAGAAGAGAGCGACCTTGACCTTCAGGTCGGCGCCCAATTGGCGGTCGCTGCGGCAAATTAAAATGTCGGGTTGAATTCCAATGCTCAGCATCTCCTTGACGCTGTGCTGGGTGGGCTTGGTCTTGAGCTCGCCGGCCGTGCCGATATATGGAACGAGAGTCAAATGCACAAAGACCACGTTTTCCTGGCCAAGTTCCAGGCGCATCTGGCGGATGGCCTCCAGGAACGGAAGGGATTCAATGTCGCCGACCGTGCCACCGATCTCCACGAGAACAACGTCCACGTTGGCCGATACTTTGCGGAAGGCCGACTTGATCTCATCGGTGACGTGCGGAATCACCTGCACCGTTTTGCCGAGGAAATCCCCGCGGCGTTCCTTGGCGATGACGGATTCGTAGATGCGGCCCGTCGTCCAGTTGTGGTCGCGTGTGAGATCGGCGGAAGTGAATCGCTCGTAATGGCCCAGGTCCAGATCGGTTTCTGCCCCGTCGTCGGTGACGAATACTTCCCCGTGTTGATAGGGTGACATGGTCCCGGGATCCACATTAAGATACGGATCGCACTTCTGGAGGGTGACTCGAAGACCTCGGCTTTCCAGCAAGCAGCCAATGGAAGCCGCTGCAACGCCCTTGCCGAGGGAAGAAACCACGCCGCCCGTAACGAAGATGTACTTCGGGCCGGTCCGCAAGGTGCTCAGTTTCCTCCGGGAGAGTCGGCGTACGACGCATTATGTTCGGAAATGCCGTGAGTGTCAAATCACGATTCGGATGAGATCACACGCGCCGCGTTCCCAGGCCGCTCGCGGCGAGCGGAGATCAACGGTCACTTTGTTCGCGGCTCATTTTTGTCAGCCACACCCGGCGGAAGATCCGATCCACGTTCCCCAAGTAACTTTTCAACACGCTCGATATCGGCCGGCACGTCCACGCTCACCGCATCGTAATCGGTTTCGATCACGGCAATGCGGAAGCCGTTTTCCAGCCAGCGCAACTGCTCAAGTTGCTCGATGCGCTCGAGCTCGCCGGGTGGAAGCGTGGGGAACTCGATCAGTGCGTCGCGACGAAAAGCATACAAGCCCAGGTGTTTCCAGTGCCGTACAGAGGTCGTTTGGGCGGTATCGCGCACCCAGGGCACCGGCGCCCTGGAGAAATACAAAGCATTCCCATCGAAGTCCCGCACCGCTTTGACGATGTTGGGGTCCATGATGTCGTTCGGATGCAAGATGACGGAACATGCAGTCGCGATTCGGGCTTCCGGATCATCCTGTATCGCGGATACCAGTGAATCCACCGTTTCGGGCTCCATGAGCGGCTCATCGCCTTGCACGTCGACGTAAATTTCCGCTGAGAAATGGATGGCCACCTCCGCCACGCGGTCTGTCCCAGTGCGATGATCGGAACGGGTCAGCATCGCCTCCCCGCCGAAAGCTTCCACGGCGCTCTTGATGCGCTCATCGTCCGTTGCCACCACGATTCGGGAAACGAGTCGTGCCCGACGAACTCGCTCGACGACATGTTGGATCATGGGACGATCCGCAATGCGCGCCAGCGGCTTCCCCGGAAAACGCGACGAAGCGTGCCGCGCCGGAATAACCGCAAGAACCTTTGTGATTAGAAGATCGGCCATTGGTCCAATTTTCCCACCGCGTGCAATAGTAACATGTTGCAACGAATGTCTTGGCTTAAGGTTCATACGGATGGGCCCGCAATCTTTTGTGTCGTTTGATTTGCATTCGACCGGTGATAGAATCAGAAGAACGAGAGCGCGCCGGGAGGTAATTTGAAGGACCGCGCCACGCAGCCCGTTCGGAACAGGATCTTCGAGGCAAGGTGGGCACTGCGGGGTTTGGCGTTGTTTCTCACGTTTTTTTCGTTGAGCGTACCTTCGAGGGCGCAGGAATTCCCCGCCGGACCCACGATACCTCCGCCCAATACCCTAAAAACTCCGCCGGGTCGCATCCTTAAAACCGAGACGGATATGACCCTTGTGAACGTGTCGGTCACAGATCCCCTTGGCCGCATGGTTACAGGACTGGAGCGGGAAAATTTCCGAGTTTTCGAGAATGGCGACGAACAGGAAATCGTGAAATTTGCGAGCGAGGACGCCCCGGTCTCGATCGGGGTGATCTTCGACATGAGCGGCAGCATGACCGACAAGATCGACAAGTCCCGCCTGGCCGCCGTGCAATTCTTCCGCACAGCCAATCCGCAGGATGAATTTTTCCTCGTCAATTTCAACGACCGGGCGCAGTTGGTGAGTCCATTTACGGAAAGCGTCGACGATTTGCAGAACCGGCTCATGTATACGGCGGCGCACGGCCTGACCGCGCTTTATGATGGTGTGTATCTGGGCCTCAGCCAGATGCGAGGAGCACACAACAGAAAGAAAGCTTTGCTCATCATATCCGATGGAGGAGATAATCATAGTCGTTATACGGAAACGGAAGTCCGGAAGTTCGTGCAGGAGGCCGATGTCCAGATTTACACCATCGGCCTGTTTGAGCCAGGCGGTGGGCCTACGCCCGAGGAACGAGAAGGGCCTTCGGTTCTCTACGACCTGACAGAGATGACGGGCGGGCGGTCATTTGTCGTTCAAAACCTGAACGACCTTCCAGATATTGCAACGAAGATAAGCATGGAGTTGCGCAATCAATATGTCCTTGGATACAGGCCAAAGGATCCGGCGCACGATGGCAAGTGGCGCAAGATCAAGGTCAAGCTTCGCCCCCCAAAGGGTCTCCCACCGCTCACCGTCGACGCCAAAAGCGGCTACTACGCACCCGGTCACTAGCGCCATTTTGTCTCTTTTCTGCAACTTTTCGGGAAGACGCGCAGGGCGGTGGGCAGCCGCCATCGGCAGAAGCGCCTCCGTCCGGAAACGTTTGGTGAAAGGGGAAAATGTGCAGGCGGCTTCGCGGCGCGTTTCGCAGGCGTTCTTCACTGCCCTGCCGCTCGTGATTCTCTTCGCCGTTTCGAGTGCGCGAGCGCAAAATCCGTTCCCACCCTCCGCTGTGCCGAATCCGCCGCCCCCACCCGGCTATGTCCCGCCCGACCAAAAAATCGACCAAAGCCATAGCATCAAAGCGAATGTCGATCTCGTAGTGTTGCACGTTACGGTCGCGGACCAAACTGGTCAGTTCATCTCCGATCTGAAAGCGAGCGATTTCCGCGTCCTGGAAGACAAGGTCGAGCAAACGATCTCGGTTTTCACGCGCGAAGATATCCCTGTGACCATGGGTTTGGTGATCGACAACAGCGGCAGCATGCGCGAGAAGCGCGCTCAGGTGAACGCTGCGGCGATGACCTTTGTCAGCACCAGCAATCCGCAGGACGAGGCTTTCGTCGTAAACTTCAACGACGAATATTATTTGGATACCGATGGGGATTTCACCAGCGACCCGCAAAACCTCAATAATGCGCTTTCGCGAATCGATACACGCGGCAGCACCGCATTATACGACGCGGTAATCGGCTCACTAGATCATCTGAAAAAAGGACACAAGGACAAGAGAGTTCTCTTGGTCATCACGGATGGTGACGACGATGCCAGCCGCAAAACGCTTTCCGACACCATGAAAGCGGCCGAACAGTCCAATGCGACGATCTATGCCATCGGCGTCTTCAGCGAAGACGATCGCAAGAACGACAAAAAGATGGTTCGCCGGTCCAGTAGAGAGCTGAAAGAATTGGCCGAGGTGACCGGCGGAATGGCGTATTTCCCGGAAACTCTCGATGAAGTCAGACCCGTTTGCGAACAGGTCGCGCGCGACATCCGCAACCAATATACGATCGGCTACTATCCCACGAACACAGCCAAGGACGGCACGTTCCGAACCGTCCAGGTGCAGCTGCTTTCGACGGAAGGCCACGGGAAATTGGCGGTTCGGACGCGCACCGGATATTACGCCCAGAAAGCCACATCCTCCGGCGACGATTGAACCTGCAGTGGCTTAATTCCCATCAGGCGAACGGTGACACGACTGCCGCTTGTCATTCCAGCGATGGACTCGGCGTCCGCAGGAATCGGCCGTCGTTCTAGCCCCGGGGAAACGTTCCTAGCACGCTCATCCCGATTTTCGCCGCGGCGTTACACGATGGGCTGGCTTGAAACAATTTACGTTCCCAATCGTTTCAATAGCTTAGTATTCTGCACGCAATCGATCCAGTTTCTTTTGGAGAGGACTGAACAAGATGAATGCACGTCTCACACACGCGGTCGCCGTCCTGTTGACCGCCGCCTCGTTGATTATCCCGCCATTGTATGCGCAGCAAGCCCAGCCTCAGGACCCAATGGCGGGCTCATCCGCAACTCAGCCGCAAACGCGGCCCATGGCCTCCGCCCCCAGCCAAGGCCGCGCCTTGACGTTCGCGCCTGATTATTCCCTCGGGAGATCGTGGTTTCCCCATTTTACGGCGCCTTACAGACCGCTGAAAATACCCGAGCCCATGCTCACGAATTCACCGCGCGTCGACCAGCTGATTCAGAACGGCAAGCTGATGATAACTCTGGAAGATGCGATTTCGCTGGCGCTCGAGAACAACATGGACATTGCCGTGCAACGATTCACGCCATGGCTCGACGAAGCGAACCTGCTGCGAGCCAAGTCCGGAGTGAACGGGCGTCTCGTCTTCGATCCCATCATCACGGGCACGGGCTATATTTCGCAAGCCTCCGTTCCCATCAATAACCCGTTTCTAGCTGGGGTCGGGACTTCGTCCACGACGAATGTGCCCGTGGCTCCCAATCTAATCAGCCACAACGGAGTCGCAAACTTCACGTACACTCAGGGATTCTCCACTGGCACCCAGATTCAGACCACTTTCGCCAACAACCGGTCGTCCATAAATTTTCCCGCGGATCTTTTTAATCCCTACGCGGAATCTTCGCTCACCGTGCAAATCACGCAGCCTCTTTTTAACGGCTTTGGGAAGCTGCCCAATACGCGGTACATCCTGGAGGCCAGAAACACCGTGAAGGTAGGCGAGTCGCAGTTTGCCCAACAAGTAATCAACACGGTCACGCAAGTTTCGACGGACTATTGGGAATTGGTCTATGCGCGTGAGAACGTAAAAGTGGAGCAAGCAACAGTCGCGGTGGACCAGCAGCTCTACGACAACAACAAGAAACAGCTCGAAATCGGCACCATGGCGCCCCTCGACGTCATTACCGCGGAATCGCAGCTCGCATCGGACCAGCAGGCCCTGGTTCAGGCGCAAACCACTCAATTGCAGGATGAAACGACTCTTTTGGTCGCGATCACGAAGGACCCCCTTGCCATGTCCCTTTCAGGAGTGGAGATCGTCCCGACGACTCCTATTTCGACTCCCGAGGTTGTCGAAAATATCTCCCTGCAGGATGCGGTCAAGGAAGCATGGCAGAAGCGGCCTGAACTTCAGCAGGCGGCTCTGAATCTCAAAAATGCCGGGATCGAGGTAAAAGCGACCAAGAACGAGCTCCTGCCCACGGTAAATCTTTTCGGACTCTACGAACAGACAGGAATCGCCGGCGTCTCGCGAACGACTGACTCCACCGCGGCCGGATTCATCTCCGTGCCGACCGAGCCCATCTTGTTCGCGAATGGCTCTCAGGCCACGCTCGGCACGCCTGCCGAACCGATTTTTGTGGGAGCGCAAGTGTTTGATACCACTCACACCGTTCATACGGGCGGCTTGATCGATACATGGAACAACATGATCCACAACAACTACCCAACCTATGAAGCCGGAATCAATCTGACGCTGCCCATTCGCAATCGTTCCGCGCAGGCGGACAACGCCCAAGCCACGCTGGTAGAGCGGCAACAAGGAGTTCAGTATCGTCAAACTCAGAATACGATTGTGCTCAACGTTCGTCAGGCCTTGACCGCCCTGGCGCAGGATCGGGCGGCCGTGACTGCCGCGGAAAAAGCGGAAACCCTTGCGTCCCAAACACTCGACGACGAACAGAAGAAATACACCCTCGGTTCCTCCACCTCCTACAACGTTGTTCTGCGTTCGCGCGACCTCACTGCGGCTCAAGGCACCTTGCTACGCGACAGAATTAACCTGATCGAGGCGGAAGTGAACTTCAATCAAGCCATGGGCCGCACTCTGGATGTCAATCACATTACCTTGGCTGACGCACGTTCCGGCAGATTCTATCGCGTCCCGAACATTCCGGGTTCGATGGACGCGGGCACCGTACAGGGCAAGTAATTGACATCGCGCTTATGTACTCGCAGGCTCAGCGATTTTGCCCGTCTCACTCTTTGGTGCGGTACCCTGATAGAACGGATGGCATAATCAACGCCTATCTGATGTCGTTGCTGTGTGCTTTCTCTTGCCTTAAAATGAATCATACAGGCGTCCGACCCGAACGATAGGAAGGCATCCCAGGACCCTCAACATGAGCGATGAGACGAGCGAAGACCAGAAAGCAGGTTCTGTTTCGACCGTCGAGTATAATCGCAATCTGTCACCGGGCGAGCGTAAATGGGAGGAAAACACTCTCAATCCCGCGCTCGAAAAATCGCCGGAACGTTCTGCCATATTCACTACCGTCTCTAAATATCCCATCCAACGTCTTTATACCCAGGCCGACCTCTCCGGTTGGGATGCTGAACAAGACCTAGGTTATCCAGGGGCTCCTCCCTATGTCAGGGGAATCCACGCGTCGATGTATCGCGGCCGCCCGTGGACCATGCGGCAATTCGCCGGCTTTGGCTCGGCGCAGGATACAAACGAGCGCTTTCGCTATCTTCTCTCGCAAGGCCAGGCCGGCCTCTCGGTTGCTTTCGATCTCCCCACGCTCATGGGATACGACTCCGACCATCCTCTCGCGGAGGGCGAAGTTGGCAAGTGCGGTGTGGCAATCAGCTCGCTTGCCGATATGGAAGTGCTCTTCGATCGGATTTCCCTCGCCAGCGTCACAACGTCCATGACCATCAATTCCCCAGCCGCGGCCATCTGGGCCATGTACCTGGCGGTTGCGGAAAAGCAACGCGCCGGCTGGAAACAGATCTCCGGCACGATTCAGAACGACATCCTGAAGGAATACATCGCGCAAAAAGAGTATATCTACCCGCCCGAACCATCCATGCGTTTGGTCGCCGACACGATTGAGTTCAGCACAAAGCACACTCCGAAATTCAATCCAATTTCGATCAGCGGATATCACATCCGGGAAGCGGGATCCACGGCGATTCAAGAACTGGCCTTCACGCTTCGCGACGGGGTCGAATACGTCGAATGGTGCCTTCGCCGCGGCCTCAACGTTGATGACTTTGCCCCGCGCCTTTCTTTTTTCTTCAACGCTCACAGCGATTTCTTCGAGGAACTCGCTAAGTATCGAGCGGCGCGGCGAGTCTGGTATAAGGTCATGCGCGACCGCTTCGGCGCCAAGCACGAGCGCTCCTGGGCGCTGCGTTTCCACGCGCAAACGGCGGGCTGCTCGTTAACCGCGCAGCAACCTCACAACAACGTTGTGCGTACCGCTCTCCAGGCCCTTGCCGCGGTCCTTGGCGGCGCTCAATCCCTGCACACAAATTCCCTGGACGAAGCTTGGGCCCTTCCGGCCGAAGCCGCCGCGACGCTTGCCCTCCGCACCCAGCAGATCATCGCGCATGAAACCGGCGTAACCAACACTGCCGATCCACTCGGCGGGTCTTATTTCATCGAGTCGCTGACGAACGAAATTGAACGCGGCGCCTGGGACTATTTCGAGAAGATTGACGCAGTCGGCGGAATGATCCAGGCGATCGAGCGTGGCTACCCCCAGCGCGAAATCGCCAAGGCGGCCTATCGATACCAACTGGCTGTCGATCGCAAGGAGAAAATCATCGTGGGCGTCAATGAGTACGTTACCGACGAAAAACCCATCGAGATTTTGCGGATCGACGAATCCGTGGCCCAGCGCCAGGCCGCGCGCTTGCGCCAATTGCGCGCGGAGCGGTCGAATGAGGATGTCGAACGGTGCCTGAAAGTGTTGCGCAAAGCCGCTTCCGGAACCGGCAATTTGATGCCTTGTTTGCTCGAAGCGGTGAAGGCGTATGCCACCCTGGGCGAAATCTGCGATGCCCTGCGCGAGGTCTTCGGGGTTTACAACGAAATTGCCGTTGCCTAGCTTCCCTTCCTCCTGTGTGCCGTCGATTCCCAGCCTCCATCGCTGCAAATCGCGGCGTAACCGTGCTAAGTTATTCGGGTTCGCGTGCTACACGACCAATGCCCGACAAAAAAATACGGGTGCTGATTGCCAAGCCGGGCCTCGACGGCCACGATCGCGGGGCCAAGATCATTGCTCGCGCACTGCGCGACGCCGGCATGGAAGTGATCTATACGGGCCTGCGCCAAACTCCGGAGATGATCGCCTCCGCTGCGCTGCAAGAAGACGTGGACGTCATCGGCCTTTCAATCCTTTCCGGAGCGCACAACACGCTCTGCGATCGTTTGATGGATTTGCTGCGTGAAAAGGGCATGGACGATGTCACTGTGCTGATCGGTGGCATCATTCCCGACGGTGATATTCCCAGACTTAAGAAAGCTGGTATCGCGGAGGTGTTTCTCCCTGGCACCACCATGCAAGCCATCGTCGATTTCATTCGCCAGCGAGTCGCTGCCACCCCTCACGGAGCCTGAGCCCCATGCCTCTTGCATCTTCGGACCTGAAAACGAGTCGCGCGGCTGGGGCGGCTATCGAAACCCACGTCGATACCAAGTCCGCGCAATTCCTGAAAAATAGCCGCCAACTGGCGGCCCAGTTGACCGATATCAAGAATGAAGAGGAGCGCATACGGCAGGGCGGAGGTGTAAAGGCTATCGAAGCACAGCACAACAAAGGCCGTCTCACCGCTCGGGAGCGCATCGCCAACCTCATCGATCCGAAAACCAGTTTTTTCGAACTCGCCCTCTATGCTGCCTACGAAATGTATGCCGAATGGGGCGGCGCGGCGGCTGCGGGGACGATCGTCGGTCTGGGTCAGGTTTCCGGGCGTCGCGTGATGATTGTCGCGAACGACGCCACGGTAAAAGCCGGTGCATTTTTCCCGATGACGGCCAAGAAGGTGATCCGCGCGCAGAATATCGCCATCGAGAATCGAATTCCCACAATTTATCTCGTCGATTCCTCCGGCGTCTTTCTCCCGCTGCAGGAAGATGTTTTTCCGGATACGGACGATTTCGGACGAGTGTTCCGCAACAACGCAGTCATGAGCGCCATGGGCATCCCACAGATCACCGCAATCATGGGCATGTGCGTAGCCGGCGGCGCTTACCTTCCGGTGATGTGCGACCACATCCTCATGACGGAAGGCAGCGGCCTTTTTCTGGCGGGCCCGGCACTCGTGCAGTCGGCCATTGGACAAAAGACTTCGGCCGAGGAATTGGGCGGAGCGCAAATGCACGCGCAAATCAGCGGAACGGTCGATTTTCGCGAACCGGATGACTCGTCCTGCATTCAGCGGATCCGCGCCCTGGTCGACAAGATGGGGCATCCCCGGCAATCGCCCTTCGACCACAAGCCTGCGGCGCCACCCGCGCACCCCGGCGAGGAGATTTACGGTATTTTTTCTAGCGAGGCGTCTAAGCAGTACGATATGCGCGAAATCATCGCCCGCATCGTCGACGGGAGCAAATTCGACGAGTATCGTTCGGAATACGGTCAGACGATCCTGTGCGGATATGCGCGTATCGGGGGCTGGGCGGTCGGCATCGTTGCGAACCAGAAAAAGAACGTCACCGTGGCCGCTCCGGGCACCGGCGACAAACGGATTGAATTTGGCGGCGTGATTTATACTGAGTCCGCGGATAAGGCGGCGCGATTCATCCTCGACTGTAATCAGAACCTTGTGCCCTTGATATTTCTGCACGACGTGAACGGATTCATGGTCGGCAAGGAAGCCGAATGGAGCGGCATCATCCGCGCCGGAGCGAAGATGGTGAACGCGGTAGCCAACAGCGTCGTGCCCAAAATCACCGTCATTTGTGGTGGCAGCTTCGGCGCGGGCCATTACGCGATGTGCGGCAAGGCCTACGACCCGCGCTTCATCTTCGCCTGGCCGACTGCGTGCTACGCGGTCATGAGCGGCGATTCGGCGGCCCGCACGCTCGTCGAAATAAAAATCAAACAGCTCGGGCGTGAAGAAAAAAAACTGAGTGACGCGGAAAAGAAAAAACTACAGGAGTCCATCGCCGCCACCTACGAGCGTCAGATGGATCCACGCTATGCCGCGGCGCGCCTTTGGGTGGACGCAATCATTGACCCGGCAAACACGCGGGAGGCGCTCATCGAAGCGCTTGAGTCCGCGGCCTTGAATCCGGTCGTCGCGGAATTCAAGACGGGTGTTCTGCAAACGTGATGTTTGCAAGTGCCGCAGCCGAAATTCAAAAGCCGTAGCAAATACAAAGGGAACGGAGCAAAATTGGAAACCGCAACGATTGTGGAATGCCCGCGGGACGCATGGCAGGGGCTGCACCAGATTATCCCCACGGACGAGAAAGTGAAATATCTCGGCAGGCTTGTATCGCTCGGCTTCCGCCACATCGACGCGGTGAGTTTCGTCTCGCCCAAGCACGTTCCGCAGATGGCGGATAGCGAAGCGGTCATGCAGCGGCTGAGCCATGCGAAGCTCCCATCGGGAGACGCCCCTGACGTGATCGGAATCGTCGTCAATGTCCAGGGACTCGATCGCGCGCTTTCCATCCCCGCCGTCACTACGGTTGGATACCCCTATTCCATTTCCGCCTACTTCCGGCGCGCGAATGCGAACATGTCCCGGGCGGAATCGCGTGCCTTCGTCGAGAAGCTGCAAAGCGAATCTAAGTCTGCCGGGCGAAATCTGGTCATTTACATCTCAATGGCCTTTGGCAATCCCTACGACGAGCCGTGGGGACCCGAGATCGTCGAGGAAACACTCGTTTGGCTGAAGGATATCGGCGTGCGCACCGTCTCTCTCGCCGATACGGCCGGTACTGCTTCCCCAGCGGACGTTGCGAACGTCTATAGAGCGGCGGGCAACTGTGTCGCTGGCGTGGAAATTGGCGTGCATCTGCACAGCCGGCCGGATAATGCTGCGGAAAAGGTTCTCGCCGCTTACGAGGCTGGATGCCGGCGTTTCGATGGCGCGCTCACCGGACTCGGCGGGTGCCCTTTTGCCGGCGACAAGCTTGTCGGTAACATTCCAACCGAAACTGTTTTGACCGTGCTTGCGGCCCGCGGCGTCGCTACGGGAATCGACACGAAATCACTTGCCGTGGCTTGCGCCATGACGGGCGATTTGCGCGAACGATATACCGGCGCGCCCGAAGCCGCCAGCCTCAACTGACCGCGCGCCACGGGCCTGTCGGGGACTAGAGAAGAATGGGCTATCAGACACTCGAACTCAGGCATAAAGACCTCGTCGCAACCATCACTCTGAACCGGCCCGAGAGTCGCAACGCGATCTCCGCCCAGATGATCGACGAGCTTCTGGCCGCGTTCGCCGAACTGGAGGCGTCGCCCGCGCGCGTCGTGATTCTCACTGGTGCTGGAAAAGCCTTCTGCTCCGGGATGGATCTCGACGCCCTGCGTTCGCTCGCGGGCCAATCGTTCGACCAGAACCTCGATGATTCTCGCCAGCTTGCCAAACTATTTTTGCGTATCTACGGCTTCCCGAAGCCGGTGATTGCGGCCGTGAACGGCCCGGCCATTGCCGGGGGCTGTGGCATCGCCACTCTCGCCGATTTTACGCTGGCTGCGCCCAAGGCGAAGTTCGGCTACACCGAAGTGAAGATCGGGTTCCTTCCCGCGATCGTTTCGGTGTTTCTCCGCCGCCAGGTTGGCGAAAAGCGCGCGCGCGATCTGCTTCTCAGCGGCCGGATCTTCGATGCGGCGGAAGCGCATCGCCTGGGACTCGTCACCGAAATAGTCCCTGCCGGAAATCTCGTAGCCCGCGCGCAAACGCTTGCGGGCGCTCTCCTCGCCGCCAGTCCGCGGAGCCTTGCGCGCACAAAACGCCTCTTGCTTGCATTCGATGAAGCTGCTTTGAACGATGAAATCGAACTCGCTGTACGAGAAAATGCCGGGATACGCTCAACCGCGGAGTTTCGCGAAGGCCTTTCCGCATTTCTTGAGAAGCGCGAGCCGAATTGGTCAGGAGACTAAACGGATGGCAATTTCTTGCACGATCGATACCCCGCAAGTGCGATCGGTACTGGATCGCCTGTTCCAAAAATCCGAAGAAATCGACGATGCTGCGCTGGCACGCGCCAATGCTCAGCCCAACACGGGAGACGACCGCCACCGCGTCCGGACGGAGCTGTTGAGCGAAGCCTACCTCCCCGTTCATCGCCAGGTCGGGCGGCTCTTTTATATCCTTCTCAGGGCCAATCGCTGCCGAACGGTCGTCGAATTTGGCACTTCCTTCGCGGTGTCCACGATTTACCTCGCCGCGGCAGTCCGCGACAACGGCGGCGGCAAAGTGATCACCACCGAAATGCATTCGGGAAAAGTGCGCCAGGCCAGGGAAAATCTCCGGGAAGCGGGACTGTTCGATCTGGTCGACGTTCGCGAAGGCGACGCTCGCGAAACGCTGCGGAAGATCGAACCCCCGGTCCATTTGCTCTTTCTCGATGGCTGGAAGGATCTGTACCTGCCGGTTCTGAAAGTGGTGGAACCTCGCTTTCAGCCGGGCTCGCTTATCGTCGCCGACGATCTGGACATCACTCCGGAATTTCACAAGCCGTATCTCAACTATGTTCGCCAGCCGGAAAATGGATACGTTTCGCAGGATGTGCCCATGGGCGACCGCTTCGAAGTGTCCTTGCGTTTGGCGGGTGCCTGAAAGCCCCATGAACGATTACGTTGAGACATCCATCCGCGTGCGTTATGCCGAGACGGACCAAATGGGCGTCGTCTACTATGGCAATTATTTCACCTGGTTCGAGGTGGGGCGCGTCGAGCTTTGCCGCCACCTTGGATTCGAATACAAGCGGATGGAAATCGAGGACGATAGCTTCATCGTCGTCGCCGAGGCGCATTGCCGCTATAAAAAGCCGGCGCGATTTGACGATTGCATCGCTATTCGCACCCGCATCACCCAATCGCAGCGGCGCACGCTGCGTTTTGGCTATGAAATGTTCAACCAGGCTTCGGGCGAATTGATCGCCACGGGAGAAACCCTGCACGTGATCTGCGACCGCCTGGGCCGTCCGAAATCTCTCCCTGAGAAATACCGCAAGTATTTCCCGCCAACGCATTCCCAAGCTGATAAGCTACTCGCGCCAGCCGACAGAAAAGCGAATCCTCTTCTCCATCCAGACTAAGATAGGAGCGCCCAGCCGGGTCCGCGAATGAGCCGCATTCAGATCGACGGCGAACGCCTTACCCTCGGCGACCTGTATTGCATCGTGTTCGATGGCGCCGATGCCGAAATTTCTTCCGCGTCTCGCGACCGCATGAATGCGTCGCGCGCGGTTATCGAACGCGTGGCTGCGTCGAAGACGGTCGTCTATGGCGTCAACACGGGCTTCGGGAAAATGGCCACCGTGCGAATTTCCAGCGAGGAAATTCTCCGGCTCCAAATAAATCTCGTGCGGAGCCACGCATGCGGCGTTGGCGTGCCGCTCAGCGAGCCTCTGGTCCGCGCCGTGCTTGCCCTGCGCGCCAACGCAATTGCCAAAGGCTTTTCCGGCGTCCGGCCCGTCGTTGCTGAAACGCTCGTTGCCATGGTCAATTGTGGCGTGCATCCGGTCATCCCTTCCCAGGGGTCGGCGGGCGCGTCGGGAGATCTCGCGCCCCTCGCGCATCTTGCGCAAGTGGCCATCGGAGAAGGCCACGCGATCCACCAGGGCCGCAAAATGGACGGCGGCGAAGCCCTGCGCGCTGCGGGCATCCCTCCGCTCACACTTCAGGCTAAGGAGGGCCTTGCCCTGCTGAATGGCACACAGGTGATGCTCGCTCATTTGGCGCTGCACCTCCGTGAAGCGGAAATCGCCATGGACACCGCGGACGTTGCCACGGCGCTTTCGCTCGATGCGCTGCGCGGCAGCCCCGCGGCCTTCGACGCCCGTATCGCGAGCGTCCGGCCGTATGCGGGGCATGCCACCACGGCGCGAAATCTTGAGAGGTTGAACCACGGCAGCCAGATCCGCGAATCGCATCGCTCCCCGGACAAGGACTCCCGCGTCCAGGATCCGTACAGCTTGCGCTGCGCGCCGCAAGTCCATGGCGCCGTGCGCGACGCGCTGGCATTCATCCGTGGGACGCTCGCCATCGAGATCAACAGTGCAACGGACAATCCCCTCGTATTCGCCGACTCGGGCGACGTGATCAGCGGCGGAAATTTTCACGGCCAGCCGCTGGCCATGGCTGCCGATCACTTGGCGGTGGGCCTCGCTACCCTCGGCGGCATTTCCGAGCGCCGCATCGAGCAAATGACGAACCCGCAAACGAGCCAGCTTCCTCCGTTTTTAATTCGCGAGGCCGGACTTAACTCTGGGTTCATGATCCTGCAAGTCGTCGCCGCTTCCCTGGCCAGTGAGTTGAAGGCTTTGGCGGCTCCTCATTCGGTTGATTCGATTCCCACTTCGGCCAACCAGGAAGACTACGTGTCGATGGGCATGGGCGCCGCGCGAAGAATCGAACCCATGCTGGCAAACCTGCGGAACATTCTCGCAATAGAACTGCTCGCTGCGTGCCAGGGGATCGACCTGCTGTCGCCGCTGCGCACCGGCCCCGAAACGCGCAAGGCTTATGACGTTGTGCGCTCGCTGTCGAAATCGGTTGAGTCGGATCGGTCGCTCGCTCCCGACATCGCAGCGGTCGCTCAAGCCATCGCAGCAGACGCCTTCAGCAAACTGCTCCACTAGTGGCCTGTCGCAGTGAATTCGTTACTGCGGACGCGGCGAGTTGGTCAGAATATTTCCACCGGATTGGCCGGGCGTTGGCGGAGTATGCGTTGATGTAGCGTCGGAGTTTGCGAGCCAAGTCGGAAACTGAGGTGAAG
>DATLST010000362.1:0-16719 GCA_035534055.1 Candidatus Acidiferrales bacterium | reverse complement strand
AGCGGCCAAGGCTCGCTGGGCGCTCTTCCCCCTACCCTCGATGACGTGGTACTTTCTCTTCACGGCGGTTCTCCTTTCATCAGGATTCTCAGGCGCGATTCTAATGAATCGCGCCCGAACCGCCGCTTCAACCTTCAACTGTCAGCCGGACACCCTCAGCAGGTTACGAAGATGGGGAGAGTCTGAAATGTTTCGAAGGCTCAGAGGCACCAAGCAGACTTGACGGCATCTAACCAACCCCGGCACGGAGAGAGAGTAGAGCCTGTTTTGCCTCGTGCCGACGATAACCCTAGTTTAGTATAGCTTCTGGTACAATGCGTCGCTAGAAAGTGGGAGGGACAATGAGAATTCTCGAAAAGCTCAAACCCTTAGGCCTTCTGGTGCTGCGACTCGGAATTGGGGCCATTTTTCTAGCCACAGGGTACGACAAGCTTTTTGGCTCGCCGGCCAAGTGGCACGCATGGTTTCCACAGCACGGCTTCCCTGCTTATTTTTCATACATTGCCGGTGGACTCGAATTCTTCGGCGCGATCCTGCTGATCTTCGGATTCCTCACGCGTGCCGTGGGCTTGCTGCTGACCGTGCAGATGGCCATCGCGGTCGCCAAGGTAAGCCTTCCCCGCGCGGGAATTTACAACGTCGATGGGTACGGGCTTCCCTTGATGCTGTGCGTGGCTTGCTTTGCGCTGGCCACGGTGGGAGCAGGCTTATTGTCCATTGACGCAGCCACCTTCGAACACAGAGGAAAGTCTCGCGCGAGAGCATCGAGCTGAGCTGAAAATCCGAACCATCCTGTGATCGTCGATCCGGCCTCACCGGGTAAGCATGGAGCCTTCCTACATTCAAGCCGTACCGCGGATCTCGGAGGCTCCTATCTTAGGGACGTAGTCTCCCAGCCTTCCACACTCTCCCGTCTGGGCCACAATCTGTTCTAGCACCAGTTCCAGAGGAATAGGAAGGCCGTACTATCCGCAACGACGGGTATGGCGCTGTAGTGTGTGTGGTGTGCCGATTGCGAGACCAACTGAAATGGGGATCGAGGGCTTGTCAAACAGCCCCCCCGGGCTGCACGGACCGCGCTAGATTCTCACCGCGTTCGTGGCATTCCTCGCCTTTTTCGCGTTGTATTGCGAGTATTCCGTATGATCGGTTACACAGCCATATGAAAGAGAGAAATTAAAGATGAACCACGCATCCTATCTTTCGATTTTTCGTTTCCATGGGCAGGACGACGGTCGAAAACCTCGCTCGACGCCCGCTCTGCAAGCCGCAGTAACGGTTCAGGATCCCCAGCCAGAGCAAACTGCTGTGAGCGGTGCAGAAAAAGATCGAATCGTCATTGATCTGGAAAATCTAACCCCAGAAACGCTTGAAGCGTTCTTCCCATCCGAACACAAGACGACAATCAAGTAGCTTCTACAAAAAAGCTGGTATGCCAACCGGCTCGACTCCATTCTGGAAACAAGCGGCGGAAAAATCGGTGAGGTAAACGGGAGCGACACCTAATCACTATTCAGGAAAAATGGACGGAACTTCGACCGCCCATAAACTACAGGCGCCGAGAGACGGATCCCTCAGCGCCCATACTGCAATCAGGGGAGGTGCGGATTCTAATTGCCGCCCCTTGTGTCGAGCACATTCCCGTCGGCTTGGACTATTTTCTGAATCCAAATCTCCGGGTTGCCGCTCTTAGCCGGGAAACCGCTCATGGTGATGGTGTCCCCGACCTTAAGCGTATCTTTGTGCCAACCAGCCCTGGCTAGATGATTCGGACTGGTGAGTTCGCCCTGCCATCTCGTTACTTTTCCGTTCTGATTCACGTTCATATATACAAGCACGTGAGGATTGACAAAGTCGAATTCTGTAATGGTTCCGGTCACGGTAACCGACCGATCTGTATCGTAGTTGGCCGTTCCGTGATGAGCGAATGCCGCTCCCGCCATCGTTAGAACTCCAACCACCAATGCCGCTAATACCATTCTAGTGGTTTTCAAAGAGCACCTCCCGGATCATGCTTATATTTGGATTGCAAGTGCCTCGCACAAAATTGGCTATTCTGGCCGTGAATGCCCATTCTACTGGACGGATCACACGGCTGATCGGTTGCAGCTCGATTTAAATCTGTGTCCCGGGCCGTCCGATCTTAGCGCCTACTCTCTCATCTCTAATAATGATGTACCCCAGCAAAGGTCAGGCGTAAAATCCGAGCAAAATTCTCTTAACACCTTCTTAATACCACGGGCGGGTGCGCACGAATTGAAGGCTACGGGAAAGCGAAGGAGCATAAATCCAAAGCAGCCGTTGCCTCCAGACGTTCCTTGAGACCGCACACTCGTGGCAGCCACGTTGCTCGCCACCAAGCACTGCAAAGATCGCATGAAAACCTGGGATTTCTCCACCAGACGAAGTAAGCTGTTGCCATGAGCACGCGCGCAACTGGCAAATCCGGCACATCGCAGCGTACCTGTGCGTTCTGCCAAATTGTGTCGGGCGATGCGGAAGCCAGGGTGGTTTTCGAGGACACGATTTCGATCGCCTTGCTTGATAATCGACCTTTGTTTCCGGGGCACTGCCTGTTGATTCCGAAGCGGCATTATCAGACGCTTGCCGATCTCCCGGAGGAAATCATTGGCCCGATTTTTTTGAATGCCCGGAACCTGGCTATTACGGTTGAGCGGACCATGAAGGCGGACGGGACCTTCGTGGCCATCAACAACACGGTGAGCCAAAGCGTGCCTCATTTTCACATTCACATTGTGCCGCGCCGGCACGGCGACGGTCTGCGAGGATTTTTCTGGCCACGCCGTCCGTACGAAAGCGAAAATGAAATTCTGGCGGTGCAGGAACTCTTGTCCTCAACGTCCAAATAACATCCGGACTACTCCGTGCCCCTCGCAAAATACAAAAAGAAACGGCGCTTCGGCGTAACGCCCGAACCCGCGGGCAGTGACCAGCGAGCCGAAAAGAAGGCCGCATCTCTGATTTATGTGGTTCAGAAGCACCGAGCCTCACACCTGCACTACGATTTCCGACTCGAATGGCGAGGAGTGCTGCTTTCCTGGGCCATCCCGAAGGGCCCTTCCTTGGACCCCGCCGTGAAACGGCTTGCAATGCAGGTCGAGGACCACCCCATTGAGTACGCGAGCTTTGAGGGCGTTATTCCAGAAGGCGAGTATGGCGGTGGAACCGTGATGGTGTGGGATCAAGGGACTTGGGAACCGGAACAGGCCGACGTTAATTCGGCACTGCAAAAAGGAGATCTGAAGTTCACGCTACACGGCCAGAAACTGAAAGGCTCCTGGGTACTGGTCCGGACGCGAGGCTATGGAAAAAGCGATGGCCGATCCTCGTGGCTATTGATCAAACACCGCGATCAATATACGTCAACGCAGGACGTAACCGAGAAAGAACCTCATTCGGCTGTCAGCCGCCGCCTGCTCGCCGATATCGCGCGTGATGCCGGAGGCGATGCGGAGAAAGCCGCGACTGGCGATCCGGCCCGCGAAGGCGGGGGCTCGCGAACCGCCAAACCGGCTGCGGCGAGACTCCGGCGGAACCGCTGAACTGCCGGGAGCTTCGGCAATCGAGCAAAGAAGCCGATGCCGCGACAGGCTTCTGCTGTCCTCGCAGCAATCGGATAAAACAGTCTCAAGGCATAGCAAGCCCACACCTCTAATTACCGTAGATTAAAATTCGTCGCAGGCAAGAAGCGCGCGACAAGTTATTTTTCGACTGGGTGTCTACTGGACGAACTTCTTGGTTCGAGAACAGTTGCATTGTATATTGTTCCGCAATAATTATTACTGAGTGGTTATAGAGGCAATGGCCGATAGATGCGATTTCCGTTTTGACCTCATCACATCATCTCGCAGCTTCAGAATAATTACAATCGCGAGGTTGCTATGCACCGCCTGGTCGCGATTCTGCTGCTTTTATTGTGTGGGTCATCTGCCTGCCGCGCCGAGAAAAGAACAATCCATGGATTTGTGATCGAGGTGATCTCGCCAACCAAATTTAAGATCGACGATTACGACATGAGTTGCGACGAACAGTTCTCGCTGGATTTCAATGAAATCGCACCTCCAAACATATTGAATGTTCTTAAGCGCGAGAACATTCGAGTCGGCACGGAGATCGAAATCAAGGGCGACGTCAACCGCTCTACCCACCAACTAACTGTCAAATCCGTTCACGTATTTCCCACTAGTCCGCATCAGTTCAATAGCACGGCCTTGTTGGAAAAACCGCCGAAGCTGCAAAAGACCGCCTCGGGATGGAGCGGCTATATCTTCACGGACGGAGAGCGAGTGCAGGTCACGAATTCCACTGGCGTCACATTACGCGCGAATAGAAACGAACTCGAAAAGTTCAAGGCGCAAAATAAGGGTAGGTCGGCCCGGAAAGCACGCCACTCACATCACTCAATAAAATAAATCTGGACACAATGGCGCATTATGAATGCGTTCGCCAGGAAGATGGCTCCATCCTGGCTTCGAAAGTCGAGTTTGAACATGCGGAGATGGAACCCGGAGAGGCCAAACTCTGGGAGCGCCTTATACCCAAATTCAAGGATGCGGATACTCTAAGTTCAAAGCCGGCTGAACTTCATATCCTCCGGAGCCGATACAAGATCGTGCCCATCAAGGAGGCACAAGACTATATTCAAAAGCTTGGGGAAAGCTTGGTTCCGGCTCATGAGAGAGACCGGCAGCCGAAGGATCCGCTGAAGATTTCTTTCCGGTTCTATCTGGTCGAAGATAAGTCCCTGGAAGTCCTCGCCTATCCGAACGGCATAATCATAGTGAAGTCAGAGTTATTCGACACGTTGGAAAATGAGGCTCAGCTTGCCTTCTTTCAATCAAACGCAATCGCTCAGGTGGTGGAGAGGGATATTTGGCGTATTTCTCAGTATCAGAAGGACGCCAGGATTCTGACCTCCGCCGGTGCCACCATTGGCTGGGTGCCCGGAATAGGCGCTCTAGATGCTCCCTTTGCCATCGCCTCAATAGCAACCGGCGAGATGTTTAATAGGTATGTAGATTCACTGGCAGATCAAGCGAATCGGGTCGGATTGGAATGGATGCTGGCGGCTGGCTACGACTTGCGGGAAGCCCCCCGTGCGTATAAAGCATATGTGCTCAAGAATCCGGACCAACCCGAGTACTCCCCCACATACGATTCCTACCAGGCAGACAAGAATAAACAATTCGCCGCGCTACGCTCCAATCTAATGGCCAAATTGAGAACGACCTATTTCCAGACGACTACGACAGCTTGAAGAAGGATAGCGACGCATTCCACACCGTCGCCCATCTGGTGCGCCAATCCGAACAGGACAAGAAGATTCCCATCGGCACCGTCGCCAGGGACATTTCAAAGTAAGCATTCCGCCACTCTCGCGCGCGCGCCACATCTTCGAGCACGTCCCAATCCTAAGCGCTCCGCCCCATAGAAGGCGTATTCCCGGAGCAGGCAGCCACTGAAGGAAGCAGCACAACGGCTGAACAACCTTTAGAGCTCAGTCCCGGACAATCGCTACTTCCCTCTCAATAATAAAATCACATCGAGTAATGCCAGGATGGTGATAGCGAACTCCAGCACAAAAGAGCGGGCTTCGTTGAATCGGTCGACCATGACGTCGTACAACTCGCCGACCGCTCGAAGTTTCTCGTCCACTAGACCGCGATAATCGGGCACACCCATGCGAGTGGCGGCCAGCCGGTAAAGACGCGCATAGTAAACATCGCTCACAAATTTGATGGCATTATCGATTCGCTCGGTTAAATCCATCACATCGAGGCGAATCGTGTTGAAGCGTTGTGCATCGCGCGGTACGCTCCAGCGCGCGAGCACCACATTCCTTTTTCGCTCCAGGACGGTGTACACGTCGGAGAGCAACTGCGTCATCAAGCCATCGTAATAACGAAATTCCAGAAGCTGCATCTTTGCGTATTCCAGCACCTGGCCGGTTGCACGCGCATCCTCTCCGCGATCGTAAACCAGCGCGACGGAGGATCCGATGACCACAAGATCCGACGCGTAGTACGAAAGGCTGGCTGCCAGCACTTCCTCCGAGAAACTGGGCGCCAAGGGAGCCGTTTCGCCGCGAAGGAGCTGCGCAATGTCCCTCACATGCGTCGACAGCAGGTCCGCCGCGGAGGGACGAGCGCCATCGGGATGGCGAATCTCCTCTACGTTGATAATCAGATAATTTTCCTGAAGCCAGTTCTTCACCGGCCGGATCACCGCCGGTGCCACCTGTTCCAAATGCTGGTTGAGAACTTCGCGCGCGTAGGGTTCAACGTCGACGGCGTCCGTCCAACGCGATGCCTGGGACAAAACCGAATTCCAATCGCATTCGAATGAAACTTCCAGCTCAACGACTACAACCGCAAATGCATGGTATTTGATCGAGCAAAGCACGCACTCTCCCGTGCTCAAGGTCAGTGGCTGGACCGGCTCGACGATGGGGGCTTGCTCGAAGCTGACGTACTCGGGCGTGCGGCGGGGAAAAACACGCGGAACCGCTCCGCCGCGCGAACCGAGGAGTTCGCGCAACTTATCCATGCTAAACGCTTCGGCTACATCGTACAGAAAGAGGATCCGGAAGCAGCCGCGCAGGAGCACCCTCTCTTTTTACCACCAATTCGCGCGGAGCACGGCAGACTAAAACTGCCCGGCCGGCCGGGTTCCCATGTATGCGTGGGCTCAACCCCGTTTGAATTTGTCACCTTACGCGTAAAAAGGACTCGACGCGATCCGGTAGTTCTTGAAACAATCATATTCTTGAAACAATCATGCGCCGTACCACAATACAAAAGAGAGTCGTATGGACCATAGAGAGAGCCTTCGTTCGCGATTTCCCAATCTGCCGGCACGAATCGTCGGGCTAGAGCGACTGAGTTACAACCTGTGGTGGAGCTGGAATCGATCTGCAAGAGAACTCTTTCGTTCTCTCGACCTGCAAGAGTGGCTGAATAGCTCGCACAACCCTTTGCGCATGCTTTCAATCGTCTCACAGGAGACGATCGAGAAGGCGGCGCGAAATCCGGAATTCCTGGACCGCTACGACGCGGCGATCGCTCACTTTGACGCCGATGTGAATTCTCAAACGGGTTGGTTTAGCTCCGAATACGGCAAGCTGCAGGCTCCGATTGCCTATTTTTCCGCCGAGTATGCTTTCCACAATTCCCTGCCCTTATATGCCGGCGGCTTGGGAGTGCTGGCGGGAGACTACATTAAAGAGTGCAGTGACCTTGCGGTTCCCGTAGTGGCGGTGGGACTGATCTATTCCCGTGGATATGTTTCCCAGAAACTCCGCGACGATGGATGGCAAGAAGACCAGGAAATCCCACTGGATTGGACGTACGACCCCATCAGACCGGTTTTGGACCGCAACAATAATCCCTTGACCGTACAGGTGCCGTTGTTTAACCCGCCGATTCACGTCCTTGTATGGCGAGCGGATATCGGCCGTATTCCGGTCTTTCTGCTGGATACGGACCATGAATCCAACCAAGCCGCTGACCGCGCGATCGGTCATCGTTTATATACCAACGATTCCGAACAACGGCTCCGGCAAGAGATCGTTTTAGGCATCGGGGGAATGCGCGTTCTCGAAGTGCTGGGTATCCAGCCCGGGGCGGTTCATATCAATGAGGGACATCCGGCTTTGTCGCTCTTGCAACGGGTGCGCATGCTGGTTGAAAGTGGAAAGAAATTCCAGGACGCTGTTGCGGAAGTTCGGGAGAGTTCTATTTTCACAACGCATACTCCTCTCACAGCCGGAACCGATATTTTTCCGCTCCCCATATTTGAGAAATATTTCGGCCATGCCTATGGCGAATTCGGCACCGATCGCGATGCTTTGCTGCAACTGGGTGTCTATCCCCCCGATCCAAATGCGGGCTTTAATATGACGGCATTCGCTCTTCGCATGACCAAGTTTTGTAATGCCGTAAGCAAGAAGCATGGCGAAGTGGCCAGGCAGATGTGGTCGAGCATCTGGCCAGACAAGAACGGGGAAGAGGTTCCGATCACAGCGATCACTAACGGCGTCCACCTCTTGACCTGGATGGACCCCATCTGGCTGCAGCCGTTGCTGGACAAATACATCGGTCCCGATTGGGTTCGCGACCAGGATCAACCTGGCATCTGGGAAATGGTCCACAGAATTCCGGATGCGGATTTGTGGCGCCTTCGCCGACGTTTAAAGGCGCTGTTGATCGATGAGATCAACGAGCGAGTTCGCCAGCGATGGCAGAGCAAGCGCGTGCGCGCGGAGAGTGTGATTGCTTTTGGGGCGCTCCTTGAACCCGAGGTTTTCACGATCGGTTTTGCCCGCCGATTTACCGCCTACAAGCGGCCTGACCTCATCCTCCGCGATCTTGAGCGGCTCAAAAAACTCCTGACGAATCCTCTGGAGCCGGTTCAAATCATTTTTGCGGGAAAGGCTCATCCTTCGGATGTCGAAGGAGCGCGAATCATCCAAAGGATTTTTCATCTGGCCCAGGATCCCGAGTTCGGCGCTCGCATCGCATTTGTGGAAGACTACGATCAACATCTGGCCCAGCGGATGGTCCGAGGCGTCGATCTGTGGCTCAACAATCCCGTGCAGCCTCTGGAGGCGAGCGGAACCAGCGGCATGAAGGCCAGCATGAACGGAGTTCCCAACCTGTCGATCCTCGATGGCTGGTGGATGGAAGGCTACAATGGTCGGAACGGTTGGGCTTTCGGAGGCGATCCAGTTCAAGGAGACCGATTCGCATTGGATGCCGAATCCATTTATCGGCTGCTCGAGGAGAAAATCGTCCCGCTTTACTACCGGCGAGGCGACGATGAAATACCCCATGGCTATGTTCAAGTGATGAAGGCGGCGATTGAAAGCGTGGCGCCGCAATTCAGCACCCGGCGCATGGTAAAAGAATACGTGAATCGCTTCTACCTTCAGGCCCTTGGCGTCACCGCACCCTGAATCTGAGACGCCGCTACTCTTCGGCAATCACGCCGCAAAGGACGAAATCATCGGACAGATATTGCCCGATGGGCATCCCTCTCCTTGCTATTTGAATCCTAGATTCCGTATGATATCGCTGTTCGTTTTGTACCAGCATACATTGCCGATTTTCTGCGATTAGGTTTGGGGAAACAACTGGCCTTCAATGCAAGACGTGTGCGCATGAAAATGGAAGACTCAGAGACGGATCAGCGGGCCGAAAAGAGGCTCCGGGTGGGCCTTCTCGCGCGAGCGACGATCCTGATCCTGCTCTTTTCCGTCGCAGGACTCGCCACGCTCGCAAAGGATGGTCAGTATTTCCCCAAGACCAATCCCGCCCGGTACGTCTCGATATCGACGAAAATGAATGTCGCTCTTTCTCCGGTGCTGTCTGCCGGCGAACCGTTGCAACCGGTCGTCGCGAGTTTTCCACCGCAGCCGGCGATGCGAGTCAACCGCGTGGAGATCCCCCAGGCCCCGCCGATCGAACGGATTGGCGTCCGGGTCGCCATGCAGCACCGCTCTCCACCGCTATTCCTCGCCTAGCACCACTGTATTCACTGACAAACAATCTGGTGGGATAGTTTCCTTCAGCCTGTGTTCATGCGGACTGGGCTATCCGAGATCAAAAAACGAAGAACCGGAGCATATATGAGACAGGATCGACTGGCGCCCGCTTCTCTGGAGCAGTTTCGGCGGCTCAGCACGTGCGTGGTAGCCAGCGCAATTGAGACTTTTCGCGTGCGCTTGCCAAATACGGGGTTCGTGGATTCCAGCATTCGTTGTATTTTTCAAGACTTTCCGCCAGTGGCGGGCTACGCTGCGACAGCGCGCATTCGCACCGCCAACCCGCCCATGGAGAATCGCGGATACTCGTACGATCGCACGGATTGGTGGGACCATATTCTCGCCATTCCATCACCCCGCGTTGTCGTGATCGAAGACCTCGACGAGCCTTCTGGTGTGGGCGCCTTCATCGGCGAAGTGAACGCAAACATCCTTCTCGCCCTGGGGGGCGTTGGATTGGTAACCAACGGCGCCGTTCGCGATCTCGGGGATGTGGAATCCAGGGGATTCCAGATGTTCGCTGGCAATGTCGCGGTCTCTCATGCTTATGCCCATATCCTCGACTTCGGCGGTCCGGTCAAAGTCGGTGGTCTGCAAATCTATCCCGGTGATCTGATACACGGTGACCGCCATGGAGTTCAAACCGTTCCTCTGGGCATTGCCACTAAGGTTCCCGCCGTGGCGCACGAAATCATACGAAAGCGGCAGAGCGTGATCGGCGCGTGCTGCTCCGCGGAGCGCTCCATCGAAGAGATTCGCAAGGCAGTGAAAGAAGCGGACGCGAAATCATGAAAATCATCCATGACGATGCAAGACGACATATCCAATTCAGGTCGAGTAAAACTATGACTATGACGCAATCCGTAAACAATGCGATGCATCATCGTGCATTGTGCGCCGCCTTGTTCCTCGCGGCTCTTCTCCCTGGCTGCGGCCCCTCCACGAAAACGAACGTCCAGGCAGACGCGCCGCGCGTGCCAGTAGTCAAAGTGACACGCAGAGACCTTTCCAACACCCTGGAAATCGCGTCGGAGTTCCAGCCGTACCAGGAAGTCAAGGTGTTTGCAAAGGTATCGGGCTACATCCAGAAGCTCGATGTGGATTGGGGCACCCATGTGAAACAAGGGCAGATACTGGCGGTGCTTGAAATCCCCGAGCTTCAGCAGCAACTTCAACTGGACGAAGCCAACGTAAGGCGCAGCGAGCAGGACGTCTCGCGCGCACAAGAGGAGATGAGCCGGGCACAGTCCGCCTACACGGTTACACACTTGACCTATACGCGACTCGCACAAGTGCAAAAGACGCGCCCCGAACTGGTGGCTCAGGAAGAGATTGACGTTTCAAAAGGGAAGGATATGGAAGCGAGCGCGGGCGTTTCCAGCGCCAAGGACGCGCTCGCAGCATCCGAGCAGGGGCTTGCCGGGTCCAAGGCTCAACTCGAAAAGGACACGGTCATGTACGCGTATTCGCGCATCACGGCTCCGTTCGAAGGAGTTGTAACCGAAATCGACGCATACACTGGCGCATTACTTCCGGCGGGAACGTCTTCCAATAAGGGCGACCAGGCGCTGTGTCACCTATCGCAACTCGACCCCTTGCGACTGGTGATCCCGGTACCGGAACGGGCGGTTGCCGACATCCATCTGGGCCAGTCCGTCCGAATACGCGTCTCGACCACGAATGAGAGCTTCACCGGCAAGATTGTCCGCGTCTCCGACAATATCGATCCCCAAACCCGCACGATGTACACGGAAATTGATGTTCCAAATCCAAAGTACAAGTTAGTGCCGGGAATGTATACAACCGTTGAAATCCCACTGCAAACGGCTCAAAACGTTCTCACAGTTCCGATTCAGGCAGTGGAGGCTTCGGGCGAAGACCAGGGCATCGTTCTCGTCGTGAACGGCGACAACAAGATCGAGAGGCGCGATGTAAATCTGGGTCTTCAATCGGCAACGTACGCCGAGATCGTATCCGGACTGAAGGAAAACGAGATGGTCTTATTCGGGGAGCAATCTCAGTACAGACCCGGGGAATTGATTACGCCTCAAATCGTGACCCCGGCAGGAATGGAATAGGAGTCTTCATGCCGTCTTTCTCTCTGAAACATCCTTACTTTATCGTGGTCATCTGTCTTTTCGTTTGCGTGCTGGGCCTAACCAGCCTGGTGCAAATGCCGGTGGACATGTTCCCGCCGATCAACATCCCCGTAGTGATGGTCGCCACGTTTTATAGCGGCATGCCGCCGCAACAAATCGAAGCGGACATTACGGATACGTTTGAGCGATTTTTCACGCTGGGCAGCGGCATCGATCACATGGAATCGCGCTCGATGGCTGGCGTAAGCCTTATCAAGATTTTCTTTCAGCCGGGGACATCGGCGAATGCGGACGTCACGCAGATTTCCAACTTGGCGATGGCGGACCTGAGGCGATTACCACAGGGCACCCTTCCTCCCGTTGTAATGAGCATGGACGCTTCGAATCTGCCCGTCTGCTTGCTCACCGTGGAAGGCCAGGGTTTGAATGAAACACAGTTGCACGATTATCTTCAATTCGCGATCCGGAACCAGATTGCCGGGGTGCCCGGCGCCACCGTACCTCCGCCCTACGGCGGGAAATATCGTCAAATCATGGTGTACGTCGATCCACTCAAGCTCCAGGCCCATCAACTCAGTCCCATGGACGTGGTCCGTGCTGCCGATGAGTCCAATCTGATCCTGCCGGCCGGAGACGTGCGTATCGGCCCCATCGACTACAATCTATATACGAATGCACAAGTGCCTGACGCGAAGGCGCTCAATAGCATTCCCCTGAAGACGGAGGGAGATAAATCGGTCTTTATTTCCGACGTTGGCAAAGCCGTGGATGGCGCCGCCCTGCAATACAACATCGTGCGCGTAAACGGTCAGCGATCCGTTTACGATCCCATCCTGAAACAAGGCGGCGATACGAACACGATCGCGGTAGTCAACGGAATCGAAAGTGCGATCAAGAATTTGCGCGATATCCCTTCTCAACTGAAAACGCATGTCGTCTTCGACCAGTCGTTGTTCGTCAAACAAGCGATCTCAACGGTCCTGCGCGAAGGAGGAATAGGGCTGCTTCTTACGGGCCTGATGATTTTGATTTTTCTCGGGAGCCCTCGGGCTACAGCAGCCGTGTTTCTTTCAATCCCTATATCCGTTATGGCAGCTTTTTTCTTGCTCCATTCGGCAAATGAAACGATCAATAGCATGGTGCTTAGCGGCTTGGCTCTGGTCTTCTCGCGGCTGATCGACAATTCCGTGATCGTGCTGGAAAATATTTTCCGTCATATCGAACTGGGCGAGGCCCCCGCCATCGCCTCCGAACAGGGCGCCAATGAGGTGTCCCTAGCCGTGCTCGCAATCACCTTGGTCACGGTGGTCGTGTTTTTCCCTGTGACCCTCCTTTTTGGTGTAAGCAAGTACCTCTTTACGGCTCTTGCTCTCGCCGTCGTCTTCTCATTATTCGCTTCTTACTTCGTCGCGGTTTCAGTGGTGCCTCTCTATTGCGCATATGCCTTGCGCGGAATCGTCCATCACGGCGAGGCGGCAAATGGATCGAGCGGTTCGTGGGGAGCCAAGTTCCATGCTCGATTCAACGAACAATTCGAGCGCATGCTCGGCTTCTATGACCGATGGGTGCAAAAGGCTCTCGATCATCCCAAGGAAGTCGTCCTAGGGTTTATGGGAGTTTTTATATTGAGCTTCGCCGTCTATCCGCTGGTAGGCCTTTCGTTTTTTCCCCGCACCGACGCCGGGCAATTCGTGATTAATGTCAAAGCCCCCACCGGCACGCGGATTGAAGTAACCGAGGACTATATCAAGCAGGTTGAGGCGATCATTCGCCAAGTTGTTCGACCGTCGGATTTGAATTCGGTCGTCTCCAATATCGGACTGACTCCGGACCTTTCGGCGTTGACCACGCCGAACTCGGGCATGCACACGGCCTTCGTCCAGGTAGGTTTGAACGAAGGCCACAAGATCAGCAGCTTCACTTATATGGACCGAGTTCGAAGTCAGATTGCGGCTAAAATCCCCGAGTTGCGCACGTATTTCCAATCCGGCGGCCTGGTTGATTCCGTGTTGAACCAAGGGATGCCAGCGCCTATTGATGTTCAAGTAAGCGGCATGGACTTGAACGCGGCCGACAGAATCGCTTTGGACCTGGCGCGCCAATTCAAAGCTGTCCCTGGTGTGTCGGACGTCTACATTCCGCAAGATATGGATTACCCCTCGCTGGAATTGAACGTAAATCGGGCGCGCGCCAGCGAACTCGGTCTGAGTCCCAAAGAGGTCGTTGACAACGTAATTACTGCGTTGACATCCGACGCCATGATCGCTCCCAGTTACTGGGTCGATCCCAAGAGCGGTAACAATTATTTTGTTACAGTGCAGTATCCAGAAAACCAGGTGAAGTCCATCGAAGATTTGAAGGCGATGCCGTTGCACGCTCCGGATTTGAAGCTTCCGACGTACCTCAACCAAGTAGCCGATGTGACTCCCATCCTTACTCCAACGGAAGTGGATCACTACCAGTTGCAAAGAACGATTGACGTCTATGTGGCTCCCTCCGGGGAAGATCTCGGGAAGCCGACGAAAGCCATTTCCAAAATCGTCGCTGCGACTCAGCTTCCGCCTAACATTCGCATCAATATTCGAGGCTTGGTGACGACCATGCAGGCTTCCTTCCGGAGCTTTGGCTTTGGCCTTTTGATGTCGGTCCTTTTGGTTTACCTCGTGCTCGTAGCGCAATTTTCCTCTTTCATCGATCCCTTCCTGATCGTGCTCGCTGTGCCTACGGGGCTGGTGGGCGTGATGCTAACTTTGGCCTTTACGGACACGACCCTGAACATTCAATCGCTGATGGGGATCGTGATGCTGACGGGAATGGTGGTCTCCAACAGCATCCTGATCGTCGATTTTGCGAACCGGCTTCGGGACGAGGGACGAAGCGTAAGGGATGCAGTCACCCATTCTTGCCGAATTCGCTTACGGCCGATTCTGATGACTTCGCTGGCGACCATCGTCGGGCTAGTTCCCATGGCACTAAAACTCGAAGAGGGCAGCGAGGCTTATGCACCCCTGGCGCGCGTGATCATTGGAGGCCTGATCGCTTCCGTGATACTGACCATTTTCGTGGTTCCGGCCGCATACCTTTTGGCGTATCAGCGCCGCTCCGAAGCTGGAAGAACTGCCGTTGCGGAGGAAGCACAGTGAAAACACAGTCTGCCCTATTTGCACTGCTTGCCGTTGGCGCATTTCTCTCGGGACCTGCGTCGGCTCAAACCTCTCAGACTCTGAATCTCCACGATGCGGAGCAAATCGCGATTCAAAATCATCCCCGAATTCAAGCAGCCGTGAACTTGGCGGCTGCGGCACAGGCACAGGTGACGCAAGCCCGTTCCGCCTACTATCCAGTCGCCTACGGCAGTCTGACCGGAGCGGACGCGGAGAACAACTCCCGCCTCGCCGCGGGAAACTTGAATTCCCCGCGTGTCTTCGACAAATACTCCAACGGATTGACCGTGGAACAGCTCGTTACGGACTTTGGCCGCACACACGAACTGGTCAAGAGTTCGAACCAGCACGCGAAGGCCCAGCAGGAAAATATCGTAACCACCCGAGAAGACGTATTGCTGCAGGTAGATCGAGGTTACTTCGCTGTTTTGAGGGCACAGGCCGTACTCACAGTGGCCGAGCAAACCGTTAAGGCCCGCCAACTCGTCTCCGACCAAGTCACGGAACTGGAAAAAAACAAAATCAGATCGGGCCTGGACGTCAGCTTTGCGAATGTTGATTTGGCCCAAGGACAATTGCTGCTGATTCAGGCGCAGAACGATCTGCAAGCGTCGTTTGCACAACTCTCCGCGGCCCTCGGTTATGCTGACGAGCGAACTTTCCATCTGGCCGAGGAACCTCTGCCGCCCACTCCGCCCGCGGACGTCACGGTTCTTATCCAGCAAGCCTTGCGGGACCGGCCGGAATTAATCGGTCAACGTTTCGATGTGCGGTCGGCTCAAAATTATGCCACTGCCGAGCGGGATCTCTGGTTTCCAACGATTTCGGCCGTGGGCGCGGCGGGGCTTACCCCGGTGGTGGGAGAGGGGGGACTTAGTCCATCTACGCAAAGCACTTTGGCTCCGCGCTACGCAGCCGCGGGGTTCAACGTCAATATTCCTATTTTCAACGGCCACTTGTTTGGAGCACTCCGCACCGAAGCTACGCAACAGGCGCAGGCGCAAAACCAGTACCTTCGGGATTTGCAGGACCGCATCGTCCGAGATGTGCGCACGGCTTGGCTCAACGCGAATTCAGCTTTTCAGCGACTTTCCGTAACGGACCAATTCTTGAACCAGGCCAATCAGTCTCTTGACCTCGCGCAATCGCGCTATAAACTGGGGCTCAGCTCCATCATCGAGCTGAGTCAGGCGCAACTGAACCAGACGCAGGCTCAAATCGAACAAGCCAGCGCCAAGTACGACTACGAAACTCAAATCTCCGCACTGAATTATCAATTGGGGGCTTTACATTAGCCTGCTGTAGTTGGCTGATGGCCTGTCCGCATCAGCTCACCTTAAGACGGATTTTGACGGCCGCGTTGACGTCGGGCAAGTTACTGAAAATCCGTTGATAATTAACATCGGCGAGCAGGTTTTGTGTTGCCGATGTTGGGATTTTTTGTGAGAGGTTTGTGAGAGTTCTCTGCCCCGCGCCACACTACGTCGGAGGCCCGGGGCCTGCACGCACACAGGGCGGCTAGCGCTGGACTTATCCAAGTCTAGCGCCTCCCGCAGACACTCAGAGTGTTACCATTTGGCTTTCTATAATGCAATATATACGTTGCACCTAATTTAATTGACTGCAAGTTATATATTGCTATCAATCAACACAAATGCAATCTATGGATTGCACGCATTGACCATCGTACGAATGATCGTAGCGGTTTTGCTGGCTGCTGTAGCATGATAGGCAATGTTATCCTTTCGCGTCTTGACCAGACCGAGTTTTTGTACCAGTTCGAGTGAGAGAGTTTACATCACAGCGCTCGGCTGCGAAATCGAGTTGGGCGTCGAAAGCGGAGGGTGTGCCGCCATGCAGGCGGCCTATAGCCTAGCGCCGAGTGCGGACGCAC
>DATLST010000361.1:0-12774 GCA_035534055.1 Candidatus Acidiferrales bacterium | reverse complement strand
TCATCAGCCCGTATCTTTGTTCCACGCTTCCTTCAGACCCCACCTCACGGTGACGCCCTTGCGCTTCGCTACCCTTCACCTCCATCAGGTTGGGACGGGACTTGCACCCGCTAGCTGCCGAACATGCACGGCGTACATGCGTGGCGGCCCTCGCGTGCCGCGCGGGCCCCGAGCGAACGCTTCCACGGAACGTAATATGCCGGATCAACGTGTCCAACACGACCGGATGTGTTGAGGTACTTCACGTCACCCGCAACACCCACAACCGTGTACCATGGCCCCGACGGCGCGGAGAGCTGAACATGCTGGCCAACGGCGCCCTCTTGGGGGAAGAGCCGCGCTGCGAGTTTCCTGCTTACAATTACGACGTTACTGTTTGGGTTTTGATCGCCCGGCAGAAATCCGCGGCCTTCAAAAATGGGAACATTCAGAATCTTAAAATAGCCGGGCGTGACAACGCCCCAGCCGACCAAGCCTCCCGTTCCTTTTGGAAACGAGGGACGGCCCTCTACCCGGAGGTCGAAAAAACTCCGCGCATGTCCTCCGCCGGTAGGCGGCAGTGAATCGCTCACAGCGACGCCTGTAATGCCCGGCAGATTGCGCAGACCCGCTTCGAGGTGCTCGAAAAACTCGGCCGCCGCCCCAGATTGATAAGCGCTGCCCAAGTTGATTTCCGCGGTCACAATTTGATTCGTTTCCATTCCTAGGGGCACGTTCTCGATGTTGCGCAATGTGTCGAGAAACAGGCCTGCTCCGGCGACCAGAACGAATGAAACAGCGACCTGCGCGGCGACCAGCGCCGCACCCAGCCGTGCTCGCGGCCTTCCCAGTGGAGGCCCCGCGAGGAGCGTCCGCAGCCGACGCGCGGCCAGCGCCGGCGGCAAACCGCAGATCAGGCCTGATAAGAGTGACGCTGCGACAATAAAGAGCAAGACTGGCGCACCGAGTCCTGCCTGTGCGACGCGCGGAATACCGACAGGTGCTACTGCAACAAAAAATCGCAGCAGCGCATAAGCCAGTCCGGCGCCGACAGCTCCCGCGAAAAAGCCGAGCAGTGTGCTTTCAGAAAGCTGCAGCAAAATCAAATTGCTGCGGCTAGCGCCGAGAGCGGCGCGCACTCCAAGCTCGTGCTCTCGCGCTGCACCGCGCGCCAAAAACAAATTGGCGACGTTTGCCGCCGCCAGAAGGAGCAAAGCCAGCGAGGCTCCGAAAAGGACGAGCAACGCGGGGCGAATTGAGCCAACCTGATCTTCGCGGACTGAGATTAGCTCCAGCCGCATTTCCTTGCGGAACATTGGCGGCGAAGCTCGCCTCCAGCTCTCAAGCGCCGGCTGGAGTTCTGCACGAGCCTGTTCCATGGTCACGCCCGGTTTCAAACGTGCATAAGCGCGCACCGCCCCCGCCACGGGATCCGTCCGCTCCGCAGCCGAAATCGCCTCGGGCAAAATGAGGTCAACGCGCTCAAGCGTCGGCCATTCGAAATTCGGCGGTAGCACGCCGATAATTCTAGTCGGCTGCCCATCAATCGAGAGCGAGCGGTTGATCGCTGCTGTGCTGCCGCCGAATCGGCTTTGCCACAACGCATATGAAATCAGGCAGACCGGCGGCGCATCGGGGCCGTCTTCCTCGGTGGTGAAATTACGCCCCAAGATTGGGTTGACACCGAAAGTAGGCAGAAACGTGGATTGCGCACGAGCGCACGCCAGCCGCAAGGGTTGCGCTTCGGTGAGATCACATGCGGCGACGCCCGGTCCCCACGAGGCCATCGAGTCGAAAGGAGTGTTCTCAGTGGCGAGTTGTAGATATGAAGAAGTGAACAGAAACGGGCGGGAATCGAATGAGGGAAGGAGCATGCCAAAGAACACCAGCCGGTCAGCGTGAGGGTAAGGAAGTGGATGGAGCAGGTCTTGATCCAGGACACTGAAAATCGCCGTATTTGCGCCAATGCCGAGGGCGAGAGTGAGGATGACGACAGCGGTGAAGCCGGGCGATTTGCGCAACATGCGCAAGGCATAGCGAAGGTCCAGCCAGAACCGATCCCACCATAGCCACCGGCCAGACTCGTAAAATCGCTCCTGCGCCTTCGTGACGTTGCCGAACGCGCGATACGCCGCCGCTCGCGCCTCCTCGTAACTGAGCCCCTGTTCTTCGAGGCGCTCCGTCTCCAGCTTCAGATGCGCTTGAATTTCAGCGCCGAAATCGTCGAGTTTGCGTTTGCGCCCGAACATCGTTAGCCCTCTGCGGCCTCAGTTCCCAGAATCCGCCCGATGGCTTTGGCCAGACGGTTCCACTTGCTCGTTGCTTTCGCCAGTTCCTTGCGTCCGCGCGTGGTCAGGGAATAAAACCGCGCCTTTCGATTATTTGAAGAGGTTCCCCATTTCGCGGAGATCCAGCCACGCTGTTCCAGGCGTTGCAGCGCGGGATAGAGAGCGCCATGCTCGACCAGCAGTTCCTGCTCCGACGTTTGCTGGATAGCGCGAGCAATCCCTTGTCCATGCTGAGGTCCGAAAATGAGCGTGCGCAGGATCAGCAAATCGAGTGTTCCCTGTAGCAGTTCGAGTCGTTCTCTTTCTTGTTGGGTAGACATTTCACCTGAACATTAGCCCCTTCACGGGTAAAGCGTCAACCCAAAAGAACAGCTCGGGTCAACCTCTTTCCACCAGAGGCAAGCAGTGCGAGGTTGACCACGGGCCGTACCTTTGTCTTCCCAAAGATTTTTTCTCCGGTTTTTCATTGGCGGTGTTCCTTATCTATGTGAGAGGAATCCTACTCTCTCTTCGCCTGAGCGAGGGCCGGAGGCCACGCTGCGTAAGCCGCCGATAGCAACTCCTCATCCGGCGCGCTGGACCGCTCATTCTCCTTCGCGGGTCGGAAACAGCACCCAATCGCCATACGGTTCCGGTTCTTCCATTGGGACCTGGGCACCTTGGGCGCTGCGGAGAATTCGCCATTCAATTACTCCGCGTGTCAATAGCACGGAACGCAGCGCTCACGAGGCCGACTGTCTCGAAAAGTTTTTTCTCCGTTTTTCCTCGCTGGATGTTCCTTATCTATATGAAGGCAGTCTGGAGTCTTATCATGAAGGAAAATCTCAAGTGCAATTGCGCTATTTGCAGTATCGAACGGCTTCTCTTCGTATTCGTCTGCGAACCTCCCGGCATCGAACGATTCTTGAAGCTGGCCGCCAATTCGTCAGTCCTCACGAGATTCACGAGCGCATCTGCGCTCATCCATCATCTGCACGACCAAAAAGACGGTGACTATCGCCCGCCCTCAGTCAGCGAAGTTCTGGGCGCTCTCATCCAAGCAGGGCCAGCGATCCGTGATCCCGAGATGAGCCAGTCTGTTTTGGTTCTCGCCTTCATGCCTGCCATCCATCGCACGTACCGGGAGACCTGCGCGTGGTTTCAGGAAATTCCTGGCGCTGACATCGCGCAGCAGATACTTCTATTTTTTCTCGAACTCGCCGCCTCTGCCCCGATTGGTCTTTTGAACGGCCAGCTATCGTTCGCACTCGCGCGCAGCCTGCGGCGAAACACGTTTCGTTGGGCCAGGCGCGAACAATCGATGCTTATGGATCGGGAGCGTTTTGCCGAAGAACGGGCAAGACAAGCCGAACCGCGTGAGGAGGCTCGCTTTGAACCGCTCTCGCTTTTGCGGGATTTTCTCGATCATTGCGTGCGCATCGGAATTCTCTCGAAGTTCGAGCGCGACCTGCTCGTCAAAGTGAAATTGGATGGATTCATCGCGAAAGAAGTCTTGGACCGCCATACCGTGCTATCGCCGAAAGCCGTACACCTACGGATACAAAGAATCATGAAGAAACTGCAAGATGCAGCATGGGAGTTTCCTTCTCCAAACGGCAATCCTTCAATCCCTCCGAAATCAGAGCAGGCAGAAAAGAGAAAAAATCTTTCAAAAAGTATGAGCACTTTTTCTTTGAGCACTTCCACCGATTTTTTGGCTATAGGTAATAGTAGAAGGCAACTCTCGCTGGAATCCTCGCCCTCGCGGAGCAAAACGAAAACGCAGCAGTTCTCTACAAAACTCATTGGAACTTGCTGATTCTCGCGACTCCACTGAAGGCGATTGGGCCAATTCGGGATACCTGGAGCGGCTTCGCGGCGGCTCGCCGCAAATTCATCCTCCGCCTCGTCACTCTCCCATTTCGCCCGGCTAAGCCGGCGAGAGATTGCCTTCGAATCCCGATGCAGGCCCGTCTCGCATCATCCGAAAGGAATTCGCCGGCAATGAAGAAAATCCTACGAAACAGATTTGTTTTCCGATGGCCCGCCATCAAGGGCTGGCTCCGTCGCGCATTCCCCATCGTTTCGTTCTCGCTGATCTTCGCATCGGCGGCATTTGCCCAGGCCGCCGGTGGCTCGCCGTGGGAGAACGCCGTCAGCGTTTTGATGCAGGCGTTCACGACCACCATCGCCCGCGGCCTCTCGCTCGTGTCCATTGTGGTCGCAGGTTTGACTTTCGCTTTTGGCGAAGGTGGATCGAAGCGAATCCTTGCCGGCGTCCTCTTCGGCGTCGGCATGGCCATCGCCGCGGTCAATTTCATGGCTTGGCTGTTTCCCTGATTCCCGGTTCATCTCTCATCATGATACCCAAACGCAGGATCAACACCGTCTATCGCGCGCTTCATCGACCACTCACAGTTCTTGGAGTGGAGCGAAAGCTCTTCTTCTTCGCCATGTGCATGGGCGCAGCGACGTTCAACATGCTTTCGAGCTTGCTGGGCGGCTTTTTGATCTTCCTGCTTCTCTACTTCGCCGCTCGCTGCGCCACCAACACTGATCCGCAGATTCTTCGCTTCCTGTTGTCAGCAGCGAAATTCAAATCGCAGTACGACCCAGCCAAGCTCAGTCCTATCACGATCCGAAGAGCCTCGAATGCTTAATCTCAAAAAAGCTCTGAGGCCATACACCGAAACCGGCGCGCTCAACGAGCAGGTGAATCTCTACGGTTTCATTGACCCGCACGCCTTTCTCACGAAATCCGGCGATCTCGGCGTGATCCTTCAGGTTCACGGTGTCGATTACGAATGCCTGGATGGAAATTCGCTCGACGCCCTAACAAAGCGCCTCGAATCCGCCTTTCGCCTATTCGACAGTAACTTTCGCATCTACCAGTACGTCTTCAAGCGGAATCACGAAACCATCCCGCACAAGAAGTATGCGAATCCCATCGTCAACACGGCCATCGAGAACCGTATCCGCTATTTTGAACAAAAAGCCGACACCCTCTATTCAACTCAAGTTTTTTATGTGGTCCTCTTCGAAGGCTTCCACCACAAACAGGCGGTCCTGAGGTCACTGGCGGAATTTCACAAAAATCCCTGGCAGGTGTTCTCAGAAATTCGGGCCGCGCTTTCATCGCGCAAGCAGGTCGCGCTGCTCGATACGGAACTCTCGAAGGCCCTCGCCACGCTCAATCAGAAGGTGAAGAGCTTCATTTTGCAGGTCAGCGACTTCGTTCGCGTTGACCTGCTAGGCAAGCAGGACGCTTTTCGAGTGCTGAAGCGGACTCTCAATTTCGCGCCCCTGAAGCTCGAACTTGCCCGGCTCAAGCACGATACATTTCTCGACTACTGTCTTTGCGAATCGCACCTCGAATGCCATCGCGGGCATCTTCGGCTCGACGATTATTACGTGAAGGTTCTCAGCCTCAAAGAGCCATCCGCGCAGAGCTTCCCACTAATTTTCAAAAGCCTTCTCGAAGTTCAGGCAAACTTCCACATCGTCACTGAATGGAAGAAGGAAGATTCCGGCAAGACCCGTAAGGCGATCCAGTCCAAGCGCCGCCACTTCCACAACACCAAGCGGTCGCTCATGAGCCACCTGAACGTTTCCGACGCTCCCGCAACTGACGTTCTTGTGGACGACTCCAAGGAAGCCCAGGTCCGTGAATTAGGCGAGAGCATCAAGCAGCTTGAAATCGAGGGAAACTATTTCGGGCAATTCTCGCTGAGCGTTGTCATCTACGACCTCGATCCGGCAAAGGTTGAAACCGCTTGCGCTGAATTCTACAAGGTCTTCAGCCTGCATGACGCACAGCTTTACGAAGAGAAATACAACCTGCTTAACGCATTTCTGGCGACCGTCCCCGGCGGCTCCGCTTTCAATCTCCGCTCCATGTATTTGCTCAACACGAATTACGCGGACTATTCGTTTCTCTTCACCCTTCACTGTGGCGAGCCTGAGAACCGGCACCTGAAGCAGGAGTATCTCGCGGTCCTCGAAACCAACCACAAAACACCCTACTTTCTGAATCTCCATCACCGCGACGTGGCCCACACGATGATTCTGGGCCGCACAGGATCAGGCAAATCGTTTCTCTTGAACTTCCTCATCACCAACATGCAGAAGTATGACCCGTATACATTCATTTTCGACTTGGGCGGCAGCTTCGAGAGCCTCACGCGGCTGTTTGGAGGCACGTATGTCCGCGTCGGCCTTAATTCGCCCGGCTTCAAGATCAACCCGTTCTCGGTTGCACCAACCAAAGAGAATCTCGACTTTCTCGCCCTCTTTCTTAAGGTTCTAATTCAAGGAGCTTCGCCGCTTGAGCTGACGCCATCTGAGGACCGCGACCTGTATCACCAGATCGACAACCTGTACGAAATCGAGCCAGCCCTTCGCACGCTCACTGTCCTGTCGAATACACTTGACCGCCGTCTCGCCGACCGCCTTGCCAAGTGGACCACAGGCGGACAGTTCGATTTCGTCTTCGACAACTCTGAGGACACGATCACCTTCTCCCGATTCCAATGCTTCGACTTTCAGGGGATGAACCAATACCCGGAAGTGCTTGAGCCGTTGCTTTTCTACATCCTGCATCGCGCGAACGCGGTCATTTGCGATCCGAATATCAGCCACATCTTCAAGGCGTTCTTCATTGACGAGGCTTGGCTGTTCCTGAAGAACCCGATCATCAAGAGCTACATCATCGAGGCGCTAAAAACGTGGCGCAAGCAAAATGCCGCGATGATTCTCTCGACCCAATCGCTCGACGAACTGCGAAAATCGGAAATCCTCGACATCCTCATCGAAAGCTGCCCGACGAAAATCTTCTTGGCCAACCCGGACATGGACCGGGATCTGTATCGTCGCCAATTCAATCTGAACGACAACGAAATCGAACTAATCTGCACACTCCGGCCCAAGCAGCAGCTTCTCATCAAGACGCCGGAACTGGCGAAGGTCGCCAATCTCGACGTGGACGCCAAGAGCTATTGGCTCTATACGAACGATCCTTTCGACAACCGCAAGCGCCGCGACGCGTTCGAGGCATACGGCTTCGAAAAAGGATTGGAAGTACTAGCAGGAGGGCAACCCTGAGCACTGCTATTGCTTTTCTAAAATCGAGGATTCTCTCGGTGGTGGCTGCATTTGGATCAGCTTAGTCTTTCCGTTCCTTTCGGCAAAAGTCAGCGAGAATCCGTCCGGAAATCCGGTGCGGGTGTAACGATTTCCTCCAGCGGGCCGGAACACGATATTTGCCGTTTCGCCGTCGTTGTAGTTCTCCTTGCCGTAAAGCGTATCGTTCTTTTCGGTGATGACCAGGGTCGCATCACCGGACTTTGAAAAGTAACGACCGACGAGCTGGGCGTTGGAGAGGCTCGCATCGCCATCCAACTTTGCCGCTGACAGAGCTTTGAGCAAATCGCGAGCTTCGGGATTGGTCGCGGTCGACGCGAGGCGAGACAGTGCTAGAGACCACGCCTTGGCTAAGGCCTGATCCGCTGGTACTTCGAAATCCGGTTTCACTCCGACGCTTTGCCAGTTGGTTCCGGTTGCGGCGTTGACAAGGTACCCGGTCGGAATTCTAGCGAAAAATCCGTGGCTCAATGGCACCGTTCCGCCGGGCGTCGAAGGATTTGCGCCGCCTCCGGTCGTTTCGCCAACAATGATGCCGCGCTTGAACGACTGGATGTCATAGGCGAGCGCCTCGGCGGCGGAAAATGTTTGATGTGACGTGAGTATAAAGACGGGTTTCTTATCGCCATAGGATCGACCATCAAGATTGGTGGTTCTGGATTCATAGATCGCACCGTTTCGCCAGTGAACGGTATCGAGAAGGCGGGATGGCCCTCCGCTCAAATAACTCATGCAGAGGGAAGCAACGGGGCCGAACCCGCCGGAATCCCCGCGCAAATCCAGGATGAGCGCATCGGTATTGTGCACAAACGCGAAGGCCGCAGCGATGGAAGCCGGATCCGCTAGCATTGCATTTATAACGATGTACCCAATATTTCCATCTAGAATTCTTACTTCCGGAATCGCACCATTGAAAGAAGATGAACCCTTGTCCGTTACGGGCATTTGCTTCGGCCCAGGACTGAAATCCACCTCGATGTGACGATCATCGACAACGGCGCGGGCATCTCGTTCCAGAGCGTGGGCAAAATCAGAGAGTGAGGTTATGGCGTCGTAATCGTTAGCGCTCAGCTTAGCGCGGATTGCAGCAGCCATTGCTGAGCCCTTGTCGGCATAGGCGTAATCGTCCGCCAAGGCTTGGGCGAATTTTTCCGCCACCTCGGTGCGAGCAGCGGAGTCGATCTGCGGCATCCTCGCGACGGGCTGCTGTTGCCGCGGTGACTCAACTTTTGCGTTCCTGGTACTCGCCACAGAACAAAGTGCGCAACAAAACAGGCAGAATAGGACTGGGGCGCAGCAGCGGTTCGACCACCCAAATGGCCCGATTCGCATCATGCCCCTCTCATTTTGTGAGCGCCCCATTGGAGGGCACGGTCACGCTTATCTATACCGCAAGTGTGACATGCGGAACACCATCGCTGCAACAAACCCAACGCATAGCGCGTCGCCCTTAAGTCTTCTTCCACCGACAAGAAAAACCAAACCAACTCTCCCAAGGAGGAAAGGAATGAAAGTTAGATTCATCTCTGGCCTAATCTCGGTAGTCTTTATCGGCATCTTGGCAGCGGTTCCAGTCCTAACGCACGCAGCAACCGAAACTGCTCGCGTGGTGAAGTATGGCCAGGACGATATCGTCACAGTTCACGCCAAACTGCGCTACTCAACACTCATCGTATTGCCCGAAAACGAGGAAATTCTCGACTTCACGACTGGCGACAAAGATTTTTGGATCATCAACGGCGCGCACAACCTCTGCTACATCCACCCGGCCCAGGCTGGCATTCGCAGCAATCTGAATCTCATCACCGCCAGCGGCCATGTCTATTCGTTCCTGCTTGAGGAAATAAGCAACGAGCCGAACGTTGAGCCGGACCTGAAAATTTTCATCGAGCCGAAAGAGCAATCCGGGATCGGCACCGACGCTTTTGCCCGGAACTATGTGCCCGCCAGCGAAGCAGAAGCTTATCAGCGGGAAATCCAGACCGTTCGAGACGAAGCGAATGCCCAGGTTCAAGCTGCCCAGGCGAGCATCAAAGAGCGGGTCGAGAAATTCCGCTCCCAATATCCGACCAAGCTTCAGTTCGACTATGAGCTAGACCGCAAGGCCACACGCGAGCCGTTCCTGGTTTCCGCGATCTTCCACGACGACCGCTTCACGTACATCAAGTGCGCTGCCCCCGAGAAGCCAGCCATCTACGAAATCAAGGACGGCAAGCCGAACCTCATCAACTTCGATTTGCAGAACGGTCTCTACATCATCCCGAAAATTGTGGACGCGGGCTATCTGGCGATTGGCAAGAAGAAGGCCACCTTCACGCGGCACCAGCAGTAGACCGAGCGGCGAACCCCATCAAGACGAAGGAGACAACTCAGATGACCGAACCAACTACCGCACCCGCCGCCGCGCCGATTCAAGACAAGGCACCAAAGCCGCCCGGCCTGATGCCCAAGAATGTTCAAGCATGGGTCATGCTGGGTTTGGCCGTGCTGATGATTGTGATCATGTGGACCACGGGCGGGAAGAGGACTCAGCCCGCTGCGAAATCGAATGTTTCGACATTCCAGCCCTCGGCGCAGCCTGAAGTAAACGAAACGCAGATTGCAGCCCTTCAGAACCGGATTCAGGAGTTGCAGCGCGAGCAGCAGACCGCCATCACGCAGCAGAACAAATTCTTTGGCTCGCTCCAGTCCGGGCCGCAGCCCGCTGCTTCCGCTCAGGTCACAGGTGAGGCTCCGCAGCCGCCACCGTCCGATCCAGTTCAAGAGGAAAGGAAGCGGCGAGCCTACGTATCACTGTTCTCCTCAAACGTCGCCCTGAGCTACCGGAAGGAACTCGCACCGTCGCAGCAATCTTCACCGACCGCTCAGGCTCGGAACGAGGCACCGGGACCGTCCAACCTCCCAGCGCAACCGCTCGACATGAATCAACTCGCTCAGATCCTCGCCCAGATACCACCTCAGCCGCCGTTGGCAGGAGTCCCGACAGCCGCCCTCCAGCCGCGCAATCAACAGCCGGGAAATACAACAGCAGAGAAGGAAGAAAAGCTCGCACCAGAAACATCTTCCGCTTCAAACCCGCTCGACGATGCAAGTGGCAAGACCTATGTTCTATTCGAGGGGACGATCCTCGAAACTGTCCTCTTGAATCGCCTCGACGGAGACTTTGCAGGTCCCATTGAATGCCTCATTACCAACGACATCTATTCGCATGACCGCCAGCACCTTCTTATTCCTTCGGGCACGAAGGTTCTCGGGGAAGCCAAGCGAGTGGACACATTCGGTCAGACACGACTTGCCGTCGTATTTCACCGTCTCATCATGCCCGACGGCTATTCCGTCAGCCTCGACCAGTTCAAAGGGATGAACCAAATCGGCGACACGGGTTTACACGACAAGGTGAACAACCACTACTTCAAAATCTTCGGCGCGTCGCTCGCAGTTGGAGCCATCGGCGGAATTGCCCAAGCAGGCTCGGGCGGCGTTCTAACTCAATCCGGCACACAGAGCATTCAGCAAGGTGTGGGCGAGAGCATGGGCCAGACCTCGCAGCGCATCCTCGACAAGTTCCTGAACATTCTGCCAACCGTTACGATCCGCGAGGGTCACCGCGTGAAGATTTATCTCTCTGGCGACCTCGCTCTTCCCGATTACGCAAACCATAAGATCCCCCCTAACTTGTAGCCTTTAGCGGCGACCACTGAGATTCACGACCTCACGGAAGGAGATCTCCCAATGAAAACGAAAGTCCTTGCAGTCTTGCTCGTCATGGGATTGTGCGTCGGCACTGCCTCCGCGCAGTTCGGCTTTGGGATCGTCTACGACCCGACCAACTACGCCAATGCTGTGCTTCGCTACAGTCAGCTCGTGCAACAGCTCGCTCAACTTCGGCAAACCTACGCGCAGATCGTGCAGCAATACAACCTCGCCGTCCAAATGGCCCGCAACATTCAAAACATGCCCGCACGCTACCGCGCTCAGTTCTCCAATTGGCGGAACGTCGTTGCGCCGAACACCTACGGCAACACGGGAACGTGGGTCACCGGTATGAACACAGGGAGTGCGGGCGCGGTCAACGCAGGCTACCAGCAGGCGACGGTCCCGCTCCTCCAGTACAACAGCCAGGAACTAACCGGAATGACCCCGGACGAGCTCGACCGCGTGAAATCGCAGTACGCCTCCGTCGAACTCGCCGATGGCGCGAACGTCACCTCAATGGCCACCATCGGCGCGATCCGCAACGACGCCCAGAACATCGAAAACCAGATGAACAATCTGGAACAGGACTCGCTCTCGAACAATCCCAACCTCAACACAGAAGTTTCGGTGTTGAATAAGATCAACGCCACCAACGTGCTCACCCTTCGCTCGGTTCAGGATTCAAACAAGCTGTTGCTGTCTTTGCTTGAACAAAACATTATCGCGGCAAAGCAGCAGCGCGAAGCCACCGCCAATTCCATCAACGCCGAGATCGAGCGCCGCGCGACTCTGGCCGGCAATCTCGCCCAGGTCACAAGCACGCTCGGCAATTCGCTTCAGACCTACAGAATCCCCTAATCCGCCGACCCCGAAAACGTCGAAGGAGCCGCCAATGCAGACTGACTTCCTGCAGTTCATCTATCAGGCCATCAACAACATGCTTACGCAGAATCTCGGCTTCTTCGACGCCATGGGCCAGAACCTCTTCCGCATGTTCGCCACCATCCTTGTGGCCTGGTACGGAGTGAAGATGGCACTCGCCGCTGCGAGCGGCCACCATTCACTTCATTTCGAGAACCTCGCCAGCCTCATTCTGACCATCAGCTTCGGCTTCGGCATGGTCAACTACTACAGCAGGCCCATTCCCGGCATCGGCTCAAGCTTCCACAACCTCATCACCGACGAATCCCAATTCCTTGCCAACAAGATCACGCAGAATCAATTGCAGACTGTGATTGACGGCGTGAGCAACTTTGAGGCCCGCCTTGATTCGCCCACGTTCGGAGATTTCCTCGGGACCGCGATCTACGTCATCATCATTATCTTGTTGGCGGCAGCGCAGGCCATCACTATCGTTGTGGTGGCCTTCGGTTTCATCGCCACGGCTGTCTGCGTTTTGGTGGGGCCGATTTTCATTCCGTTTTTCATCGTTCCGCAGCTCGAATGGCTCTTCTGGGGTTGGTTCAAGGCGTTCATCCAATATGCCTTCTACCAGGTCATCGCGGCTGCTGTCGTCTATATCATTGCCAACCTGCTTGTCGGGACGCTTCGTCTCCCGCCGTCCGGGACGCTCTCCACCGTCCAGCTCATGGCCTGGTTCCCCGTGCTGCTGATCACCTTCCTTGCCTCGATTTATGCGCTTCTGAAAATCCCGGTACTCACGAACCACATCTTCAGTGGCGCTTCTGGCGGC
>DATLST010000360.1:0-9684 GCA_035534055.1 Candidatus Acidiferrales bacterium | reverse complement strand
TCTCGACAACCGCGAAGAACTGATCCGCCAGCTGAGCGGCGGACTGTCCATCGAGTCAACCGACGTTGCGATTGTTGCGGCTGCGTACGAGAAGTGGGGAACTGACAGCTTCGGCAAACTCGTAGGCGACTGGGCCCTGGCGATCTGGAACCCACGAGACCAGGCCCTTACCCTCGCAAAAGATTTCGTTGGCACGCGACATCTCTACTACGCGATCGAGAAGGACCAAGTCACCTGGAGCAGCATTCTTGACCCGCTGGTTCTCCTTGCTGGAAGGGCGTTCACGCTCGAAGAAGAATACATCGCGGGCTGGCTCGGGTTTTTCCCAGCCACGCATTTGACGCCCTATGTAGGGATCCAGTCCGTTTCACCATCCTGCTTCGTACGCATAGACAGCGGCAAACAAACCGTCCGCAATTATTGGGACCTCGATCCGGGAAAGAGAATCCGCTACCGCACGGATGCAGAATACGAAGAGCACTTCCGGACCGTGTTCGCAGAATCCGTGCGACGGCGGCTGCGCAGCGACACACCGATTCTCGCGGAGTTGAGCGGTGGCATGGACTCATCATCGATAGTGTGCATGGCCGACAAGCTTATCGCCGAAGGATGCGGAGAAACACCCAGACTCGACACGGTTTCCTACTACGACGATCAAGAGCCCAACTGGAACGAGCGGCCGTATTTCACGAAAGTGGAAGAGAAGCGCGGGCGGACGGGGTGTCACATCGAAGTCGGTTCGGAGGACGCTTTCAGGTTTCAGTTTCAGAGCGGCCGCTTCGCCGCGACGCCAGGAGCCCTCGTCTCTGACAACGAAGCAAGCCGGCAATTCGCAGCATGCATGCTGTCTGGAAAAAATCGGGTCTTACTCTCGGGAACCGGCGGCGACGAAACTCTCGGCGGAGTCCCTACACCGGTACCGGAGCTCGCAGACCTCTTTGTGCGGGCGCGATTCCCAACTCTCGCTCGCCAATTGAAAATCTGGGCGCTCAATAAGCGAAAGCCGTGGTTCCATCTAGCGCTCGAAACTGCACGAGAATTTTTTCCTCTTGCGCTGTTCGGCGTTCCGAAGCACAAACGGCCCGCACCATGGCTGGATCCTCGTTTTGTTGCACGCAATCGGGCAGTTCTGCAAGGCTATGAGATGAGGTTAAAAATTCTAGGTCCTCTGCCGAGTTTCACGGAGAACCTCGGTACGCTCAATGTGCTGCGCCGGCAAATTGCCTGCTCGGAGATCCTTGGCGAGTCGCCCAACGAGAAGCGCTATCCCTATCTCGATCGCGATCTATTGGAATTCATCTACGCTATCCCTCGCATACAGCTGGTACGGCCCGGGCAGAGGCGCTCGCTTATGCGCCGTTCCTTAACAGGGATTGTCCCAGTAGGCACGCTCAACCGGAGCAGAAAAGCCCACGTAGCCCGTGCCCCGCTGGCAGGCATCTCGGCGAAACGGCCCCAGCTGGAGAAAATCAGCCGAGACATGGTCAGCAATTCGCTTGGAATCATCGCCGAGAGGTCTTTGCGCGAGATCCTGCAACAGGATGAATCTCTTGAACAAGTTTCGCTAGTTCCGCTTTTTCGCACTCTGAATATCGAACTATGGCTTAGAAACCTGCAAATCTTTAACGGATTGGGCTCGCAACACCGACAGAAAATAAGTCTACCGCGATGCCTCGCGAGAACGGACTCGGGCCCGGCCCGGCGCTATCGGCATACGCTGATCTCAGCTGAGAGAACTCTCAAATAGAAAGGGGGTGAGCATCATGAAATACGCGAAGCCTGAAGCGAAGTTAGTCGACAATGTTCTGGCAACAATTCTGGGACAGTTGCCAAAGCACGGCGTGCAGTTCGACAACAGCCCGATGGACACGACGTACATCACGGTCTCAGCATACGAGGCCGATGAATAGAGGGTTTGCCGGGGCGTTTTGAGTGCAACAGGCGCTCCGGCGCTCTTTTGTGTTTAATTTTTTTTCAGTGACTAACCCGCATTTCTCACCAGTTCTGAACTGAGGCTGCGCAGCAGGTGGCGCGGCTTGGTTTTCAGTTGACGAGGGTGAGGAGAGCGGGCTGATTTTGCTTTTTTGGCGCTGATCTGGTGCGCTGTCGCCGTGGCGAACGGGTTTTGCGCGCACTTCGCCGTACCAGCGCGACGAGGGTTCTGATTTGTTAGGAGGCGGTTTTTTTCAGCAGCGCAGTGCGGCCCAGGCTGCGGCGAAGATGTTCTGCCAGGGATAGGCGCTGCTGTAGCGGATCCAGATGCGCCGCGCCGTGATGCGCACCTGCGCGGCGATTTTCAGCAGCCGCAGCCGTATCGTTTGGCCTTGCGCTTGCGCCCAGGCCGTGCCCGCCAGCCCCAGCCGCCGCAGCGCATCCAGCAGCACGTAGGCCAGCGAGGAAAAATACAGCCGCAACTGATTGGCGCGCATGGTCTCCGTGCTCAGCCGGTCCGCGAACAGGCTCAACTGTTCCTTGATGCGGTTTTCCATTTCGCCGCGCGCGCAGTACAGCTGTTCGTAGAGTTTCCGCGCGGGCCAAGCCTCTGGGCCCAGCGAGGTGACCAAGTAGCGGGGATTTTCCTTGCCCTCGATCTGTTCCGCTTTGGCGATCACGCGCCGCGCCCGCGACCAGCTTTTTTTCGTGCGATAGGCGAACTCGCAGAACACTCGCGCCGGTTTTTCCGTGCGTCGGTGCTCTTGCTTGGCCTCGTGGATCGCGCGCCCGATGATCCGCCGCAAGCGCTGGTTCCGCGCGAAACCGAATACGTAGTCCACCGCGTGTTTTTCGCACCACGCCAGCAGTTCCTCGCGGCAAAAGCCCGAGTCCGCTCGCAGGATGATGCGCGTTTTCGGCCATCGCGCGCGAATCTGCCGCACGATGCGTTGCACTTCTTGCAGACTTCCCGCGCTCGCGTCGATGTTGGAGGGCCGCAGTCGCGCGCACAGCAGATGATCTCCGCAGGACACGTACAGCGGCAGATAACAGTAGTGCCCGTAGTAGCCGTGAAAAAAACGCCCTTCCTGCCGTCCGTGCAGCGGCGTGTCGGTGGCGTCCAGGTCCAGCACAATCTCGCGCGGTGCCCGCGGGTGCGCTTGCAGAAACAGATCGCCCAGCAGTTCGTCCAGCGCTTCGGCGCGATAGCTGATCTTGTGGTAGCGTTCCGCGGCAGCAGAACCAACCGGCGTCAGTTCCAAGCGGTTCAGCGTGCTCTTGCCGGCCAGCGGCGCGCCCAGGTCGTCTCTGCCGGCCAGTATCCCCAGCAGCGGATCGTTGCGCAGTTCTTCATGATCGTTCAGGTCTTCGTAGCCCAGAGCCAGACCGTAGATGCGCTGCGCCAGCATCGCGGAAAGTTCATGCTCGATGCGCTGCGGATCGCGCGCGTCGCTGAAGCAGCGCGCCACGCACCGCCGCAGCCAGATCTTGCGGTCTGCCGCGCGCAACAGCAGCGACCCGCCCTCGGTGCTCAGCCGCTCGCCGGAAAACTCCGCTACCACGCGCCGCGAAAAATGTGCTTCAAACTCGAACTGCGACTGAGTACACTCTGTCATTAGAAAGGCCGCCCTTCTCTTGGCATTGACTTCGCTTAGACAACGCAGTTATGCCTGAGAAAGCGGCCTTTTTCTACTTCAAATCACGCCCATTTGCTCATTCCTGGTGAGAAATGGGGGCTAAGTACGTTGTTGGACACGCGGCACGGTGCGGACAAGAAAACGGTCCCAGCGTGCCTAGGGGTCCAGAGGTTAAATCCTGCACCACTCGCCGGAACCCTTGCTCGTGAGTGGTGGCAATGCATCGCTCAGCCCGGTTTTGCTGTCATGGACCCGCGTCGCCCCGGTCTAATTGAAAAATGCGTAATCCATTGTCTGCAAATCCCGTCGGGTTGTTCGACCGGCTCGTGACTCGGTTTGGCGCCGTGCTGAACGTGATGACCGTTCCCTCCGAAAGACAATCGGAGTCAATTGTGAGCATCAAGATTCTCCAATTGCTTTCGAAGTCCGGTCCAGCGGAGGTATTGCCCCGCGTCGTCGGCTTGAGAGTTTGTCTCGCCTTTCAGCCAGAAACAAAACCAATCAACTGTTTCGCCTAAGGAAGCCAACCGATCCCAGGGTTTTACGAGGATGTGCTTGCCGTTAGGCAAGTAAACGAGATCAACCGGTATTTTCAAGAGCCTTAATCCTGAGAACCACTGCCATTCGCCCATTAGCGATGCTGGGCCTAGCGCTTGGAGCAACACAGGCGTCCGCACTCTATCCAACAAGAACCCAGGCGAGCGTTTGAACCACACGGCAAGCCCTGCGCCGAAAGGCCGGGCACCGACGACACTATCGAAATCCGAATCCGCATTTTCATTGGCTGAAAACAAGTATTGCAAGTATCCACCGTCAAATCCATCCGCAGCGATGGCTGCTGCGAAGCGCAGCTTGGAATGCGTGAGCGTGTATTTTACATAGTAACAAGTTCGACTGAACCCGATAAGACCGACATGATTGCGGTCAATGAAACCCTTCCGATATAAATATTCAACCGCGCTTTCATAGGCGCTCATCGCTCGTTCCGCCTCTCGAGGAGTTCCCAGCGTGTCGGAGAAAACATCGTTTACCTGCAGCACGATAATTCCCCTGGATGCGAGTGGCTGCGCAGCGAATACGGTCGAATAGGGACCGTCGATCCAAAATTCGTCTGGTTCGAAGCCATGTGTTTGGATGACCAGTGGATATCGCTTGCCGGGAATGTATTCGGGCGGCAGGTACAACCCACCGCTTATGCGGTTCCCCGCGCCATCATTCCACTGAATGTCTTCTACCTTTCCGAATGCCAGATGTGAAAAGTTCGGGTTAAGGTTCAGTAGTGTTGTTTTGCGTTTTGTCTGGGGATTCACGGCGACGATCCGCGGGGGCAAGTTCAGATTCTCCTCCACAAAGACGTCCGGCTTCGAACCGAAGGGTGGAAAGGGATTTGTCTTCTGCGGCTTCCAGATTCCCCCGATTTCTCGATAGGACACAATTTGTTGAGCAACGTGGGATGGCTTCCCGCCCCGGCGCATCTTGAATTGCACGACGTTTGTCAGGGGACTCCAATGGACGGGACTGAGATCATCAGTCGTTATCTTGACCATTTTCCGGCCGGCCAAATCTATGGCGACCACAAATCGGTTCGACCGCCGTGCTCGACGCTCCAGAGGATCCGAAATATCCAGCGGAAGATAGACTCCGCACAATAGAACAGTCCTTGAATCGGGCGACCACAAGACGTCGGATCGAGCATAGAAGGCGGGGGAGTCAAGTAATACGCTAGCTTTATTCGTTTCGGCGTCGATCAACTCATAGCGAAAGATGTTTGTCCTTTGGCCCTTATGAAGTTTCATTCGAAACAGCATGCGAAGAGCCGGATTGTCGTACTCCTTCCAGATTGGCGGTATATCGGGCGTGTCTATCTTAACGATCAGGTGTCGGCCGTCGGGTGCCAGGTACAGATCATTATCGCCGCTGTAAACCGGGTCCGATGTCTGGAGTTTTTTGGTTTTCGTCCGACTTTCTTTTATGAACAGTTCCAATTGGGAGGCACGGCTACAGCCTCTGATGAGATCCCACGGGCTCTGTCCTGAAACCTGAAGACCAAACCGCGACACTCGATCATTTCGCATAATCGTTGCGGGTGGCCGGGCAGAATAGGCGACTCTGTAACCTGATTGGGACACGGCATAGGACATCAGGGAAGTCGTGTGACTCGTAAGCTTTTCGAGTTTTCCAGAACTGCAGCGAACGGAATAGAGTTCGGAGGGCTCTGCCCTGCGCGAGCCAATAAAATAAATTGTATCGTTGTTCCCCGACCAACTGACGTCGAAAATGCCCTCGCGATTCGAGGAAGAGGAAAACGATACCAGAGTCTTCGGAGTGCCGTGGTTGAACACATCTGCAGTACGAAACAAGAGCAAAGAATACTCGTTCGTATCCTCCACCAGGTTTCCCTTGCTCACAACCACCACGAACCGCCTTCCGTCCGGAGAAAACACCGCAAATCCGCTCCGTAGCCGGGAAGCGGCATATCCGCTTCCGGCAACGCGCGTCATCCGGATTGTATCGGCGACTGTGACCGGACGCCTTGGACGTTCGCGGATTTGGGAACGCTGAGGCAGACCGGCCAGGGCTCCGACCGTGGCGAACATTCCGATGCATTTCCATCCGAAGGACACAGTTTCTCCGTCTATCTGTTCCTGAAATTGCCCTGGGGGTCAGAAAGTGATTCTCAGCGAGAGCTGAAGTGACCGGGGACCACCTTCTTGAAACAGCGGGTTCAATCCGCCAAGCCCGAGTCCTTGGTTGAGCAGCGCCTGAGACTGAAGGTAGAACGCCCCATACTGCACGTAGCCGCCCGGATTGGCAAAATTTGGGTGATTGAACAGATTGAATGCGTCGGCTCGAAACTGGAGGTTCAGGCGGTCGGCAACAGGAATCTTTCGCGCAATCGATAGGTCAATCTGCGTGAGGCCGAAACCGGCAATGTCATTTCGCCCTTCGCTTCCTTGTCGGGGTACCGAGGGAATGGAGAACGCGGCCGCGTTTAATATTTTTCCCCCGGGCGCGGCCGCATCAGGGAGCCAAACGGGCTGTCCTGGGACACGGTCGGGGCGGGAAGTCGCGGATCCCCCGGGGTCCGGTCCCACCGACAAGAGCACTCCGTTCAGCGGGAAGCCGCTCCTGGCGACGATGACCGTGTCGACGGACCAATCCTTGGTGATTAGGGAAAGCGGCCCGGACTTTGCAGCCATCGGGATGTCGTAGGTAAGCGCACCGGAGAAACTCTGTCCTACGTTAAAGTCCGAAGATGCATAATCGCTCGCTCCCGAGATAACGGTGGTCGAAAGCCCGATGGCTACATCGTTTGAAGCATTGTCCAGCGAGTGCGACCAAGTGTAATTTAGCAGCGCGTGTAGCCTCGAGCCGAGAGGTCTGCGGTATTGCAATTGCAGCGCATGATAGTTGGAATACGCGTCATTCAACGTTAAGAGAAAGTCACCGGAGAAGTCGGCGTTCGGTCGGAAAAGCGCCTCCTGCCTGAGCAGGTCCTTGCCGGACTGGCCAACATACGTGGCCGTGATCGACTGCGTCTTGCCGATCAACTTCTCCAGAGCAACATTCCACTGATATGACCGAGGGAGCCGCAGATCGGGCGAAAATCCTGCAACAGCCGCGTAGGGAGGCTGGAGCGAGATGGTGGGCAGGTAGGGCGTCACGTCCGAGACGGGAAGCGGGACGCTTGGGAAAAAGCCGCCAGCCGAATTGGGGAATTTGAAGGCAAGTTGTGCGGAAGACCCGACGCCGAGATCATAAAAAATACCCGCCCCCATCCGGAGTATAAGATCTTCGTTGGGAGTCAAACTGTACGCCAGGCCGAGACGCGGTGCGAAATTGCCATAAGTGGTGGCCCACACGGGAGTCCCGCGCGGTGCCAAAGCGATGGCGGCAGGGTTGTTTATATTCGTCCACGCGGATAGAACCGTGTTGCCGCGAGTGGAAGGAGCCGGGCTCAACTCCCACCGCACTCCGTACGTCAAGCTTAGTCTGGATGTCGCCCTCCAAGTATCCTGACCGTAGAGCGAAAGGAATTGAGAACGGGTCTGCGTAGGCAGAAAGACCGAGGACAACAGAGGCACCGATCCGGTCGATAGAAAGCTTTGCGTATTGAGTATCAGATACGTTAATTGGTATTTTGCTGTGTCCAGATTCAAGAAGATCGTCCGAAAATCACCGCCGAACTTGAGTTGGTGCGTTCCTGCCGAAAGCATCAAGTCATCTCTGAAATCGAGCTGGCCAGACCTGTTTTTCCCGCCGGAACCGATGACGAGGGGCGTCGTGTCCAGACCGTAGAATGTGGCGCTGTTTTGAGAACTGGAGAGAGAACCCAAGAGTAGGCCGGGATCAAACGGAACCGCTCCTCCGAACGAATCGAGCGACGTGGTTGAATTATTGCTCTGCGTCGAATAGTTCCCCCGCACCGAATCCGATAGTTTCGTGCTTAACGCCATGTTGAGACCCAAGGTCAGCGTCTCGGTGTTGACATCTTCGGTTTGGAAGGTGCTCAGACTGTAGTTGGGCCCGTAGGCACGAGACGGCGCGTAGTTGTAGCGCCCGAATAGAGTGAATCGATTGCTGAGCGTGTGGTCAATTCTAAGACTGGTTGCATTAAGAGTTGCGCGGTTCGAATAACTACCGGTAAAGGGCGCCGTATAGATTCCGGAAATCGCCGTGCGGTCATCTGGCTGGGGATACGCATCCATGAAAGGCACAAGCGCGGCGGGCGCAGTTGTTCTGGCATACTCGGAAGGTACTTGGATGGGCGTCGTCTTGGGCTGATCGAGCCGGGCTCCTTCATAGGAAAGGAAAAAAAAGGACTTGTCCTTCCGGATCGGGCCACCCAGAAAGCCGCCGAAATCATTGTGGTGTTCCGGTGCGCGCGGTAGCCCTTTCTGATTGGCGAACCAATCGTTTGCATCCATTGCCGTGTTTCGGAAGTAATCAAACACGCCGCCGTGGAAATCGTTAGTGCCGGAGCGTGTAGTGAAGATCACCTGCCCTCCTGGCCCGTTGCCAAACTCGGGGGCAAAGGATGAGGTTTCTATCCGAAATTCCTGCAAATCGTCCACGGAAACCAAGCTGCTCGTGCTGCCCAGAGCGCTGAACGCTTGCGCGCCTCCGGTCCCAGATTCACCGACCGCCTCGCTTTGCCCGACGCCAAAATTTGCTGACAGACCGTCGACCGTGAAATTGTTCGCGTCTGTTCTCTGCCCGTTGATACTGAACTGGCCGTACTCTCCAGAAGTCGTCGCGTGAGACGCGATGACAACACCGGGTGTCAATTGTAGGAGCAAATTGAAGCTCCGACCGTTGAGCGGCAGCCCTTGAACAAAATTGCGGTCAATCACCGTGCTGACGGCCGCAGATTCCGTGCTGACGATCGGCGCGCCCCCCTCCACAGTCACCGTCTCCGACGCAGCGCCGATTGGAAGAGTGAAGTTGAGCGCCAATGCGTCTTGGACGTTCAGCACGATATCGGGCTTGATGAGCGTCTTGAATCCGATCTTGGAAACTTGAAGCCGGTATGCTCCAGGCAGAAGACTCGGCACGACGTAGATACCTTCGCTATTTGTTGTGGTCGAGGACTGAACGCCGGTCGCATCATTTACCACGATGATTTCGGCACCGGCAATCACCGCGCCTGACGGATCATGCACAATGCCGCTGATCGATCCATTCGGGGATTGCGCAACAAGTGAAGTAATCAAAAGTAAATTGACGACGAGAAAGAAAACCATTCGACGCATCGAGCCACCCCGCAGCAATCTGGTTGGAACACGCTATCTGGTCTACGCTGGAGAATCCGCCGTTGTATCACTCGACATCAGGAGAAAGCGTGCGAACGAATCCAAAGGGCAGGATGAAACCAAGCTACGGGTGATTCGGATTCATTTTCAGGTAAGCAAACAGCAGGCTTTTGCCGCTTGGCTTGTGACTGCCGCCCTTTGGTTCCACGGTGACGAATACGGCGTCAATTTCGTCGAGCTCTTTCGGATTGTCGAATTTAAGCACCCAACGTTTCTTGGCCGCATTGTCCTGATAAAAGATGCCCAGATTGAGCGCCTCCTTCCGGTCCGGCCCGCGCCGGCCCCAGGCCTGAAACGTGCTC
>DATLST010000359.1:0-4870 GCA_035534055.1 Candidatus Acidiferrales bacterium | reverse complement strand
CTCGGCAGCTTGAGGCGGGAGTGACCCCCGAAGCCCGAAGGGACCGGGCCGCGATTCTGCGGCGCGGTGGGGTCGCTCCCGCCTCTGATCGTGTTTTGGCCGCGCTCCGTTTCCTTGCCGTCTCTGTCGCATCTGCCTGCTCTTTCTGCCTCTTATCTCGACGCCGGGGTGACGCTGGAGGTGAAATCCCCTGGGAAAGATGCCTCTTCTGAACTTTTCACGGCCACGTTGACCGGCTGATGTGGGTGCCGCTCAAACAATGCCGCCTGTCCGTTCACCGTTGAGGAGATGAAGGTCACCTGCGAAGGCATTCGGAATTTCACAGATTCGGACCGCACCGCGTTCTCGGTGATCTCACCTGCACGCCATCTCTGGTAGAGATTCTCCATACCGGGATTGCCGAATCTTTCCCTTCCCTGGTTTATGAAGATGACGTCGTGCTCCTTTAACTTGCTGTAGTTTTTCTCGTCCCACGTTCGCTGCGTACGGAAATAGTCTAGGAGTCCACCAGGGCCATCGGGGTTCCAAAGCCTCTGAAACGTCTCATGGAACAGCTTCTTGGCGCGCTCGAAATTCGTGTCGCGGGTTGCAACGTAATAGAAGCGGAGCTGCGGAAGCTTGGTGAAAAGCGTCAGGTAAGCATCCAGATGGGTCCTGAAGCTATCCATGCTTTCAAACCCCGGATCGATGAAACTGAAGGTCACCACAGGGGAGAGAGGGGCGGTAGGGTTGTAGAACATGGGGAATTTGTCCACGAAATAGCGGTCGGTGAAGTCGCCCTTAATAGCCCCCGAGTAGCGTTTATGGGGCAGGATTTTTTTGTCGATCCCCATCTGGTCGCAGAGAAAAGAGAGCTTCTGCTCCTCGGATTCAAGATAGGTGAAGCCCTGATTTCGGAGAATGAAGTCGAGCGCGATGAGCCGCGTTCGGATGTATTCGGTCGAATGTACATGCCGAAAACGGGCGTTCTCTCTGCCGATGGCTTCATAGAGATTGCGCGAGAAGAGATGAAAGACGCGGCCATGCCGGAGGTATTCCTTTGAGCTAGCGTGTTTCTTCTCCACAACCTTTCGAGCAAAGGCGACGCTGCGCTTTCCGGGCTTGGTCTTGATGAACTGCAGGAATTGCTGGCACGTGAAATAGCCGGAATGCGTGGCCACAAGGTAAAGAAAACGGGCCTCCTCCTCCGTATAGCCGAAATACCGGAGGGCTTCCGTATGGATCGGGAGGATCTTCATAGGGCAAAAATCCTTGCGCTGATTTCCTGGGTGTCGAGAACGCGGCGCAATTTGGCGTGGTCTTGCTGCCGTGCGAACATGTGAAATCCAGCCTTGGCCTTTTCGCCGAGCCCCTGGGGTCGGTAATCGCGAGTCGCAATTTCTAGATCGAGGCGGCGGACTTCCCGGCAGTTATCCTCATACTCGATGCGCAGATCGGGTATGGGAATTTTGCCGTCCACCACTTTCAGATCGAACTGGTTCGCAATGAAGATTCGTTCGTACTTTGGGTCCTTATCGGGCCGTATCCGGGAAAGGGCTTGGTAGAGGTCTTTCTTCAACTCGAAGTCGAGAACGACGCGGCGAACCTTGCCGCCTGATCGTTCGATCTCTCTTGCAATCTTCTGATACAGCCGGTAAAGGTCGGCATCGTGGCGGGCTTCCTTGGGCTTCACAAGGCCGTGATAAGTAGCTTGTCGGTGGGAGACCATCTGGGCGCATTCGAGAAGGCGGTGGCCATCCTTTGTCAGAGTTAGAACTTTCGTCGAATAGGACGAATGGCCTTCGATGTTCCGCTGTTCGACGAGACCCTGCCGGGTGAGGCCGCGAATGTCACTTTCCATCTGCGAGCGGTCGCCCTGATAGCCAAAGCTGGCGAGATCGTCTGCCGGCACGACGCGGAACTTGCCTAGGTCGGTGAGGGTACGAACTTCAGAATCGCGCAGTGAGTATTCCCGGTTCCGACTGCGATAGATCGTTCGCGAGCGGTCGAAACCACGGCGGGACCGAATTGAATCCGATCCCGTTCCACGTTCCGCTTGGCCCTGCTGTCTGTCTCTGCGTGAAGTCTGACCGGCTCTCTCCACCAAGTCGGGACCCGATTCTCGGTCCCATCGTTGGGGAAACGCGAAGTCGGAAATGCCGTAGGGACGGTCCATGGAAAGACTCCTTTCGCTTCAAGTCCACAAGAAAACGGGGATAGACTTCGATTGGCGAGTGAAGAGAAGAATCCGAAACTGTGAACTCGCATCCATCGTGTCGCTCTGGCTGGAAACAGAACTCAGGCTTGCGGGGGCCGTGCCTGGTCTTGTTCCTCGGGATACAAAAACACCTCTTCTACGTTCTTTCCAAAAGCGCGTGCGATCTTGAAGGCCAGTGGCAGACTCGGATCGTACTTGCCGGTTTCAATGGCGTTGATCGTGCCGCGAGCGACTCCGACATAGGCTGCAAGCTCGGCTTGCGACCATTCTTTTTCCGCTCTCAATACGCGTAGTCGGGTCTTCATCGATACCGCCACGAATACAGAATCAATCCAAGGCTCCACAAAATGACCATGAGCGCAGGAATACTTAGCCAGGAGACGGGATGAAACCCGAAGATTTGCAGAAAGCCGATAGACGCAGAAAAAATCAACGTTCCTGTAAAAGCAAATGTCAGGGCACGGAAGTTGATCTGCCGTTCGTGCTCATCATTCGACCGAAGAAAGCGCAAGAGGAACAGGATGGCCGCCGCTGCTCCCACGACACCCAAAGCCAGTAGGGGCGTGCGGAAAGGTAGAGTGCCGACGAGACTGATGGCAATGACCGAGAGAAGCGCCGCAAGATAGAAGAGCAAGAGCGTGGTTTTGCGGCGGTTGGCTAATTCATCTCGAACGGGTTCGTGGGGCACGATGACCTCCCAGGGAACACTCGTGAGAGTACGTCATGGAGACCTATATGTCAAGTATAGAATACTTTTTGTGTCATATAAGGTGCAGATATGGGCTAGTCGGGTCCGCCGTCGTGGATCAGAGCCCGTGGCCATCGTTTCCTATGCTAGACAGCAGTACAGCCTCCCACGCGCTGGCTATCATGATCTGCGCGCTCCTTTCCTTGTTCCTCTGTTAGTGTGGCGGAGGTAACTGCTGCACACCTGCGCCGGTGGTTTCTCGAAATCGACCTCGCCATACGATCACGACGGTGGTTTTAGTAGCGAGTGATAAAGGACGTTATCATGCACTAGCGAGCGATCAAGTACATTTCTGTGCCGCGGCCCCGCCTTTGATCTCGCTCTTGACTCCTCGATGCACTCGCGAGAGGAAGTATTTAGAGATGGGTGTAGAATGGCTGTCGTCTTTGCAAACATAGTTTCTGCTTACTCTTGTTGAGATGGCAACTATCTCGACAATGCGAACATCAATAGGCGCTGCATTCCTACTCGTGATCCTCACTTGGGCTGCGGGCGTGCCCAGCGTTGTGGCGCAAGACGCCGATCCTCCCTTGGTGCATGCGATCAATTGGGAACCGAACGACAGAGTAAAACAACTGCTGGATCAAGGCGCAGATGTGAACACAAAGGATCACTGGGGAAACCCGGTGTTGAAGATAGCCGCTGGCCTCGGGCAAACGGACATTGTCAAGCTCTTGCTCGATAAGGGGGCGCTGGTCGATGCGAAGGGTCTGTCTGGCGAGACGGCATTGATGGAGGCGGCGAGGGCCGGCCATCCCGACGTCGTGAGGTTGCTTTTGGACCGAGGCGCCGCCATCGATGCTAGGAGCGATGGCGGCGAGACAGCTCTGATGGCTGCAGCAGAACATGGACGCATTGATATAGTTGAGATCCTGCTGGATCGAAACGCTCAAGTAAACGCTAAGTCTGACCTGGGCCGGACGGCGCTCATGGAAGGTGCACAATATCTTGGCGTGACCGGAATGAAGACTCTGCTTGATCATGGTGCTCTGGTTAACGAGCGGGACAATCTTGGTGCTACTGCTTTGGTACTAACTGCTCGGTTCGGAAGGGATGACGCGGTACGTTTTCTGCTGGCGTCCAAAGCGGACCTCAACATTGCGGACGCAGATGGCGCGTCAGCGCTGATGGGTGCTGCATATATCGGAAATTTCGACATAGTACAAACGCTCGTCGAGCACAGCGCCGACGTTTCGGCAAAAGACAAATATGGCAACACGCCTCTGATCTGGTGCACTTTCAAGGGAGGCACGGGGATTGCAAAGCTGCTTTTGGATCGACATGCAGATGTTAATACTTCTAGCAAATCTGGAATGACGCCGCTGATGGGGACTGCTTTAAGAGGTTCCGCTGAGCAGACGATTCTATTCATTCAGCATGGGGCAAAGCTCAACACCCAAGACACCACAGGGGAAACGGCTCTGATCAAGGCCGCTATACAGGGACATACATCGGTCGTGAAGGCCCTGCTTGATGCCGGTGCAGACGTGAAAATCAAGAGCAACAACGGGTATGCGGCTTTAGATGTGGCAAAAACGCCAGAGATCATCGATTTATTGAAACAGGCTTCCAGCAAGCAACAGTGACAGATTTAGTATCACTCCCCGGCTTGACTTTCTAACCCGACAAAATACATTCGCATCAAGAATCTGAGTCCTTTTTTCAAGGGAAATGGGACTCGGTGCCCGCACGGCTCATTCGTGCTTCGCTTCCGCGAGCACGAAACTCTGGAGGCGGCTAGAAGGAGCCGCTTCCTATGTCCAAAAAACAGCAAAGCAAGTCTGTCCCTCGGGGGTCAGGTGAAAACCGGCCAACTGGGGTCACTTCAAAACCGGCCAACGGTGTGGCCCAGGACGTGATCCTTATTTACCCTGCTTTCTCCTGATCAAGCAAGTCTGTTTTAGTTCTCCAGCTCCGCGGTCCGC
>DATLST010000358.1:0-29011 GCA_035534055.1 Candidatus Acidiferrales bacterium | reverse complement strand
ACGGGATTGTCACGGATCTCACCCTCGACATACTCTCCGACCAGAAAAGTCGTGGCTTGCCAACTCGTCAGGAGCAGGGCTAACCGCTGAATGAAAGATTGCAGCTCCACTTCGGTTGTACCGCCGAGTGCCTTCCGCACCACGGTGCGAAAGGAGTCCACCACCACGATGCCGGGGCTGGCCTTCTCAACCTCTTTCGTAATCTCCTGTAAGACCGCGTCCAGGTCCTTCTCCAATACAACCTGGCTCAAGTTGATAAAGCGGACAGCGTTGTTTAACTTGGTCTGGTCGAAGAACGTGTACTGTTGCTGGTATCGCAGCATTTTGATGGCGGGTTCGCCAAGGATCGTAAAATACAGCGCGGGGCGCTCTTGCGTCGCATTGGCGAACACGATTTGGTGCGCCAACGTGGTCTTGCCACTTCCCGGTGCGCCCGCGATGATATTAAAAGAAAATTCCGGGAGACCGCCGCCCAGGATTTCATCGAGGCCCGGCACCCCGGTCGGCAGTTTTTTTATTATCACTCTATCTTGTGCGCTCAAGCTTCCTCTCCTTCTTCTCGGAAACGCGGCCTTCGAAGGCGGCCTCCGGCCACACATCCTGAACCAACCGCAACGTTAAACCCTCGCCAATGAAAGTGAGGAGCAGCCCGAGTAACTGGGTAATGAGAATTGTTCCTGCCTCCCTAGTCTGGTCCGCGTCGACTTGCGGCCGAAGCTCGTCTAGACCCTGTAAGGAGCCATCCGCCGTGACCTGTACCGCACTGAGACTAGGAGCTCTCGCCCTGGCCAGCGTCAGAGCACGAGAAAGGAGCGAGCGAAAACCGGCAACTCCCGCGAGCGCAATGAGGGGACGACGCAGCTTCGCACAGACGCGAAAAGCCGCAGACTCCGTGGGCTCGGAGTTTTCGCCCGCAACGGCTTCGTAAGTAAGAAGGCGTTGGGCCAAATATCGCGACTCTGGAAGACTCACGATTTCCTTTTCCGTGCAGGGTGCAAACGCTGTACTCAATTCGGCTTGGGGCTTTTAATTGCCGCCACTACCGCCAATACGGTCGCCGTATTTAGGACGCTTCCCGAGATAGTCATCAGCGCTTCTGTGACGGGCGGATACTGCTCCGCCAGTTCCTCGAGACGCGCACTGACGCCTTGGAGATCATCGACTTCGTTGAGGATCGCTTCAAAACCGATGGGTACACCGCTCTTCGAGAGGAACCTAAAGTCTGGGAGAATTTCAGATGTCACGAGCTGCAGCGTTACGGCCTCGCCGACAACTCGGACAAGCAGCCCGAGTAACTGGGTAATGAGAATTACTCCTGCCTCCCTAGCTTGGTCCTCGTCGACTTGCGGCCGAAGCTCGTCTAGACCCTTTAAGGAGCCATCCGCCGCGACCTGCACGGCACTAAGACGGGGAGCTTCCGCCCTGGCCAGCGTCAGAGCACGAGAAAGGAGCGAGCGAAAGCCAGCAACTCCCGTGAGTGCACAGATAGGTTCGCGCAACCTCTCAAAGACACGAAATGCCGCAAATTCCGTCGGCTCGGAGGTTTTGCCCGCGGCATTTTCATAAGCAAGAAGGCGCTGAGCCAAATCTCGCGTCTGTGGGGGAAGCATCATTTCCTTTCCGTCGCCGTGCAAAATGCGCGTGACACTTGGACATTGCCACTACTTTGGATGCCTGACGGCTCACCCGTCACAATTCTTGAAGATATCATCCTCGAGCCAAAAATCGCCAATAGAAAGCTCGTCTCCGAAATGGCTTTTAACTTCTTCGAGTTCGAGGCGTCACCGCTAGCACGTCGAGAGTCGCAAGACATTAGTCTGCAAGGCGGTGCTTCTGCGGTACCGCAGTCGTTTCAGCAAGCGCCCGTTCAACCGGTTCAGTCCTCGTAACGCATCAGGCAGAGAATCGCCAGCACAGCTTCCTCGATGCCGAGGTCCGGCTGGGCGAGCATCGCGAATTGTGTCAGGTGTTGTGGCTTGCCAGCGTGCCCGATTTCACGACCCTGTATCGTTTCCTGCGGCGTCTGGACGATGAGACCATCGACCGAGCCGCAGGACGAGACGGTGCGTCGGTTGCGCGGGACGCGAGGGAAAAGCTGGCGGAAAGCCCGCGTGGCCGTCGACGCAACCGGCTTGGCGCAGGGTGCGGTCAGCGCATTCTTCGTGCGGCGCATGCATCATCACGGGCAAAAGCCGTTGCCGTGGCGGCATCGGCTGAAGTGGGTGGTCGTGGCCGATTTGGATCCAGCAGTTCTTGCTCGCCAGATCGCGGGACGCGGCCTCTGGAACGACTGTGCGAATTTGCCCCTGCCATCGTCCAGACGGTTTCTCAGCAAACACGGATCGGGCTGGTGCTAGCCGACGCCGAGTTCGACAGCGAGAGGAATTAAACTTATATCCGGCAGCAACTCGGAGGCCAGAGCGTAATCTCGGCCAAGCACGGAAGAAAACCTGGCGCATCCGCGGAGTGCGTGCACAGATGCGGCGGCAGTTTCCACGACGGATCTATCGTCGTCGCGCGTTGATCGAGAGCCTGTTCTCTTCTGTGAAGCGCAAACTCTCGGCACGAGCGCCCGGTCGTACGCTGCCGATGCAGAAGCGCCAAGCCCTGTGGCTTGGCTTGAGTTTCAATCTGTATCGCCTGTGGCATCCCTACCCTACCTTTTTACGAGGAATGTCAACGGAGCCGGGTACCTCATGGAGTAACGCTCACGAACCTGCGGTGCGGCTCTATTGCGCGGGATTGCTGTTGTCAGTGCTTGCGGCGTCCAGTAGGGCTTGCAGATCTGCAACCTTCTTTTGTTCGTCGGACATTTCCTGCTGCTTGGCGTCGATCTGGTCCTGCTCGTCCTTTAAAGCGGCTGCACCGTCTTTATCGGAGGAATAGTCTGGTTTGCCGTAATACGTCTGCTGGTCGAGAGCAAATTTTCGCTGAAGGATGTCGAGATCGGTCTGAAGAGTTTGTAGATTTTCCTTGGCGGCGGCAAGTTCCGCCTCGAGAACCGACTTTTGTTTGGCTTGAGCCGGAGCATTCCCTGCGGTTGGAGGTTCAGACGCGGATTCGTCTGACTTGTTTCCTACAACGGCGGTTGCTGGAGCCGATTGTCCGACGACACTGACATCACCTGGAGTTTTGGGAATGTTGTCATTGTCCCAGACTTTCGGTTTTTTCCCTTGTTCGTTCTTTTTATGCTCGCGGGCGCGCCGGGCCGCAGCCGCGAGCGAGTCTTCCTGCTGCTGTTGAGCTGGCTGCTGCTTAGACCCCTGTTGTTGCTTCGCTGCGGCAATCGCCGTCGGCGAAGCCAGCAGAAACATGAGCCCCCACATTGAGAATCTCATGGTAGTTCTCCCATCGCCGCCTGCTATCCATCATAGTAGTGACACTGTACACATGGCAAACGCACTTCCTAAACAAGACGAAAAAGCAACCTGTCCTTCTTGACAGGTCGCAGGGGATGCAGCGTTTGGATGTGTAAAAGGCTACAGCGGGTCGGCGAGCTTCACGAGCATCTTTCCCGTGTTGTCGCCCTCGAACAGGCCGATAAAGGCTTTGGGCGCGTTTTCAAAGCCCTCGACGATTTGCTCTCGGTACTTGAGCTTGCCTTGCTGGATCCATTGCGCCATTTGACCAATGCCTTTCGGATACCGATCCGCGAACTGGTAGACCAGAAATCCCTCGGCGCGGGCCTGTTTCGAGAGCAGGTAGATCAGAATTCGCAAGCCAGGTTCGGGCTTTTGCAAATTGTACTGAGAGATTTGGCCGCAGACTGAGATTCGGCTTCTGGGATTGAGGACCGGGAGCACAGCGTCGGTAACCGCGCCACCGACGTTATCGAAATAGCAGTCGATACCCTTGGGGCAAAGCTGCTTTAACGCGGTCACATAGTTCCCCGCGGTTTTGTAGTTGAAAGCGGCATCGAATCCTAATTCATTCACAAGCCAACTGACTTTTGCATCGCTACCGGCAATTCCCACCGCGCGGCACCCAACGATCTTCGCAATTTGCCCAACCAGCGATCCAACCGCGCCGGCGGCTCCCGATACCACAACAGTTTCACCGGCCTGTGGTTTGCAGATATCGAGGAATCCGAAATACGCGGTCATGCCGGGCATGCCAAGAACGCCGAGCGCGGTGGAAACCGGAGCCAGATTTGGATCGAGCTTCCGAAGGCGTTCACCGTTCGAAATGGCGAATTCCTGCCAGCCCCAATAGCCTTCGAAAATATCTCCCGCCTGAAATTCCGGATTGCGGGATTGCACGATCTGGCCAACGGTTCCACCCACCATCAACTGGCCGAGATCAACCGGCTCCGCGTAGGTCCGAATGCCGCTGATCCGGCTGCGCATATAGGGATCGACGGAAAGAAACAGCGTGCGTAGAAGAATCTGACCGTCTGAAAGCCCGAGTAGGGGCGTTTCGACGAGACGAAAGTCGGATTCTTTCGGTAGTCCGTCCGGACGTGACGCAAGTATGAACTGACGATTTCTCTGCGGGTAGGCCCTCGGGCTCGTGACTGACATGATTGCATTATGCCAGAATCGTGATGCGCGAGCAGCGTGGGGAACCGTAAGGGCGATTGGCTGGCGCGCCACGGTTTCTTTTGGAGAGGCTGCGATGGTGAAGACGATATGGGGGCAAATGACTCGAACACGCATTCTCCTCGTTATCCTGCCTTTTTTGCTCACCCTGGGCGCATCCCTTGCCGCCGCCCGCCCATGGCGGCGCGCACTGCCAAACTCGCGGGAGCAGGCTCCCGTTGCGAAGGCAGCGCCGGCTTCGGGTGTCGTTCAGGCACAAGTACAGCCACCGCAGATGCGGCAGAAAGTCATGGCTTACACGCTTCCGCCAGGGCTATACAAAAAAGCCAAGGCCCTAAGCCGAATTCACTTTTGGTACAACTTGATCAGTTTCCTTTATGGCCTTATCGTTTTTTGGCTCATCTTGCGATGGAAGCTGGCGCCTCGGTATCGCGACTGGGCGGAACGATCCTCTCCAACTCGTTTTCTCCAGGCATTTGTGTTCTCTCCGCTGCTGATCGTAACTATCGCGGTGCTTGAATCACCCGCGGCGATCTGTGAACACCTGATCGACCGCGCTTACGGATTGTCCGTGGAGGAATGGGGTTCGCTGGCCTGGGATTGGGCGAAAGGATTGTTCCTCCTCATCGTGATCGGAAGTGTTCTCGTATGGCTTTTGTACGGCATCGTCCACCGCAGCCCGCGCCGTTGGTGGCTATACTTTTGGCTGATCTCGCTGCCGATCTTGGTGTTCTTGTCTTTCATCGAACCTTTTGTGCTCGAGCCGATGTTTTTTAAATTTGCACCTCTCGATCAGAAAGACCCGGCCCTGGTGGCGCAGATCGAGCGTGTGGTTCAGCGGGCAGGCCTCAACATTCCGCCAAACCGGATGTTCTGGATGAAAGCGAGCGACAAAACGCCAACCATGAACGCATACGTCAGCGGGCTAGGCGCTTCCAAGCGCATCGTCATATGGGATACCACCCTGGAGAAGGAGACCACGCCGGAAATCGTGGCGGTCATCGGGCACGAAATGGGACATTACGTCTTGGGCCACGTTTGGAAGGGCCTAATCTTTACGGTAGTGGTGCTGCTCGTTCTTCTATACCTCGGCTATCGCTCGATCGGCTGGATGCTTGCCCGCTGGGGCGCGGCCTGGCGGATTCGGGGGCCGGGTGACTGGGCGTCTTTGCCGGCTTTGCTTCTGCTACTGTCGATTTTTAGTTTTATCTCGGACCCGGTCTCAAACGCTTTCAGTCGCCACATCGAGCATCAAGCGGATGTCTATGGCTTGGAAGTCACGCACGGGATGATTCCAGATGCAGGCCAAGCCGCGGCCGATTCGTTCCAGGTGGAAGGAGCATCCGCTTTGGCCGATCCCGATCCCAGGCCGGTGAATGTCTTTTTGTTCTATGATCACCCTCCCATTTCCGACCGGGTCCGTCTGTGCCTCACGTATGACCCGTGGTCACAAGGCAAAGCGCCGCAATTCGTGAAGTGACGGACCCATCGCGATGGCCCAGCTTGCCAATGGAAAATTCCACAAATTAGTTTTTATTTATATTGAGGTGTTCTAAGCACGGGTATGCAAGGTCATTCGTATGCCGTGGCGGGGGCGCAGAGTCACGAGGGGTTCTGGAATAACCGGGTGTCCGGGAACGAGGCGGAACTGGAATCGTTGCGCCAGGGTGCCGATCACGAGAGCCGCTTCAAGCATCGCAAAGCCCTGTCCAATGCAGCGCCGCGGGCCATCTCCGAATGGAAAGTAAGCTCCCGCGGGAAGCCGATTCGCAAGTCCTTCGAGCCAGCGTTCGGGACGGAACAAATCGGGGTCATCGTAGTAGCGAGAATCCCGATGCGTCACCCACTGCGACATCAGAATTGTGCTGCCTGCCGGAAAATCATAGCCGCCAAGCTGGCATGGCTCAATGGCAGTGCGCGCGATAACGTAAGCGGGAGGGTACATCCGCAGTACTTCGCTCATGACGGCGTGAAGATAAGGCAGCCGCGCGAAATCGGAAATTGCCGGAGGCCGCCCGCCAAGCACCTGATGCAATTCTTCATGCAGGCGTGTTTCTACCGCCCGATTTTCGCCCAGCATGTGCCACGTCCAGGCAAGCATCTGCGCCGTGGTTTCGTGCCCCGCCACGAAAAGGGTCATGGTTTCGTCGCGGAGCTGCTGAGAGGTCATATGGCTGCCGTCCTCGTCCATGGCGTTCATCAGCAGCGAGAGCAGATCGTTGCGATGATTGTCGGTTCCCTCGGCCTGGCGCTCTGAAATGATCCGGTAGACAAGAGAATCCAGAAAATTGCGTTCCCGGCGGGCACGCCGGTTGTGTGGCGTGGGCCAGTTCTCCGGAATCCGAAGTGGCGATCGCTGCCGTCCGAGCTGATACCGCATGAGGAAGGTCATGGCATGGCCGACGTGCCGCGCTTCTCCCGGCAGCGTCGTGCCGAAGAGGGTGCGCACGGCGACATCAAGCGTCAAAGCCATCATTTCTCGCGCGACATCGCGCACTTCACCGTCCCTCCACTCGCGGATATGAATCTGGGCACTCTCGATCATGGTTGCGGCATACTCGTTGACGCGGCTGCGATGAAACGCGGGCTGCTCCAGGCGCCGCTGGCGCCGCCAGAAATCGCCTTCACTGATGAGCAGCCCTTGTCCCAGCAAAGGCCCCGTAATTTTCTTGGTGAGTTCGCTCTTATGAAATTTGGCCTGCTGAACGACGAGAACTTGCTCGATCAAGTCCGGATGGTTCAGAAGAATGCGATCTTGCAGCGCAACCGGCAGCCGTACGATGTCGCCATACTCCTGCGCCACGCGGCGCATGGTGCCGAGCGGATCACGGCGTACCTGGAATGTTAATCCGAGGATCGGCCAGCCGCGTGGCCCTGGCGGCCTTCGTCTTGCATTTACGGGCATTCTCTAAAGCGCCAGACACATACAACAATTACATCCCGGCGCTTCCTCCATTCTCGCAATACCATTGATTACGCTACTTTACTTCAAGAGTGCGTCCAACGGGGCACACGAGTAGAAGCAGGAATGCCTTGGCCGGATCCTTCAGGCGCGTTTAGCCGCTCTCCGTGAGCACCAAAGAATGGTCCGATTAGCACGGACGTAGTTCCTTCCGGCTATCCCGCTCGGGCAATGGGCGAGATCTTAGGTAGCTTTCGAGGACGATTGCTCTTTCAAGGCGGCCATCTGCGCGCGCGAGATTTCAACGGAGCCCGGAGCGCGCTTTTCCCGCCACGCTTCCATGTGTTTGGCGTGCTTTTCAAGCTGTGCGAACTGATGAGGATTCTTGGAGCGCGCGCGCATCGCCCCGATCACCGGCTTTATGCGTTCCCATACGAACCATTGCTCGCCGCTGTTTTCGAAAAAGAATTCTTCGTCGATGAGACCCCGATTCACGATGTTGGCCACCATATCCCAATAGCTCAAAACCATGCGCATGGAGGCATTATCCTTGCTACCCGGCGGACACAGCCGGCCTATGTCCTCGATGTTGGCCGGACGAAAATGCGCGAGGTACCATTCGCGCGCTTCGCGCAACCGGGATTCGCGCCGGGTATCGTATAGTTGCAGCATCAGCTTCACTTGCTCGTGAGTAACCTCTCCCATCGTTTATTCCTCCTCGGGATACAAAGAACATAAATAAAGAGCCGTCGAGCTTGGCCGCAAGTGTGGCGGAATTTTCCAATCACTGCTCAGGCGGCTTGACCTCTCCGTGAAACTCAACTTTGTGCGTGTGGCTCAGCGGAATGCGTAGATCCTCGAAACCTAGCTTGATGCGTCGTCGCATTTCACGCGCCACGTCGTCCTTGCGGTTTAGGATTGTCCGGACTTGCAGTCGAATCATCGTACCTTCGAGGGACAGCGATTCTACGCCGAGGACGCGCGGGCCGTCCACCAGTGCGGGCGACCAGCCGGCATCGTTGCGAAAATCTCCGGCAATCTTCTCCAGAGTCGAGAGGGCACGTCCGACCTGTTCCTCGGACGGTACCGTTACGTCGATGAAAGCCTGTGACCAATCGCGGCTCAAGTTTGCCAATTGTCCCAAAAGACCATTGGGGATCGTGACGATTGCACCGTTCACATTGCGGAGGACGGTCCGCCGGATTGAGAGCGATTCCACCCGGCCGGTTTCGCCATTCGCCTGGATCAGATCCCCGACAACAAACTGGTCCTCGAATACGATGAAGAAGCCGTTGATCAAATCCTTCACAAGGCTTTGCGCTCCAAAACCCAATGCCAAGCTGGCGACGGCCGCCGCTGCTTCGACGGGGGTGACGTTGAACCCAAACTCGGGCAATGCCGTCAAAATCGCCACAGCCACGATAACCGCCACGCCAACGCTGTAAAGCATGCCGGCCATCGTGCGCGTCTGTTGCTCGCGCATCTGCGCCCCGCGCGTGTGTACGTTCGAAATCTTAACCAGGCTGGCCGTGAGAGCCTTCAAAAGGCGCGCGACGATGATCGCAACGACCACGATCGCGAGAATGCGCAATCCGCGCGTCCAGGCTATTTCCATCCATCGTGTGGGCAATTCGGTCATGGAAGGTGCGGAGCGCGATTATACCATTCGCACGGCCGCAATTCGTTCTAGGGCGTGTCGTCAATTAGACCCCAAGGTGGGGAGGAATGTGAAGGAGAAGATTCGCAACGGGAGGGAGGCATGACTATGTGAGGTTGGCCGAATAGGCGAGGCCAGCCCATCGCACGACGCTATGGATTGCGCGACGATCCGTGGGAACGGATTCAGGATTTGCTGCCGGGCGGAAAGAAACGGTGGGAGCGACGGCCAAAGATAATCGTCTGTTTGTGGATGCTGTTTTGTATCGCTATCGGGCGGAGATTCCGTGGCGAGATTTGTCCGGGGCGATTCGAGAACTTTCGGGTGGTTCTCACGCGCTTCAGCTGCTGGGCCCGAAGCGGTGTTTGGGAGAAGATCTCCCAACGCTTGGCTGTGGATGCGGACAACGAATACGCCTTGATCGACAGCACCATCGTTCGCGCGCATCAGCACAGTGCGGGATGCAGAAAAGGAGAGGACGACGACCAAGCCCTCGGGCGCAGCCGGGGCGGACTGAGCAGCAAGATTCACGCCTCGTAGATGCGTTGGGGAATCCGACCAACTTCGCCCTGACGCCGGCCAGGCGCACGATCTGGAGGGAGCCGATCTTCCGCTTCCGGCGGTCCAGGCTGATACCGTGATCGCCGACGAAGCCTACGATGCCACCAACGCGTCCTTCACCCGCTGGAACAGGCGGGCAAGTTCTCCGTCATTCCCTCCCGCCAGAATCCTCGCGCGTATGACCGGGAACTCTACCAAGCGCGTCACCTGATCGAAAACTTCTTTGTCCGACTGAAGCAATTCCACGCTATCGCTACCCGCTATGACAAAAGGATTCGTAACTTCTTCGCTGCCGTTTACCTCGTCGCCTCCATCATCCGGCTCAATTGATGACACGCCTAATCTTTTTCGGCGGAATGAAAACATCCGCCATCATTTCGTATCCGACGGCACCCATCAATTCGGGTTAAGTCTTCCACCGAACACTAGAAATGGCATGTTTACTTCCGTTGACCAGCCTCGCATTTATCGGATTCCTCGCCATGCCAAGACAACGTGAGCAAAAAATCGCTATCTTCCTTCGCTTCCAAATCATGTGGAACGCATTGATCCAGCACAAGCAATCGCCCAGCTGGTAGCTCTACGATGCGATCTGGCAGCTTAAGATGGATGTGTCCTGCGAGAGTCTGCACCGAGATGCTTGCTGCCGCTCTGTGTTCATGCATGCTCGTGTTTTTTCTCATCGCTAGCAGGACGACCCTTAGGTCGGGATGCTTCACAAGAGTCTTCGAGCTGGGCCCTGTCCCCTGCAGCCAAGCGTCTTCTTTGTGGAGGCGTTGTATTTCCTCAAGAAGATCGCATTGCACAATGGGTGTCGTTAGTGTATCTCCAATCATCGCGTGTCCCACGGGATTCAGCTGCGATTCACTCTTCTCTGGTTGCGCCATGGTATTTCACCTCTCTTCATCCTGACGAATTTACTCGAGCAAGTAGTCGCCGCAATCGAAACTTTCGACAGCCTTACGAATCCATTCAATAGCCGGCAAAATCTTCGGAGCGGATGTCGTCCTCGTTTACCCCTGCCTTCGCGAGAGTCTCTTTCATGGCGGCCACCATGGCCGGGGGCCCGGCAACGTAATAGATCGGAACCGCTAAATCCGGAACGAATCGAGCGAGCATCGCTTTGTCAATAAAACCGGTCTCGCCGCTCCATGCTTGCTTTGATTTCTGCATCTCCGTCATGACGCCAATAATTTGGCAATTCTTGTTCTCGCCTCCGAACTGTCGGAGTCCCTGAAGAAAAGCAGCATCTTCAGGGCGCCGGTTCGAATAGAGAAGCAAGATTTGTTGAGCGAGTCCCTTGTGATCTGCGTTGACGATCATGCTATGAAAAGGTGTGATGCCAATCCCTCCCGCCAGGAAAACTGCCGGCCGCGACGTATTACCATGCAGGGTGAAAGAACCCAATGGCCCTTCAATCTTCACGGTAGTGCCAAGCGGCATCGTTTTCAGGACGCGTTTGAACGCGGTGTCGCGCATTCGGGTTGCGACCATCAGCGTTTCTTCATCGGGACCGCTTGCGATCGAAAAACTTCGTGTATCGCCTTCGGAATCCGTCTCGGGGGGATTCAGCAAAGTCATATCGAGATATTGACCGGCTTTAAACGCCCAATTGGAGGGCCGTTCAAACCGGAAGGCCATAGTGCCATCCGCGACTTCATGCCGGCTCAACAGCTTGGATGTTGCCATATGCTTTCTCCTTGCTTCGTGCAGTCCGCAGCTTATTCTTCAATATGGCCTGCGGATGGCCATTTGTCCTGTTTTTGTTGCCTCGCAACCATTCTGAATCAAATCCGGTCTCCTGGGTGAAATACCGTAATCTTTCTCTCCAATCGCATTGGTCCTGGTCTAATGGTTTTGTAATCCTCGATGAACTCGATTGCGTGGATGTGCTTCACTATTGTAAATCCAAGCTGCATTTCCATGCGAAAGCGAATTCAGCACGCGTTCGAGGAATAGCCGACGCGAACTCTTCGTTCAGCAGCAATTCGCGTATGCCTTTTCCGTGCATTGCTTCGCCTCCTGCTGATGCTTGAGGCAAACCCTCCGCGAAGAAGTTGCAAAAATCAGAGTCTTTTAACAAGCTGTTAGGGTCGCTGATTAGCCGGGAGCGGACGGATGGATACCAGTATCAAGCGTGCCAGTTTCAATGAATACGATCGCCCTCACGAGGACCTGCGAGAATTTCTGGAGCGCACCGAACGCGCCGGGGAGCTCCTGCGTATCGGCGGGGTGGACTGGAACCTCGAGATGGGTGCGCTGGCCGAGGCCGTCTATCATGCGAAGCCTGAAAAATCGCCGGCCATTCTTTTTGAAACTGTTCCCGGTTACCCGACGGACATGCGAGTGCTTTGCGGCTCGACGAACTCCTCGAAACGTCTTGCGCTGGCGCTTGGCTTTCCCGTGCCCACCCGGCCGCTCGACGTCGTTCAATTCTACAGAGATCGGATGAAGACCCACCGCCCGATTCCTCCGAAAGTTGTGGCACATGGACCCGTTCTGCAACACATCGATCATGACGGTGACGTGAATGTCTTGAAGTTTCCCGTGCCCCTGCTGCACGAACTGGATGGCGGCCGTTACATCGGCACCGACGACCTTGTCGTCATGCGGGATCCCGAAGGAGGCTGGATCAACGCCGCCACCTATCGGTCGATGGTCATCTCGGCAAACACGGTCGGGCTGTGGATGTCGCCGGGCAAGCATGGACGCCAGATTCGCGAGAAATATTTTCGAGAGGGGCGGCCATGCCCAGTTCTGATCTGCTGCGGACACGATCCGCTGCTGTTCCTGGCGGGCGGCAACGAGATTAAATTCGGCCTGTCTGAGTACGATTACGCGGGCGGGCACCGTGGCGTTCCGTTCGAAGTGATCCCGAGTGAGTTGCACGGTCTGCCGATGCCGGCTCATGCGGAAATTGTGCTCGAAGGCGAGATGTACGCTTCCGAGACCGCCCCGGAGGGCCCTTTCGGTGAATTTACCGGCTATTATGCGAGCAGCCAAAGCGCCCAACCGCTGGTGCATGTGAAGCGCGTCTACTATCGTGACGACCCCATTTTGACGATGGCCAGTCCCATGCGCCCCCCGTCGACTTTCTCATTCAGCAAATGCGTAACCAAGGCGGGAATGATTTGGGATGAAGTGGAGCGAGCCGGGCTCTCCGGTGTCGCCGGCGTATGGTGCCACGAGTTTGGGGGAGCGCGAATGTTCAACGTCATCTCGATCAAGCAGGCATATGCGGGCCATTCCCGGCAAGCGGCGATGTTGGCGGCAAACTGCCAATCCGGCGCTTATCTGGGCCGTTTTGTCGTGGTGGTGGACGACGACGTGGATCCCACGGACATGTTTGACGTAATGTGGGCGGTTTGTACGCGGTGCGATCCTGCCGAGGATATCGAGTTTATCCGCAAGGCCTGGAGCGGCCCGCTCGATCCGCGCATTTCGCGAGGCACCTCGTATAATTCTCGCGCCATTATTGACGCTTGCCGTCCCTTTGAACGCTTGAAGGATTTTCCGATCGTGGCTCGTTCGAGTCCAGAGTTACGGCGAAAAATCGAGCAAAAATTCGCGCATATCTTAGCGAAGCTGTAGAGGCCGGCAAAACCTTGCGCTTTGCTGGACGCGTTAGCCTCCCCGGACTAGAATTGAAGAGGATCGGCGCTGTGCCAGCCCACAATGGCGGCACCGCCGAGGTAAGCGGTATTCCGTGCTGAAGAGTTGAGAAGGCAAATATGGCTGTCAGGCTTCCCATCTACATGGACTATCACTCCACCACGCCCGTGGACCCGCGCGTCCTGGAGGCAATGCTGCCTTACTTCAGCGAGAAATTTGGCAACGCCGCGAGCCGCAACCACGAATTTGGCTGGAGGGCGGAAGAAGCGGTCGAGAATGGCCGCAGTCAACTCGCACGGCTGATCGGCGCCCATCCGAAGAGCATCATTTTCACGAGTGGAGCCACGGAATCGGACAATCTGGCCATCAAGGGCGTCGCGGAAGCTTACCGGGAAAAGGGCAATCACATTATTACGCAGGTGACCGAGCACAAAGCGGTCCTGGACGCGTGCAAGCATCTTGAGAAACAAGGGATGGAGATTACGTATCTGCCCGTGGATCGGGACGGCCGGATCAGCCTTACGGCGCTTCGTGGCGCGATCACTCCTCGGACAATTTTAATTTCCATCATGTATGCCAACAATGAAATCGGTGTGATCCAACCGATCGAGGCAATCGGAAAAATCGCCAAGGAGAACGGTATTCTCTACCACGTGGATGCCGTACAGGCGGTAGGCAAAATTCCGGTGGACGTTGAGAGAGACGGCATCGACCTGCTTTCCATCACCGCGCACAAGATGTACGGCCCGAAGGGCGTAGGTGCGCTTTACGTCCGCCGTAAAAATCCGTGCGTGCAGCTTGCTTCAATGATCGACGGCGGCGGCCATGAGCGCGGAATGCGTTCCGGCACGCTGAACGTTCCGGGAATCGTCGGGCTCGGCAGAGCCTGCGAAATCTGCCAGCAGGAGATGCAAGCGGAAGCTGAAAAAGTAAGCCGCCTGCGCGAGCGATTGAAGGATGCCCTCACCAACGGTCTTGAGGATACATCGATCAACGGATCCGTTTCACATCGACTGCCGAACAATCTCAATATCAGCTTTTCTCAGGTGGAAGGCGAATCCCTGATGATGGGTATTAACGATGTGGCGGTATCCAGCGGCTCGGCGTGCAATTCAGCCGCCATTGAGCCGAGTTACGTTCTCAGGGCTTTGGGTGTGAGCGAAGATCTCGCGCACAGCTCGATCCGCTTCGGCCTCGGACGCTTCAATACCGAGGAGGAAATTGACTATGTTGCGAATCGTGTTGTGGATACGGTCAAGCGCCTTCGCGAACTTTCTCCCCTATATGAAGTTACGCGACAAAGTGGCAATCCGGAGAAAAGCCGCCACACGTAAACGCGCGGAAGGCGGATTGCGCCAGGACTATCAAGCTCGTTATCAATACAGAGTTCACAACGCCGGTAGAAGAGAGCCGCCATCAATCACGATCGTCTGGCCAGTCAGGTAGGCACTGCGATCGCTCGCTATGAGCAACGCCACTTCCGCAACGTCGGAGGGCCGCCCGATGCGCCGAATCGGCTGTCTGGCAAGTAGATCCGAACGCCGCTGTTCGTCCTTCCAGTAATACTCACTCAGCGCTGTCTGAATCAGGCCCGGGGCGATGGCGTTCACGCGCACTCCTTTCGGCCCAAGTTCGAGGGCGTAGGATTGGGTCATCATGATGATCGCGGCCTTTGTCATGCTGTAAAGCATACTGTGAAGCTGGGGTCGCAGCCCCGATACCGACGCAATGTTGATGATTGAACCCGAACCTTGATCGCACATTCCCGGTGCAACCAATTTGACGAACAGAAATACGCTCTTCACATTGATTTCGATCATCTTATCGAATTGACCTGCATCCATCTCGAGGCAGGGGCTCTGGGCGACGTTTGTAGCAGCGTTGTTCACGAGAATATCGATGTGGCCGAATTCGCGCTTGACCGTTTCGACCATGACCTCGATCGCGCTCGCGCGGCCAACGTGGCAAGCAATCGCTTTCACCCTGGGTCCAATCTCGCGCGCTACCTGATCGAGCGTTTCCTGTTTTCGCCCGCAAATCGCGACATGAGCGCCCTCGCGGCAAAAAGCCTCGGCGATCGCTCGCCCGATGCCGCGGCTAGCCCCAGTTACAATAGCTACTTTGTTCTCGAGAATTCCCAAGGTTCGGCCTCCTGCCACTTCCGCTTCAGCTTTTCTCCAAGCCTGCCAGGCCCATCGCCAGGCTCAGCGCACGGCTCGGATCGTAGGCCCGAAACATCGCAAGCTTTTCGGCTTCGATCGATCCCTCTGCGTGAATCGCAAGCACCGCCTGATAACCACCATACAGACGAGTGGTTAATTCGCTCACCAGGTTCAAAACGGCAAGCCGTTTATCCGCGGGCCAAGCCCCGCACAGATATTTCTCCAGCACTGGCCGTACTTCCGCCGATTCCCAGTCTGGCCCGGAAGGGCCAGTTGCTAATAAGCCACCGGCAATATCCTGGACGGTCTCGAGCGCCTTATGGAAGTCGCGGGCAAAAACCCATTTGGCCATGTTCGTCGTGAATACGTGTGGATAGGCCATGCCCTCCTCGACCCCGCACCGCAGGGCCGCGAGTTCAGCCAACCCGCGCACGGTCTCCGCATATCCTGTCAGCCACGTGAGCTTGTCGCGAACATGGCCCGCACGATCGGTTCCGTTCGCGCGGGCCATTGCGATTCCTGTCCCAACTAGAGCGTCCAGCAGCGGCAGTTTGTAACTCACGGCGGTAAAGCGATGAAATTCCACAAATGTGAGGGCGGTGGCGGAAGCCAGATCCGGCCTTCCTTCGAAGAACACGCGCTCCCAGGGGACAAACACGTCGTCGAACACCGTCAACGTTTCGATCATCTTGTGTTTCGTGGATATGGGCCGGGTAAAGGCGTCATCGGTACCGTGCAGGAAATCGGAGGCGTAGAGCCGAAGCCCTCGCGTAGCCACCGGAACAGCAAACGCGAGAGACCAGGGCTCGTCCGCCGGTCCCATGGTGCGGCTTGGGAGCACGATAACCTCATCCACATACGGCGTGCAGGATGTGTGCGCCTTGGCGCCCCGAACCACGATACCGTCGCCACGTTTCTCGACGACCCGCACATACAGATCCGGGTCGGCCTGCTCGGAAGGGCGCTTGCTGCGATCTCCCTTGACGTCCGTTTGGGCCACGGCGAGAGCCAGGTCGCGATCGCGGCATTTCTGGTGGAAAGTGTCGAGCCGTTCGAAGCCCACCGCTTCTTGGCTTCGCCCAAGGACTCGCCGGAGTGCGAGAAGCGCATCAGTGCCGATTTCCTTGATCAGCAATACCAAGGTAGCGCCGCGCACCGTGCCCAACTCAATGAGTTTGGACCGCGCCATCAAACCGTTTGTATCCCTCGGTATCCGGTAATAGGTGGAGTAGATTTCGGTTCCTTCCCGATAGGTGGCCAGGTCTCGCGACTCCGGATCCTCGGCGAGTTGGTAGTCAATGGCAGCGTGGCGCGCGGCGACGCCTAGCTCGGGGTGATCGAGCACTGCGCGCACTCGTTGTCCACGATAATAAACCTCGCGATCGTCGTGCAAACCATTCAGAAATTGCTCGGCGGTTCGAAGACCCATTTATTTCTCCCTTTCCTCCCCAACCTCCATCGTTGACGTGATAATCGGATCTGCCTTCCGCTTGACTGGAATCGCGCCATTGGGCCGTCCCATGCTTTCCATAGTGTGATTGATGGCTAGCGCCGAATTCTCATGGATCGAGGGCGTAGCGTTGCTTTGTGAGGCTCCTCGCAATCAACAATCGCAGTTCGGCGCTGAATTGAAGTTCGCAGCGAGAACAGGAAGACCGCGATGTTCAGCGACAGTTTCTTGTGCATGTGTGCTTCCGGGGCAAACATAGCTCTTAGCTTTTATCGTGCGCGGGCGGCCGCGTCAACTACGCAGCAGTTCTTCCGGAAAAATGACAATGTATAGTAGAAGGCGATGAAACCGACAGGCGCGGCCACACGGCCTACGCAGACATTTCAGACGGGTCACAACCCGGTAAAAATCACCCCGATTTATAACGCGAGCCTTCTGATTGAAGAGGGCAACAAAGCTATTTATCTCGACCCGGCCAGACCGGGGAACTTCTTTGATCTTCCGCCGGCCGATTTGATTCTTATCACCGATATCGACAGCGGCCATATGGACCTACGCGCCATCGCCAAGATCCGCACTCCCGGAACCGAAATTGTTGCCCCGCCTGCGGTCGTCAAGATCATCCCGATAGCCCACGCGCTCGCGAACGGCGAAATCACTACTTTGTTCGGCTGGAATATCCGGGCCGTTCCCATGTACAACATCAAGCGCGGCCCCGCACCTGGCCAGGTGTATCACCCCGAAGGCCGTGGTAACGGCTACGTGCTCACCTATGGAGGCATGAGCTTCTATATTTCAGGTGATACGGGGAATATTCCCGAAATGCGCTCTCTCAAGGGCATCGACGTGGCGTTCGTATGCATGAATCCGCCCTATGCAATGTCGCCTGACGAAGCCGCCGAAGCTGTCCGGGAGTTCCGTCCGGCGATTGTGTTTCCTTACGATTACCACGGCTCTGATCCAGCGGTATTTGCGAAGGATTTACAAGGCACGGGCATTGACGTGCGGCTCCTCGATTGGTACCCAAAAATGCCGTAGCTTATCGATGATTCCTACACCTTTGGCAGCACAATGCCATTTTGTGACTGATATTTCCCCTTCTTGTCCTTGTAAGACACCTCGCAAGGCTCATCGGACTCGAAGAAAACAACCTGGCAAAGCCCTTCATTTGCATAAATCTTGGCTGGCAGCGGCGTCGTATTGCTCACTTCAAGCGTGACGAACCCTTCCCATTCGGGTTCGAACGGGGTGACGTTCACGATGATCCCGCAGCGTGCGTACGTGGATTTCCCCACGCAGATTGTAAGAACATTGCGCGGGATGCGAAAATGCTCGACGGAACGCGCCAGCGCGAAGGAGTTCGGCGGGACGATGCAGATCGGCCCCTTGAATTCGACGAAGGATTTCGAATCGAAATGTTTGGGATCGACGATCGACGAATTCACGTTTGTGAAGATACGAAACTCGTCCGCCACGCGCATGTCGTAACCGTAAGACGACACACCGTAACTGATCACGCCGTCGCGAACTTGGCGGTCCTCGAAGGGTTCGATCATCTTGTGATCGAGGGCCATTTTGCGAATCCACGTATCAGGCTTTACCGACATCGATCCTCCCCGAGAAGCAAACGATTATCGATTGTACGCGAAACGATCCGGTTGCGTGTCTGCCGCGGCCCGCACCAAGAGCCCGTAACGACCACATCGCGATTAGTTTAGCTGCACAACGCAAGCGGTGCGAACCTGCCGAGTATTCTTCACCTTGGCTCGGCACATGCAGCGGTAAGAGTGCGTCAGTGTATTACAGGGCGCTGTGCTTGACAACCTGCAAGTCCCTGTCTAGCATGAGTTTGCGGTTAGCGGGAGGCTGTTGTGATCAAGCTCGACATTATCAATGCAATTGTGCAGAAAACCAACATTACCCGGACGAAAGCCGAACAAGCCGTTGAGACCGTTTTCGAAGCCATGAAAAATGCCCTGGGACGCGGCCAGCGCATCGAACTTCGCCGGTTCGGTGTATTCAACGTGAAGCCGCGCAAGACTGGAATCGGCCGTAATCCGCGCACTGGGCAGCAGGTCAGCATTCCTCCCGGCAAAGCTGTCCGCTTCAAACCAGGCAAAGAGCTCCAGGCGCTTTCTACTCCAACTCCGGCCGCGAACCCGGCCCCGAAGCCCTGAACCGGCGGGGCCGGACTGCCTCACTTTATAATTAATTTTTAGATACCGCGGCACTTTGCGGGCTGCGCATCCAAACTGCATGAGCCTCCACACAAATGGGAACAACGGCCATGGCCGGACGCCCGCCGATGTTCTGGATGTGAACTTTCGGCCGCTCGGGGAAATGCCGCCGACCCGCCGGCCAGACCGCCGCCCATTGTGGCCTGCGTTGGTGCTATTCCTCCTCACACTGCTTTCGACGCTCGCTGTGGGATCGGAATTTGCAAGTTCATATGCTCAGAACCGGGAGCCTTTTTCGGGTAGCGGCGACCCATTCGTGACGATGCTCATGCCGTTCGAGCATCCGCAGCTTCTGCTGCTGGGAATTCCCTTTTCTCTTACCCTATTGGGAATCCTGCTCGCGCATGAACTGGGCCACTACTTTGCCTGCAAGATATATGGAATTGACGTGAGCTATCCCTACTTCATTCCTGCGCCGACCTTGTTTGGCACATTTGGCGCGTTTATTCGCATTCGTTCGCCGATCACGACGCGTCGAGCCTTATTCGACGTCGGCTTGGCGGGTCCCGTAGTGGGTTTCCTGATCGCCGTGCCGGCAATGGCTCTGGCGATTGCCCAGTCGAAAATCGTCCCGGGAGTGCAGAGCACTGCCGCCATCATTTTCGGCACGCCGCCGCTGATGCATTTCTTCATCACTTTATTTCACCCACACGTTGATCCGAGGTGGCTGCTGATCAGCCCTGCCGGGCGCGCGGCCTGGGTGGGATTCTTCGCTACCGCGCTGAATCTGCTGCCTCTGTGGCAACTCGATGGCGGGCATATCGTTTACAGCCTCACGAGCAGGCAGCACCAGAGGATCTCAATCGCCGTTGCGCTTGGATTGCTTGTGTTGGGCTGGTATTCCTGGTCGGGCTGGTATATGTGGGGCGGAATCCTGCTGATCCTTACGTTGCGATTTGGTCATCCGCCTGTGCTGGACCGCTGGGAGCCTCTTGATGTCCGGCGCCGGATTTGGGCGGTCGTAGCGCTCGCGATTTTTCTCCTGTGTTTTACCCCTTGGCCCGCGATGACCCCCTAGCAGGGCTTTCATCGGCTCTCCTAATGGCACCTGAGGGCTAAAAGGATTTGTGCAGGCGTACATCAATCGCATATCCGCCATTCTGATCACGTAAAATCGAGACAGATGTCTGGCGACTCGTACGGTACTGGAGCTGAACTGTCGTCGCTTGCGTGGATGTAACGTCCGTGCTGAAAGTCAGCAGAATATTGCCGGTGATCCGCTGCTGAATGGCAACCTGTGGGCCAGGGTTCGCTTGATTATTTCCAACCATGGGGCTAATCGTGAGTTGAGAAATACCGGTAAGATTTTGGATCTTGCCGCTCACTTGGCTGGCCACGCCTTGCGCCACTACGGACTCCGCTCCGACGCTGGCGGGCGTGTTCATTGTCGCGGCCTCCTCGGCGGTTTGCCCCATGGCGAGCAGGTTGATGATATCCGAGGGCGGCAGGGGAGGATCGGATGTGTAGGTTGTTCTTAACCGGTCGACAGGTCCAGCGAAATTGAGCGTGATGTTATATTGGTTGACCGTGGTGCTGACGTAGAGATTCACCACAGGCTCGATCTGCACGGAATTCGAAAATTCAATCGTGCTATTTTGGTTTTCCTTGAGCTCGTAGCGCTTCCCCAGGAAGAATACTTCGCCGCCCGTGAGCGTTACCCGTCCGGTCACAACCGGATCGGCCATGCTGCCGATAAGATTCAGATTCGCCGCTCCCTGGAGCGTCAATTGGCTGGTTACCAGGTTGAGGCTCTGCGCGGATTGTATCGACACGTTCAACTTCATGTTTCGCTCGAGAGCGCTGGCGGTGGACGCCGCCGTTTCAGACGAAAATTGTCCAATGAAATTGGCCAGATCGAAATCTTGAGTGAACGACAGCCGGTCTACTACCACCCGGCCGGTTAAGTTCGAAGCAGCTGTATTGCCGTTGAGTTCCAAATCGCAATTCAGAACAGACCGGAGCCCTGCCGGATAGCGTACTCGGACTGACTTCGCGTTCAGGCTCAGATTAAAAGTGGCCGGATTGCCATAGATCATCGATCCCTGAGCGGAAATCGTGCCGCCGCCTACCGTACCGGTAAGCTGGCCGATTTCAATGCGGTTTCCTGAAATATTGATCTGTCCGTTTACACCCTCGAAGCCAACCGGGATTGCATTACTGAACAGAAACGCGTTCTCAATTCGCACCTGGCCCCGTAGCGTGGGATGCGATAAATTGCCGCCACCCGTCAGTTTAAGTTCAACGCGCCCGGAGCTTTTTAGGCCTGTGGTGAGGCCTTGAAGCAGCGACAGATCGACCGTGCCGTTCGCGGTGATATTGAAAGCACGGTCGCTCTTGATGGGTATGACTCCTTGCAGAGTCAAATCAGTTCCGGTGCCCTTCAGTTCGGACTCCTGGAGGAAAGCCGTTCCGTCGCGGTAATCCAGGCGCAACGGCCGCACAAGCGCGATATTGACGGACTGGTACGCTAGGCTGAAGCTCGGGATTTCGGCGTGTACTTGTAAGCGGGAAGGATCCTTTAACGGTCCGCTGAGTCCGACATGAATGTCCGTCTGGCCTTGAAAGTTGGCCGGTGTTCCCGGCAAATAGCCGGCCATTAGCAGGCCAATGGGGAGAGCGCGCGCGTCGAGCGATGCCGTCGTATTGTATTCGCCGGTAAGATCGACAGAGCCTTTAGCCTGGAGGTTCTGCTGTGCAACCGTTGAATTCAACGTAAAATTCATGTGTCGGCTGGCTACATTCAACCGAGCTTCCGCGGCTGAAACAGACTGGCCGCGAAATTGCAATTGCGAAGCCTTCAAATTCGCCGAGAGCTGCGGATCTTTTATGGTGCCGCGTCCGTTTGCGGCGATCGTCAACAGCCCCTGCAAACGTAAGCCTCGCGCCTGGACCGCATGGATTTGATCGAGCTTGAGCGCGGTGGACTTCATAGTGGCATCGTATTCTCCGCTCCACGGGGAATAGGTGAGATTCGATGTGATGTTCCCGGCAGGAATTTGCAGTTGGATGGCGGACTGGAGAGAACGATCGCGTCCTTGGAAATCAATCGCAAGCCGACTGATGGGCTCGCCCCAGGCCGATGCTCTGGTGATCTGGATCGTGCCGTGCCCCGATGGGCTTTGTTCCGTTCCTTCTATCGAGAAACTTGCGGACAAAGCTCCACTGACGGGGTAGCGCAGCTTTCCAAGGCGTGCCAGATCTGAAATTGAGGTATTCGTTGCCCTTGCTTGAATTGAAACCTGATTGGAACTCGTGAGTGACCAATGATCCAGGGCGGCGCGAGCGTTGAACGCGATCTGCCCTTGATGGCTGCTTATCAATTCGCCGTTTTGCAACGCAATACCCGATGAGGAGAGACCGATATTCGCGCGAATGGAACGCCACCCACTCCCTTCCACCTGAACGTCATCGGCGGACAACCGGCCTTGAAGGGAAGGATTGCTTACCGCGCCGGAAACCTGTCCCGAAAAATGAGCCGAGCCGTGGATATTGAAAGTGGCTCGCGGGGATATTGCCTGAGGGGAACTGGAGGTGGCAGCCTGAATCTCCGAGATGAGACTGCTCACTTCGTGCAAGTCGCTTGTGTCCGCCTGCACGCCCAAATTCGAACGCTTGCTCAATGTTCCGGACATCGAAACTTCCGTATTGCCGGTCTGTAGGTGCGACGGCGCGAACGAAGCGGTGTCGTGCCTGCCGTCGTAGCTGAAATCCAAAATTCCATTCAGAGGAATGCCGGTAGTGGTTAACTGATTTTGGGGAGGCGAGAAGATTGTGACATGAGAGCGCACCACCACATCCTGGATTCGATTCGGCCACGAGGCCTGCACGTCCGCGTTCACCCGGCCCAGAATACGGAGACGGTCGAAATTGGTGACCAGCAGCGCGTCGTTTACGCTGAGAAGCGAAACGCTTTTGAGCTTCGCATTCATGCGTCCCGACGATGGCCCGGCAATATTGAATATATCTGCGTCAGCTTCGAGGCGGCCGCCTAGAAGATCTGCTCGGAGGTCTTGCACTCGAAGATTGCCTTTTTCCAGCACAAAAGAGCCGAGAACCGATTTCGCAGTCACCGCAACCTGTCGCATGCGTAAATCGACCTGCGGACTGCTGACTTTTCCATCTGTGTATGCGTTCTGGAGAAACGACTGGTTGGGAGCAGCCTTGTAACGGAATTCTCCAGCCGCTGAGGCTTGCCCGGCCCGTATCGACGAGCGTTTCAGTATTCTTTCCATTTCCCGGCTGGAGAGAGCTGCCTCATAGCTTCCTTGCATCACTGGATTTGCGTAATCGGTGAGTTTTATATGGACGGTAAGCCGCGACTGGCCGGCACTCAACGCCAGCGGATCCACCACCAAACCCGAACGGCTGGCAGTAAATTGAAGGTGCGCGCCATGCTCGATTGGATCGAGTTCTTTCGCAACGATTCGGCCGTGGTCGTATCCTAATGAGCCTTTGTATTCGCCTGTCAAGGTGCTGAAGGATACTTGCGCCGTGAAGTTTTGGAGCTCCGCGGAAAGCGGTATGGCCCGGTTGTTGTAATCAATCAAGCCTGAATGTATGGCCATATGCCGGATGGCCATATCGAACAAGGCGTCAACCGAGGCCGATGGATTGTTCGCCGAAGAAGTTCCTGGAAGATTCGTTTCGCCTTTTGCGTTCACACGGAAATCGACCACCGGCCGGTCCAGTACAATTTCCTCGAGGTTGATTTTTCTCTCCAGCAGAGATGCGATCTTCAAGCCGATTCTCAAGTGATCCGCCCGAAAAAGCGCCGGTTCCGAAATGCCTCCCTTGCCGTAAGCGGTCAAACCGTACAAGTCGAGGCTTAAGGTATCCCAATGGATCATCAGGCTTCTAATTTCGACTCGAGCGCCGGTTCTCGTCTGCGCTTCCTGAACGATCTTTTGCAGCACAAAATGGTTAAAGGCCTTTGTATGTACGACCACGTAAGCGGCGCCGGCAAGAACCAATACGATAACCAAAGCAGCCGAAATGGTGAATGGAACGATTCGTTTCCACGTCATGGCGTATTTGAATGATTCTTTCCCCCAGGCAGCGTGTTCGCGAATGAGCGGGCTGCCCGGAGTTCTCCTCTTAGAATGACTGGCCCAACGTGACGAAATACTGTGTCGCGCGCACGCCCGGAACAGATGTCAGCCTATAGCCCACATCGAAGCGAACCGGTCCCACGGGAGTCCGGTAGCGGAGGCCAACGCCGATCGTGTTCGTATAATCGTTCACAAGCTGCTGGAAACTGATGTTGCGATAAACGTTCCCCCCATCGTAGAAAAGCACCCCGCCCAGATTGTTCATCAGTTTCAGAGGGAATCGCGCCTCCGAATTGAGAATAAAAAGCATGTTGCCGCCCACGGGAACGCTAATCACGGTGCAGGTGGATGGATTGTTCGGATCGGAGCACACGGTTACGGGGCGTTGCGGACCAGCCCCATTAATCGGGAATCCTCGGAGCGAGTCCGCCCCTCCAGAAAAGAATTCCTGGATGAGCGGAACGCCGCTACCGGCAAAAGGTGCTGCGAGCCCCAGCCGAACGTCAGTCGCCCATGTGAGCCATGGCCGCACTGGAACGTAAAACGCGCTCTGTCCGAGGAAGCGAACGAAATTAGCGCTCGATCCGAAGGCAGTCGGCGTGACACCGAAAACGAACGTTTGATAGACGCCATGATGTGCATCCAGCGGCTGGTCGCGGGAATCACGAATGTACTCGGCGGAAAACGTGGAGAGCCGAACGCGCCGGTCCCGCGGGAGCACCAGGTCGGGTATCAGAAGCTTGCTCAAGTCGGTGCGCTGAAAACTGTATCGAAAAATAAGATTCTTCGTCCGTCTTACGTCGAGTGACTTCTCGATTTGCAGGGCGGCCTGTCCTAAATTGGCGGTGTAGAGCGGGTTATCCGTGCTGCGTTGTACCGAAACGCTGAGTAAAGAGCTCCAGGTAGTTCCACGAAGGCGGGGATCGGAGTACGCAAGCGTGCCGCTCTGATCCAGACGGGAGAGGACGGTTGAAAATGTCGCAGTCTCGGCCCGGCCGCGAATATTGTGCCGCGCAATCGCAAAAGAAAAGCGCGGGCCGAAGAAGCTTCTTTGGCTCACGGTAAATTTGGTTCCCAGCCCGATGGGAGGCAATCCCGGCAAAGCAACGTCTCCAACTGGGATATTGCCGCTGCGGGGTATCACCTCGATTCCACCGCCAATATCCATGGTGTAACGTTTGGATTCGTGGACCTTCACCAGCACCTCTTCGCGATCCTGATCGCTTGCCGGCCTGAGTGGCTTGACGCTCACCCAATCGAAAACATTCAAACCGTAGAGGTTGCTCTCCGCGGTGAAGAACTTGCCCTGGCTCAGAGGCTTCTCCGCGCTCACATCCGGCGCCGTGATGGTCTGAATGAACTGAGGTTTTGTAACTTCTTGCCCCAGCAAGACCACATTGTTTACGTGCCCTTGCGGGCCTTCGTTAATCTCATAGACGACATTCATCAAATGGGGATTACCGGGAACGGGTGACACGGAGGACTTGAAAGTCACATTCAGATAACCCAGGTTCAAATAGGCGGCCAGCAGTCGATTTCGATCGATCTCCAGTAAACGGGAAGAATACGGCCGCCCAACCTCCAGATTTAACGAGCGCCCGCCGGATAACACTGCAAGCGACTCCGTGCGATTCCCTTTAATGACAAGGCTCTGCACCTTGTCTTGCTCCCCTTCAACAATTTGAAACGTCACGTCCACCTGCGGCTCAAAGTCGGTGACTTTCGGCGTGACGGATACCTTGGCGAACCCCGCATCCTTGTAGAGCGCCGTTAATGTATTGGCGCTCTTGCGGACCAGATCGTCGCTGAACTTTCCGCGCGAGAACGCATGCCCGAACAATGAACGTCCTTTTTTGATGGAGACAATGGCTTTCAATTTGTCGTCGTTGAAATAGCGATTTCCCGCAAAATAGACGCCCTCAACCCGGTGCTTGACGCCGAGGTTGACGTGATACGCGATCGTAACTCGGCCGGGCTGCTGGCTGTATTGCGTGCTGATGCTGACGTCGAAATATCCTTTCGACTGAAAATAGCTCGCGAGGTTCTCCTCTCCTTCGTCCACCAGGTCTCGATCGACCGTATTTTCCTCGTAGATGGGAATTTCGCGCCTGATCGTGCGTTTCCACAGGTGCGCTCCAATAATCGATATGGAAACGATTGGCCCGGGATCGATCTGAAAAGTAATATCCGCAAGGTTCGTTTGGGGATTGTATTCGGAGGATGTGTGCTGCACGACGGGAGCCAGACGATCCTCGCTGCGCAGGTGAGCTTGGATGTACTGCACGGCCTTCGCTATTCTCGCCGGCGAATACCGCTGTCCGGGCCTCAAAGAATCGCGCTTCAGCCTTGCCCATATCGAACTGAGGCGCTTGCGGACGCTGTCGGCCTGGTCGGGAGGGATGCCTTCGATATGTATGTCGCCGATTCTTGCTTGTGGTCCCAGTTGGATTTTATAGACGAGATTCACGATCTTGTGCGGATCGTCCCTTTGAATTTCAGCTTCCGCGACGGAAGCAAAATAGCCCTGTACTTGTAAAAAATGGAGCAACGACTTTTGTCCCTGTGCCGGCAGGCCATCGAAATAAGGGGACTGCTCCGGGATACCCACGGCTTGCAATAATTGCGTGTAGGCGAACCGGCCTGTTGCGCCGGGGAAGGAAATCAACCCCACGTATGAAGCGGGCTCCAGGATGAATGACACCTTAAGGCCAGCCTGCCCGGCCTCTACGTTCACCTGCACTTTTGAAAACTGGTGGGTCTGTTGTAGGGCATCCACACTTCGTCGAATTACGGCTACAGAAAAGGGTTGGCCCTCTTTTTGTTGAATCAGCGGCCGGAAAGAGTCCACGTTCATGGTCGGGCGTATGGCAATTTCTATCTGGGACACATTTTTGCCCTCAAAACCGGCGTACGCCTCCAGCGAGGACTGCTGGGCCTGCAAACGACCGCACATGAATCCAAGCCAAACCAAAAGCAAGACGAAGGAAGTCGGCTTCATGGGTCGAATGATTCGATCGATTGAGCAACTCAAAATAGGAGACTGCGAACATCACATGACGACTTCGCGCCTCTTGAGCTTCTCCAGCACACTATCCGTCTCCGCACCAATCAGAAGGATCAAGCTTGTCATATAGATCCATGCCATCAGCACGATAAACCCCGCCATTGCGCCATAAACCTTCGAATAATTGCCGAAATAGCGCAGATAAAAATTAAAACAAGCGGATGCGCCCACCACCGTAACCGCCACGCACATACTGCCGGGCGTGACCCAGTGCCAGGGGCGTTTCACGTCCGGCAGAAAATTGTAAATAAGACTTAATCCGAACAGCATCAACAACAACGTCGCAAGCCAGCGGGCGAGTTCCCATGGCTCCGGAAAATGAAGGAAGGACTTAAAGTTGACCAAAATTAAAACCGCCGCCCAATGACCAAACGTGAGAACAGCGAAGCTCAATGCCACAAAAATTCCGCCAATGACCGTCGCGAACAGGGCGATGATCCGCTTTTTCAAAAAGCCGCGTCTTTCCTTGGATCCATAAGCTGCGGTCAACGATTCCATTAAACAGACAAATCCGGATGAAGCTGTCCATAGAGTGGCGACAATGCCGAACGACAAGAACCCGGTCGAGCCGCGGGTCAGGTCCAAAATCGTCGCGAATACGAGCTTGCGAGATTCGGGAGGTAGATAATCCGCGATCCACTGTGCCAAATTGTGCCAAAGTGTCGTCGAAGGCAGCCATCCCACCAATGCCGCCAGGACCATCAGAAAAGGAAATAATGACAGTGAGAAGTAGAATGACATTTGAGCGGCAAGATCAAGGCAGTCGTCGTCCATCTGGCATTTCCAGATTTCTTTTACAATTCTCAAGAATCGCTGCGTGAGAGATTCGGCCGCAGCCATATCCATAAAACGTGCCCTGCTAATAGATCGAATTCCCACGACAATACAGCATAGCTGAGTGGCTTTGGGAGACACAGAGGACGTGCCAACTTTTCTGGGGTGTCCTTCGGGGTAAAGGTGGAATCCCGGACGCAGTTCCACTGAGCCATTCACGAGGAGTTGCGGGCTCGGAAACAGGTGGTGGGAGAACAACCCGCCGGGAGTGACTGCGAAACGTCGTCCGAATTTCCATAAAGTCCTAAAGGCCGCCAGGAGAATCTCTTCAACAAAAAGGGACAAGCGCCTTCTTATTGCATTGCATGCTTTACGCATTGTCGCCTCGGGCGATCCCTCGACGGGCAAAACGCAATGCAATCAGAATAACAAAAGCGATAAAGTCCCAGGCCATTCTGCCCGATTGGAAAAGTACCGATTCAGGACGGCCGCTGAAATTTCTAATTGCCCTTTAACTTTGATAGACAACCACCGATTACCGCAATACGCGATCCTGCGTATTTTGAAATGCTATAGGACTTGACAGTTGGGAGCGCTTCAACCTTCTGAAAACGGGACGCATAACCTGAAGATCACGACGCCTTGGCAAGTTCTCGCCGTCTTTTCGATCTTGAGGGAGCTCCTGACGTTGCTGCCTACGTGGCTGACCTTTCGCGGAAACTTTGGGATGAACCCCTCGAATGAGACAAAAAATAGGCACACCTTGCTGTTTTTTCATTCAGACTTCGTCGCATCTTCTAGCAGGAGAAGGGGTCTGGAGAAGAGGACGGCGTTTGGCAAGATCTGGGATGTCCCTCTGGGCCTCTGTCAAGGACTGATTTCTTTAGACAGGGATTCTGAGAGTTGTTTATGCGACCAACGCATACAGTTTGGGGAATACCACAGGCGGCATGTTGAGCGCAGAATGAATCCGCGTGTTGTTGTAGTCCCACACGGTGCGGTAGAT
>DATLST010000357.1:0-7317 GCA_035534055.1 Candidatus Acidiferrales bacterium | reverse complement strand
CAGGGCCCGCCGTCCGACGCGTTCCACCAACCCCACCCAGCGGCTCACCGTACCCCGAGCGACCCCGAAAACCCGAGCCGCCTCGGTTTGCAAAAGACCTTTCTGAACGGCTTCCACAACTCGTCGGCGAAGATCTTCTTGTGCTTCCCCCGACAGCGAGCGAGCATCTTGCTTTCTCATGCCCCGCACACTAACACATTACGTTCTTAACATCACCTCGTGCTCTGCTTAGTAAAACGCTCACTGACGGGCGTTCGGCAGCGCGGAATCTGCGTGAAAGCCCACTCACAACTCGCAAATAACGCAAACGAGGATAGAAATGCCACTCCACTCAATTTTTCAGCAGCCTGTTAGATTTCTGAAAATTGCCAGCCTCCGGGAGATAGACTTGTCGTATGCGGTATCTGGTGACGGCGCGGGTAAAACAGGGCCGCGAAGCGGCATTACTCGAAGCGATCGAAAACGGTTCCTTGGGCGAAGGTTCCGTTGCCGAAGGCGAGTACCTGCGAAATATGGACGATGCCCGGCTCTGCCAGGATGATACTGCTCACTGGGTGGAAGTTTGTTACTGTCCCGCGCCATTACAAGAAGAAAAACCCTATTGGGAGCAGTACTTCGAGTTGACCCGCATTCAGGACGCGCATGATCGCCGCCGCTGCCGCGATCAGAGCGGTTCCGAACCCTGGGCTTGCGGAAATTGCGATTGCACCGTGAAGCTGGAAAAGAGGCTGCGTATTATTGGAAAGCCGTTCCTGGAAGCCCTTCGTGATCTTGTAAAAATCCGGTCGGATAATCCGCCATCTTCCCCGCGAATGAACACGCTTTCCCACGTCCGCGGGTCTGAAAGGGAGGCTTCGTGAGGATTGGATTTGTGGGATTGGGCGATATGGGCCGAGGCATCGCATCCCGCTTGATCGCGGCCGGTCACAGCGTTACTGGTTGGAATCGCACAAAAGGAAAAGCCGAGGATTTATTCAAGCTCGGCATGGCTTGGGCCGGCACTCCCCGCGAAGCGGCGCAACACGCCGACATAGTTTTTTCCATCGTCACCGATGGCGCGGCGGTGCGCTCGGTGGCCCTTGGCCCGGACGGAATCATCAGTGGCTTACGCAAGGAAGCCGCTTACCTCGATGTGAGCACGATCGCTCCCGATGTGAGCCGCGCGGTCGCCGCTGAATTCGCCAGGGCCGGGTTGACCATGATGGACGCTCCCATCTCTGGCACGACCCTCACGCTCAGCCAGGGGAACGCCTCGCTCATGGTCGGCGGCGACAAGGATATCTTTGAGCGCGTGAAGCCGGTTCTTCTCGCGATCGGACCCAGGGTGACGCACATCGGACCCCAGGGTCAAGCCGTGCAAGTGAAGGTCGCGCTCAACATGACCCTGGTGATCGAAGTGATCGGGTTTTGCGAGGGCATCGCGCTTGCGGAAAAGGGCGGTGTTCCGCGCGAAGTTGCCGTCGACGCGTTTCTCAAGAGTGTTGTGGCCTCGCCTGTGCTTGCCTACCGCGCGCCGCTGATCCTCGAAGGCGGAATTTCCAAGGCTACCTACGGCAGTGTAGACTTGCAGCAGAAAGACATGCTGCTGGCGCTCGAACTCGCCCGCAAACAAGGTGTGCCGGTTCCGCTCGGCGCGGCCGCGAACGAAATGCTCAATGCCTGCCGAGGACTGGGCATTGGCGATCACGATTTTGTTGTGGTGTATGAGGCGTATCGCCGCTTGGGAGGAATGCTGAAATGAATCCGCTTCGCACGAATTTGAATGACGCCCCCAAGGAAACTGAGCTCAAGGCCGACGAGGGCTGGATCAACATGCAGGTGCAATTCCTGATTAACCAAAAGACCGCCGGTACGGATAAGCTCGTCGTCGGGTACACAGTGCTTCCTCCCGGCTCCCGGCACGACAAGCACCGCCATCCCAACGCCGATGAGTTTCTCGTAATACTCTCGGGCTGCGGCTACGTGTACACCGACGGATCGGACCAGCCCGCCGGCGCAGGCGATGTGATCTTCAGTCCGCGCGGGCACTGGCACGGATTCAACAACACCGGCAATGAGGATGTGGCCATCGTCTGGGGCTGGAGCGGCGCGGGCTCGCTCGACGCGGCCGGTTACGAAATCCCCCCAGAAGGTTACCCTGCTTCCACGCCTCAACAAATTCGAAAGGGAAGGGTCAACGATGAATCAGCCGTGGGATGATCCGCGCATCTCGCGCGGAATGAAAGTGCAATTTCTGCGCCGGCGGCAACTCCTTCAGGCCGGCCACAAGCCGCTCGGATGGAAAGTGGCTTTCGGATCGCCAGCCGCCATGGAGCGATTCAACCTCCAGGCCCCGCTCGTTGGGTTCCTCACGGACCGTGCCCAGCTTGGCTCGGGTTCCACTCTCTCTCTGTCAGATTGGACCAAGCCGCTCGCCGAACCCGAAATTGCGGTGCTTTTGGGCAAGGACTTGGCTGGAGGATCCGGTCGCGAGGAAGTGCGCTCGGCGATTGCGGCCATAAGCCCGGCCTTTGAACTCGTCGACGTCACCATGGCGCCGTCAGCGGAGAATCTGGAGACTGTGCTGGCGGGAGACATCTTTCAGCGCCAGGTTGTCCTGGGATCGAGCGATGCCTCGCGCGCCGGTGGGGTGCTGGATGGCCTGACATGCCGGGTGCTGAAAAATGGGGCCGAGATTGCCCGGACATCCGACCCTCAGGCTGCGACCGGCAAATTGATCGAAAACATGACCCAAGTAGCCGGATTAATCGCGGCGTTCGGTGAAAGCTTGCGGGCAGGAGAGATCGTGATCACCGGATCAGTCATTCCGCCTCTGGAATTTCAGCCCGGCGACCGCCTCGATTTTTACCTCGATCCGGCCGGCGATGTTTCCATCAGCGCCGCGCAAGCCTGACCGCCTCGCGTCGGCGCGACCGCAGGCGTTTCACGCCGTTTGTGGTTCCGTCTCCTTGTCATGCGCACGAAACCGACGTTCCGCTCCCCTCTTTCAATCGTCGATCGAACTTACTTGGCGTCACTTTCGCGATCGGCGAACTGATCATCTCCGCTTCTCAGATGAGGTTCGTTAATCCAGACAGCCGTGCGTGAAAAAGCCCTTTTCACAGAGGTCTTCTTATCCCCACAGACTACTGCATGTGCAGACTCCTCTGGTAAAGGATCGGGATGAACTGTCTGATCATGAGCGCGGGCTAACCCGGCGGTAATGGAAGCTAAAGCATATCCATCGTGCCCGGCGAGGACGCTTTCCGGATTTCGATCTTCTGCCGCAAGTACGGTCGCGAGACAAACGGACATGGGGTCATTGTCGTCGTCATCTTCGAACGCTGCAGAACTAGAAGGGCGTGTCCGACCCAAATTCTGATCCATAATGAAATGCCATGGAGGAACTCTTCGAAGCAGGCCGGTGTCGTCTTCAATCGAAGGGTCATCGGGGAAGTGCACGCACGCGATACAACGAGAACACTGCATTCAAAATCTGTTCTTCATCAGTTCTCGAAAGACCCGAAATCTCAGGAAGATCGGCAACCGTTAGGCCGTCCGTCTTTGCCGTCTTCGCAGCTGACGCAATAGCTGCTAGCAGTCTAAGATGCAGTCTGTTCAGAAAGAGCCTCAAGCTTCACTAGGGCCACTTGCTCATCCGAAGGTAGTCTTAATTGTGCCAAAGGTTTCTCCTACCGACTCAGCGTACAACAGAGCCTAAGTTTTGAGGAACCTACGCATCGAAAGAGAAGCATATCGGTCAAGCCCACACCCGGAATACAGGTGTTATGATCATTAAGCATATCGGAGTTCCCCGGCCTCCTGCCAGCTTAGGAAATAGCCGTAGAACACGGAAAGATGCTTACGTTCGCAGCGTTGTCGCGATGAATTTTTGGTTGTTGCGCGTGGCTCACATTTTTGCTACTCCAAGAGCACGCTAGCATGAAATTGGTACAGGTGCGGGGATAGACACGGTCCCAAAAAGGTTCAGGAGGAGCGGAGCTGACGCCCAGGTTTTTCACGGCATAGCCCGTACGCGTGGCTTGCCCTCCCGCCGTCTAGCCTTCGGATAAAAATCACTCGACAATGGAATCCAAATGAATTGCAGCCTAACTTACTGAAAACACTCGGAACGCACCCGTATCACTCGACACAAAAGGCGCACTCTCGCCACATACACGCCCCAGTTCCAGCGCCAGTCCAGTTAACTCGCTGAAAATAGGTAGAGTATTGGCCTGATTCCATCCTTGGGTCGAATATCCAATCGTACGAGCGATGAAACAGCCGAGGCCAAAACCATGCGATCGCCACGGGCTCGATGTTACAATAAGCTTCCGCAGTGTGCCGCACTGCATCCTAGTTGTTTAGCCCTTTTCAGGGTGATATGAAAGGTTGCGCGGGAACAAGGATCGAATTATGAGCCCACTGACAAAAAAGATCGTCGTTGTGCTATCGGTTGTCGTCTTCGTCTACGTGACAGCCGGTTACGTCCTCGGACGCTCCTCGGACGACAAAGCGTTCAACGCTCTTACCGACTACAGCGAGGTTCTCGAGCACATCCAGCGCGACTATGTCGACGATCCCAACATTCACAAAGTAACCAGCGGCGCGCTCCATGGCCTGCTCGACTCGCTCGATCCGCAGTCCGGCTATATGAGCCCACTTGAATATACGGATTACAAAGAGAAGAGCGCCAATGCCCCCCAGGGCTCGGCGGGTCTCACCCTCACGAAGAGGTTTGGATATATCGGCGTCATTTCTTCTCTGCCCGGCAGCCCCGGTGATAAAGCCAATCTCCATCTTGGCGACGTCCTTGAAAAGATCGCCGGTTTCACCACCGGACAAATGTCCATCGACCAGGCGCAGGTGCTGCTGACTGGAGATCCGGGATCGGTTGTGAAGCTCTCGGTAATTCGCCGTGACAAGACGGAGCCTCAAAACGTGGATCTCACGCTCGCAAAGCTCACACCGCCCAAACCTGTGGAGGACAAGGTCGAGGGAGACATTGCCTACCTGCGCGTGCCGGAATTCGAGTCAGGAGTTACGAAGCAGATTTCCGATGCGCTCGGTCAATTCGAGCGTCAGGGTGTGCACAGGCTCATCCTCGATTTGCGCGATTGTTCGGCGGGCGATGATCGGGAAGGCATTTCCACCGCACAGCTCTTCCTTTCGTCCGGCAGCATCACCACGCTGAAAGGGCAGACGGTTTCTCCCGTCGTTTCTTCGGCGAACCCATCGAAAGTGGTCTGGAAGCAGCCCGTAACCGTATTGATCGGTAATTCCACGGCGGGGCCTGCTGAAATCATCGCAAGCGCCATTGCCGACAATCACCGCGGAGAAACGGTTGGCGATCGCACCTACGGCACTGCCTCTATGCAAAGGCTTATCCAGCTTGACGACGGCTCGGCTCTTATTCTTACCGTAGCGACGTACTACACTCCGAACGGCAAGGAAATACCAGTCGATGGTGTAGCGCCCACCACCATCGTGCAGCCGTCTCCAGACGACGTCGCGGACAGTGACCTCACTTTTTCCGCTCCATCCAGTTCGCTAAGCGATCCGGTCGTGAAAAAGGCTGTCGAAATCCTCCAGGACGGCGGCGTTCAACGAAAGGCCGCATAGCCCTATCGTGGTGAATTCGTGCGGTAGATCCGTCTCGCCGCCTGGATTCTCTGCTGTTCCCGTCGCACCGTCGGCACGCGCTCGTCGAATTTCGGCGAGTCTGGCCATCTTTGTCGTTCTCCTTGCCGGTTGCGCCAAGAGAGTGCAAACCCTCAGCGACGCTCAGCTCCGTGCAATCACCGGCGAAATCATCGCCGCAGCACAGAAAGTGGCCGGGCGCGCATCGGAAGTCACCATTCGCCCACAGATGGCGCATTCCGGCGATGGTTTGGCGGCCGAGGTTCCCGTCGACAATATCTATCTATCGCTCATCAATCCATCGCAGCAGATTGCTCTAGCGCATTCGCTTACGGAAATCGCGCGTCGCCACAATCTCTCCATCGTGGAGACATCCTCGGGTGATGTGGAGCGCTTCTCCCTGTCGTTCCGTGGAAATCACACGCATGTGGTTCATGTGATCACGCCGCTTGCGGCACGCGCGCCCGCTCCCGTTCCTCGCGGTTCATCGAGTCCGCAGCTTGCTATCATTCTCGATGATTTTGGCAACGATCGCTCGGCTGCCGACGCCGCTCTCACGCTGCCATTTCCGTTGACCATTTCAGTCTTGCCGCACCTGGTCTTTTCCGCGGAAATTGCCGAAAGTGCCTATCGTCGCGGCGACCAGGTGCTGTTGCACCTTCCCATGGAGCCGCAATCCGCAGGTGCCAGTTCGGAAAGATCCGAGCTGCGCGTGGGAATGAACGCCCGGCAAGTGCAATCGGAATTCGCGGCAATGCTCGCGACGGTGCCGCATGCGGTGGGAGTGAACAATCATGAGGGCTCGCGCGCCACAGCCGATCCACAACTTATGCAGGAACTCATGCCCGCGTTGCGCGCGCGGGGACTCTTCTTCGTGGACAGCCGCACCGCGCCCGCTACCGTCGCCTACGATGCAGCGAAGCGCTCAGGAGTGCCCGCAGCTTCGCGCAAAGTCTTTCTCGACGATACCCCTGCTCCCGATGCCATTCTTGCGCAGCTGGATCTGGCCGCACGCGACGCTTTTCGCGACGGCTCCGCCATTGCTATTGGGCATCCCCATCCTGCTACGATTGCTGCACTTGCCGGCGCCGTGCCTGCTCTCGAGGCTCGCGGCGTTCGGCTGGTGTTTGCTTCCGACCTCGTCCATTAGCCTCACATTCGCCTGTCATTGTGGACAGGAATTAGTACTAGCCTGAAATCTGGCCGTTTGATCCATTCCGTCCTCCACTCCTTATCGCTAATCTCCCTTTGCCCGCCATTACACGAATCAAATCGATCAAGATCCGCGGGCGAGAAGAGGTGTCTATGTCCCACTGGATTGGAACAACGTCCCCCACGGATGCAGGAATGATGGATTTTAAGGAGTGTCTGAAGCGACTGCGCGATGGACACCCCGAAGAAGCGTTGTTGCACGCGCGCCGCGCCCTTGGGATTGCACCCAAAAACCCGTTCTATCTCTCCTACACGGGTTTATTGGCCGCACTCGCCGAGGAACGCTATGGCGATGGGGAGATGCTTTGCCAGGAAGCTATCGGGATGAGGCATAATCACGCTCAGCTCTATCTGAATCTCGCGGAAGTTTACCATCAGGCCGGACGATCGCAGGACGCGATTGCAGTTCTCGAAAAGGGCCTCGTTTCCGCAGGACGGGATTTCCGAATTCGCCGCGCGCTCGAAAAAATCGGCATGCGCCGAAAA
>DATLST010000356.1:0-3952 GCA_035534055.1 Candidatus Acidiferrales bacterium | reverse complement strand
CGAGGAGCAGAAAGTCCGCCGCCTGGGTGGGAGCGTCGAGACACAGATCGACGTCAGGACCATTGCTGCGTCGAATCGCTCGATGCTTCAGGCGATTCGCGAAGGACGGTTTCGCGAAGACCTGTTCTATCGTCTGAAGGTTCTGCTGATCGAGTTACCTCCGTTGCGCGACCGCCTCGACGACGTGCCGCTCCTCGTCGATTACTTCCTCGAGCACTTCAATCGCAAAATGAACCGGAACGTACAAGGCACGGAGCCGGACTTTCTCGACGCACTCCTGGCCTACGGGTGGCCGGGCAATATCCGCGAGCTGCGCAACGCCATAGAGCGAGCCGTTATCTTAGGCAGTTCGCCGAGCCTTTCGGTCCGAGACTTGCCGGCAGAAGTTGTCTCGCGCCACGGACCAGAAACCAGCTTCACCGTTCGCCTGGGTTCGTCCGGATCCGAAGTCGAGCGCGAGCTTCTGTTCCGGACCGTCGAGTATGTCAAAGGAAACAAAGCTCGCGCGGCGGACATCCTGGGAATGAGCCGCGGCACGCTCTACAACCGGCTCAAGAGATACGGCCTGCCCGAATCAAACGGCCACGTGAACGGTCGCGCATACCGCAACGGAAGGAATGGCACGTCGTGAACGCAATCTCTCGCCTCGCGTCGCATGGGACAGGTGGTCTCTTGGGCATCGTTGCTCTCCTTCCCTTTCCTCATTTCGCAACTGTCCACGAAACCAGATCAACTGCAGGCACGTTTGCGAAGGGAACCATGATAACTGTCTTTCAGCAAACCACCTCCAAACTCGGTTAACTAACTTCCCCGCCTTGGGCATCTCAGTGCCGAGCGGTGTACTCACAACCCGCGTTATGAGCCCCCTCCCACCCGATTCGTGGCGCAGGGTTTCAGAACAACACGTCACGTGAAAATAGCAGCTACGGCGGGAAAGCAGGTTCTCCACGCGGAATAACCAAGTCTGACTAATTTCCTGGCATTGGCGCGAGCGGTTCACTTCTTGTAGACTAATCGACGGCAATCAGTCACAAACAGAGAGGCACGTGCATGGCCGATGATTCTGAAGTCCGGTCGCCTAGCAAGAAGAAGACGTCGAAAAGAAAGGAAGGAGCCAAGAGTTTATCCGCCAAGAGGCAACCGTGGACCTTCCCGAAACATACGCTAGAGCAAGTTATAAAAGTCGCTCAGGCCATCGAGGAGAAGAATGCCGGCAACCCGATACCAGCGAAAGATCTCGCTGTGGGGGTCGGGTATCACCAGCCACAAGACTGGAGATTTCTTGAACTTCTCAGGTCAGCGAACCAGTATGGACTAGTTAACGGTGCTGGCGCCTCCGCCTCGATCCAACTTACAGCACTCGGGCAGAACGTAGTGGCACCTAGCTCGCCGAGTCAACGCTCTGAAGCGCTGCTCGCGGCCTTCAACAAAGTTAAGGATTTCGAGGCTGTCGAAAAATTCTATGGTGGAAAGCGCATTCCCGAGGACGAGTTCTTTCTCAACACTTTAACTAGGGAGTTTCAAATCCCCCGGGACCGCGTCGACGTGTTCGCAAAAGTTTTCGTCGAGAATCTTAAATTTCTTCGCGCGTTTTCCGCCCGACCCGTGCCGATCGAACCATCGGGCTCGCCCGACTCATCGGTTTCTCCTACGCCTCCAGAAAAGGTTCCGAGCCCGGTGCCCTCGAAAGAGCCCCGGGTTCGTGAGTTTTTGGACAGCTGCTTTGTAATGATGCCGTTTGGCGAGTGGTTTGACCGCTATTATCAGGAAATCTACGTTCCGGCGATCAAAGAAGCTGGTTTCGAACCGATGCGAGCCGACGAACTCTTCACTACCGGAAGTGTGGTTGAACAAATTTGGGAACAGATTGAGAAGTCCAAAATTCTTCTCGCCGATCTGTCCGGTAAGAACCCCAATGTCTTCTATGAACTCGGCTTGGCACATGCCGCAAAGAAGCCGGTGGTGTTTACGGCTTCAGCCGTCGAAGATGTGCCATTCGACCTTCGACACTTACGGGTCATCATCTATGACGTGCGCGAACCTGAGTGGGCTGTTCGACTTCGAAAAAGCATCGCTGATTACCTTCGCAACACGATAAAGGAGCCGGGCAAATCAATACCGCATCCTTTCCGGACACTTATGGAGGATTGATGTAAGAGGCGTGCGGCCATATACCGTATCGGTAGATCATGGTAATCTTATTTGCCGCTGAGGATCTGGTAGTTTAGACTATGTAATGATACAAATCATCGGATAAATAGTTAATTTGCCCGAGGAAATGTATCTTGGCGAAACCTAAAGTAAAGCGCTCAAGCCGGCAGCAGGACCGGGCGATAGCCCTGCTCCGGCAGCGCGGAATGGTCCGCCTCGCCGAGTTCAGTGCGACGGGGGTCACGGCGACAACCGTTTCGCGCCTCGAGCGCGCGGGAACCGTTATTCGTCTTGGCCGCGGACTCTATCAGCTTCCGAACGCAACCGCAGACACCCATCACGTCCTCGCCGAAGCCTCCAAGCGCGTTCCCAAAGGCGTGATCTGTCTGGTCTCCGCGCTTGCCTTTCATGATCTCACCGATCGGATGCCTCCGCGCGTGTGGGTGGCAATCGGTCCTAAAGCTTGGCGCCCGCGCGTTCAGTATCCTGCGATCCGATTCGTGCGATTTCCCAAAGAGCTGCTTGAGAAGGGCGTGCAGTTTCACGTGATCGACGGCGTGCGGGTGCCGATCTTTGGCGTAGCGAAAACACTGGCCGATGCTTTTCGCTATCGCCGCGTCCTGGGCACGACGCGCGTGGTTGAGGTACTTCGCGAAGCGCTTCGGAAAAAGAAGGCCACACCAGCGGAAATCTCCAAGCAGGCCGTCGAAGCCGGCGTCTGGACCGCGATGCAGCCTTACATGGAGGCTCTGACGCTCGATGGCTAAGCCACGGCGGAATCGCGAACAGAACGGCGCGGATCGTGAGTACCCGACGCACTAACTATCGTTTTCTGGCGCGGCGCTGTGTCCGGCGAAGACGCTCGTTCACTTCGATGATTGAGAACGCGTCAGGATCGAACTGTCCGCCCGCCCATTCGAGCATCGCATCATGCTCCTCGTGTTTCAGGTCGGCGATTGCCTCCAGAAATTCCTCATAGCCGCCGCCGCCGCCAACATCCTCGGGCGGAGCGCTGCGCTCGCCTGCGATACAGGCGGGATAGATAGCTTCCGGGTCGGCGGGCACCGACTTTTCAAGTACGACCTGATGCCGCCAATTGTCGCCGAAATCGTAATCATAGCCGATCGAGACGCCAATCGAGAGCGGGAGATCTCGCAGCCGGACCGTGCGTTCATCGATGACGGTTTCTTGGTCTTCCGGATTGGGTTCGCCATAGCGTTGACCGCCCAAGCTGAATTCATGCAGGTGGCTATCCTGCCATCCCATCACCGTCTGAATCACCTGGTGCAGTTGCTTGAGAGTTAGGCTGTCGGGCACTTGGATGCGCCGCCAGATGCACGGCTCGATATCTTCGAGCCACACGCGAAACTGGAGAATATTATCGAGCCGCTTGGATGGCATACCGCGGTTCATACCAAGCCCCAGCCGCAGTCGCAATTTCCTCGCGGAGCATCGCGCGTCGCGCACGTATCGATCGGGCTGCCTCCGATCGAGGCGGTCAGCGATGGTTTCGAGGTTGTGGAAAGGCCTTATGTCAGACGGTCGTAGTCTGGAAAAGCGGCGCCCGAGCGGAAGCTCGGGCGCCGCGCGCGACTAATCGGCGCAGGTGCGATTGAGTATGTAATCGACCGCATGCTGTGCCTGGGCGGCGGCGTGAATGAGAAGCTTGCGATTATCGCCAACCTGCTTGAGCCAGTTGGCAAGATAGGCGGCCTGATTCTCGATGACCGCGTTAGAGATTCCGGCTTCGGCGCAAAGAAAAGCCGCGCCCATCTCGGCGACCAGTTCCTCTTTGGAATAG
>DATLST010000355.1:0-5395 GCA_035534055.1 Candidatus Acidiferrales bacterium | reverse complement strand
GATTCTGCTGCAATCTGTCCTTGCGACGAGGACTCACACGAATCTGATTATCGTTCCTGACGGGCTTTTGTATTTTCTCCCTTTTGACACACTCCGCGATTCGACAAGCTCGTTTTTGGTTGAATCGCACACAATCAGTTATGAACCTGCAATGACAGTCCTAGACGTTCTGCGGACCAGAAAAGAAAAGAACAAGCCGCAGCGCTCGTTCCTCGGCGTAGGTGACGTTCCCTATCAGGACCAGGGAAATATTTCACCCGAACTCCCGAAGCCCGAGGGAATTTTGCAGGCCGTTTCACGTGGTCTCTCCGATACGTTCGCCACTCCACTCTACGACCTACCGCAAACCCGCGCGGAAGTTCTTGGAGCCAACAAGATTCTCGGAAATAACGGCGTTGTTCTCCTCGGCTCGCACGCGACCGAGGCAGCATTTGAATCCGAGCCTCTCGCAAACTTCCGCATCGTTCATCTTGCCGTGCACGGATTCGCAGACAGTCGTTTCCCCGAACGGTCAGGGTTGGTATTGGGGATAGACCACGCGTCTCGCGATAATGGCTTGTTGCAGATTCCAGAAATTATGCGGCTTCACTTCAATGCCGATTTGGTCACACTCTCTGCCTGTGATACTGGTGTGGGCAAAGTCGAAGGCGAAGAAGGAATCACGAATCTAGCAGAAGCATTTCTTGTGAGTGGCGCGAAATCAGTTGTCGCCAGCCTTTGGAGTGCAGACGATACATTCACTTCTGCATTGATGAAACGCTTCTATACTCACTTGGCGCAAGGCGAGGACAAAGCGACAGCATTGAGAGAGGCAAAGCTCGATTTGCTGGCCAAATATGGTACACAGGTCTCACCCTATTATTGGGGAGCTTTCGTCTTGATCGGAGATGGGGGGTCACCGATTCCCCTGAACTAGCGATGAGCCTCGACACCAAGACACGCGAGAAAATCTATGCGCGAGTGCGCGGACTCGTAAACCGAAAGCACTTCGATCCGCACTGGGACGGAGTGAACTGGGCCGAACTGGCAAGGACGCGAAAACTCGAAATCTTGAAAAGCCAAACGGACGAAGATTTCGAGAAGCGGATGCAGGAATTGCTGAACGCACTCAAGACGAGCCACACAGGATTTAGGCATTCAAAGAGCGCAAATGTCCCGGCTCGCCACGCAATCAGTGCCACGTTCATGCGATGCATGCTCGACAGCGAAGAGCGCTGGATGTTTCAGGATGTCCACGAGGGAGGACCAGCGTATGAAGCAGGGCTGCGTCCCGGCGATATCCTGCTCCAAATCGATGGACGAGAACTAAAACCGCCGGAAACGCCGATCTTTCCAGTAGGGACGGATTCGCAAGTCACCTTTCGGAATCGGAAGAGCGAGCATGTAAGCATGACTCTTCACGTGCCATCGCCGCGGTCGAAAAACCGACCGGTCATAGTTCCGAAGTCGGTCTTGTGTTCGCGGCTCCCCGATGGAATCGGCTGGGTGAAGGTGACGATGTTTCCCGGAGCTGTGGGCATAGATGTTGCGCATGCTTTGGACAAAGCTTTCGACTACGTGCGGGACTGCGACCGGCTGATCATTGATCTTCGCGGAAACACCGGCGGAGGCATTGGTGGTCTGCGGCTCATGAGCTATTTGACTCCCGGAAAAAAGGAAGTCGGATACAGCCTCACGCGTTCGCGCAAGGAAAAGGGCTACTCGCGAGAGACTCTGCCGAGATTCGACCGAATACCGTCGCACAAGGCAACTCTTCTGTGGCTGGCGCTGCGTTACGGCTTCATCGACAAGTCGATTCTCGTCGTAACAGAGGGCCTCGGTGCGCAGCGATTCCATGGCCGCGTGGTGATCCTCGTAAACGAGCACACGTCCAGTGCAGGCGAAATGGTTGCCGCGTTTGCGGAGGAGAACCACTTGGCTACGATTGTCGGCACAAAAACGCCAGGACGGCTATTAAGCGGGCGAACGTTTCGGGTCGGCTCAGGTTACATCTTGGGCCTCCCTGTGGCCGCGTATCTCACGTGGCAAGGGAAACTGATCGAGGGTAAAGGGGTATCGCCCGGAATTCCTGTTGAGTTGTCCGCCGATAACCTCATGGTTGGTGAGGACACGCAGATGCAAAAAGCGCTGGATATGGTAAAAAGCACGTAGTTGCCGCTTTGTTTCCCCGTGGGGAGTGGAGGTATGGCATGGGCGTACTCTGGCAAGACCTCCGATACGGCTTCCGGACGCTGGCGAAAGCGCCGGGCTTCACGGCGATTGTCGCGCTGACGCTTTCTCTTGGCATCGGCGCGAACACCGCGATTTTCGGTCTCGCGAATGCCGCGTTCTTCCGCTCGCTTCCCTACCCGCATGCCGAGCGCCTCGCCTTTCTCTGGCAGGACAATCAACGCACGGGCGAAAGCGAAGGGGCCGTCTCGTATCCGAATTATGCCAACTGGCGCTCGCAGAGCCACAGCTTCGAAGACATGGCGTTCGTCATGACTGGTCAAATTCTGTTCGCCAAAGGGGGCGATCTCGAACACGTCAATGGAGGATTGGTCTCGACGAACTTCTTTTCCGTCTTGGGCGTAAATCCCATCCTCGGGCGCGCCTTCGCGACCGACGACGCGCTTCCTGGCCGCACAAACGTCACCGTCATCGGTTACCGTTTATGGCAGCGCCAGTATGGCGGAGACCGGCGGGCCATTGGCCACCCTGTGGGATTTGGAGATTCTAAAGACACAATTATCGGTGTGATGCCGCCTGGCTTCTCGTTCCCGGAGGGAGCGGAGATGTGGAAGCCGCGCGAACTCAATGATTATCTGCAAGGGAAGTCCCGGCAGGATCCGATTTTCAAAGTCATAGGAAAATTAAGACCCGGCGTGAAATGGTCCACGGCTCAAGCGGAGATGAATACCATCGCCCTGCGACTTGCCGCACGATATCCGGCGATCGACAGCGGCGTGGGCATCCGTATTGTTCCTTTGCGCGAGCAGCTTTCGCAAAACGTCCGTCAAGGATTGCTTGTGTTATGGGGCGCGATTTTCGGAGTGCTGCTGATTGCGTGCCTGAACGCAGCGAATCTGATGATGGCGCGCGCCGCGGGACGCCAGAAGGAAATCGCCGTGCGGTTCTCGCTCGGCGCAACGCGCGGACGAATCATCCGGCAATTTCTCTTGGAAAGTTTGCTGCTCGCTGTCACCGGCGCTGCCGTCGGGTTCCTGCTCGCGGCATGGACGGTGGCTCTTGTCTCAAAATTCAATCCTGACATTGCTCGGCTAGGCGCTAGTATCATCGATGTGCGCGTGCTCGGCTACACAATCGCCGTCACCGCTCTGACGGCTCTGGTCTGCGGCGCGCTGCCGGCGTTTTCGGCGTCACGGCTGGATTTGAATCGTGCACTCAAGGAAACGAGCACCGGCGCGGCGTCTCCGGGCGCGCAAATCATTCGCAGGACTCTTATCGTCGCCGAAGTTTCGGTTGCGTTTGTGCTCCTCGCCGGTTCGGGCCTGCTGATCCGCAGCCTATGGCAAATCCTGAGCGTCAATCCGGGAATCGATGCCGAACATATCCTCGCGTTGAGTCTTCGTTTTCCCTGGGCGCCATCGAGCCTGACGGAAAGCAGGAGGAACGCGATCTATGACGACCTGATGACTCGTCTTCGTGCGCTGCCAGACGTAGTTGCCATAGGCTCTACATCCAACGTTCTCTTTCCGGACGAAATGTACAAAGTGCCCTTTGTGATCGAAGGACAGCCGCCAGCGCCGTCCGGACAACGGCCATTTCTCCCGCACGGTGAAGCGACACCCGACTATTTCCGTACAATGGAAATCCCCATGCTTCGCGGTCGGTTTTTCAACAATGCCGACACCGCTGATCATGCGCAACCTGTTGCGATTATCAACCAGACCATGGCCCGGCGCTATTGGCCGAATGACGATCCTCTCGGCAAGCGATTCCGAATGGATGACCCCAATCTCAAGAGCCCGTGGTTCACCATCGTCGGCGTCGTGGGCGATGTCCGGCAGGAAGGCCTCGAGAAATCAGCAGGCATCATGGCTTACTTCCCCTCAGCCGGTTACTGGGGCGATGATTTGGTGATCCGCACGGCTGGCGACCCAGAAGCACTGATCGCGGCGGTGCGCGAGCAGGCTCGGGAGCTAGACAAAAATCTCGCGATCTTCAGCATCGCCCCCGTAAGCGCCATGCTCTCTGAACACGAATCCCAACGGAAATTCAACGCGTGGCTCCTCGGCGGCTTCGCCTTCATCGCGCTCATGCTCGCGGCAGTGGGAATTTACGGCACGGTGTCGTATTGGGTGAAACAGCGGACGCAGGAAATCGGCGTGCGCATGGCGCTCGGAGCGCAGCCGCGTAATATATTCGCTTTGGTCATCGGGCGCGGCATGGCCATCATTCTCGCTGGGCTGGCGATTGGTATCGGCGGCGCGTTGGCCGTAACGCGGCTTCTCTCAGCAATGCTTTTCGGCGTGCGCCCGACCGATCCCGTCACGTATGCGGCGGTTGCGCTTCTGCTCGCGGGGGTCGCCTTCGCCGCGTGTTATTTCCCCGCGCGCCGCGCGATGCGCGTCGATCCAATGGTTGCCTTGCGGTATGAGTGATGCCTTTCGTTCAGTGAAGAACTAACGGGTAGGCATTCCACTCTAAACCTGTCCTCCTTATCTGGAGGATCTGCCTGCCAGGACTTACCGAAGACAGATTCATCTCAACTTGAAGCGCCGTAACGCCGTTCTTGAGCTTGGCTATTCCACTCGCGGTCACGAGTGATTCTCCCGACGGCGTTGCAATGCGAACGTCATATTGGCCCTCGCTACTACCCACGGGAAGATAAATCTCCAGCCGAGAGACCTTGTGACGGATTTCGAGTGGCTTCACTCTCGGATTTGGCTCGACACCGCGAGTGACAGACCAATTTCTCAGGTCCAGCACAGCCGTTTGAACGATCTGGTTTTTGTTGTGCTTCTGGACCAGCGCCCAGCCCCCAATAGATGCGGCGACCAAAATACTGGCCGCGATCGCAAGCAGAGTGCGCTTGCGACGAAGTTGGTAGGCTTTTTGAAGCTGAGAGAAATCACGATAACACGGACTGCAAGAAGTTAAGTGAACGAGCCACGCCTCAGCCTCGACGAGGGACACCGTATGAAACGCGATGCCCTTCAAGATGTTCGAGTGAGGGCATCCGACGCGCTCGGGATTCGGGAATTCACGCAGTAATCCGCGCCCCAATGCGTCAAGGACGCGCTTCTCTTCTTTCGCGGAATATGCCTTGTCGGTCAGAGATCCTCGCCGCGCATAAGATTAAATCCGAAACGATACCAAATCATATCTAAGTTTATATCTGGTCCTTAGAACCCGGCTTTCGTTCCCGTAAGAGATTTGTCAGGCGGTCACG
>DATLST010000354.1:0-4851 GCA_035534055.1 Candidatus Acidiferrales bacterium | reverse complement strand
ATGGTGGATGTATTCTGGCGCGCCTACGTGCGGAAATTCTCCAATGCAGAGGCCAATCAGACGGAAAAGCGGCTTGTGCCATTACTCCTGATGTTGCTGCTGGCCCGTGTAGATGGCAAGTCGCCTGTCGAATACCTCACGTCGCGCAAGCAGGAATTCATCCGAACCTTCGTACATCAACACCTGCCGTCGCCCCCGGATAGCGTTGCCGAAATGTGCGACATCTGGTTCCCAGCTATCGTCGCATCGGATTTCATTGAGGCCAATGCATGAAGATCACATCGATCAAAGCCTGGCAGATCTTTGACTCGCGCGGCCTGCCCACCGTGGAAGCGGAAGTGACTCTGGCGAACGGAGTGCGGGGCCGCGGCATCACCCCATCGGGGATTTCCACGGGACAATTCGAGGCACTGGAATTGCGCGACGGTGACCCAAAGCGCTTTCGCGGGAAATCGGTATTCAAAGCCATCGCCAACATCCAAAACGAAATCGCACCGGCACTGTACGGCACCAGTGTATTCGACCAGGCTGTGCTCGATAACAAGCTCATCGAACTCGATGGCACGTCGAACAAAAGCCGACTGGGTGCAAATGCGATCTTGCCCGTGTCGATGGCCGCCGCGAACGCCGCTGCGGCGGCGCGGAATGAACCCTTGCACGCATACCTCGGTGAAGGAAAAGGTACGCTTCTGCCGGTCCCGGAAATTCAAATTATCGGCGGCGGTGCACACGCCAACTGGCGTACCGATGTGCAGGACTTTCTACTGATCGCCGTCGGGGCAACGAATTTTGAAGAAGTCATGGAAATCACGCACAACGTTTACCACGCGGCGGGTGACATTTTCCGTCGACGCAACAAGTATTTCGGCGTGGCGGACGAGGGCGGCTTCTGGCCGGAGTTTGAGCGGAACGAAGACGCGCTGGAGTTGCTCGTGGAAGCGATTTGCCGCGCAGGTTACACCCCGGGGCGGGAAGCAAGTATTGCGCTGGATATTGCGGCGAGCGATCTCTACAGCGTGGAAAAGGGCCGCTACCGATTCAACCTTGAGAATCGCGAATTCACATCAAGCGAGTTCATCGGGGTAATGGCGGATTGGTGCGATCGCTTTCCAATTGTTTCTATAGAAGATCCACTGGCCGATACAGACTGGGAAGGCTGGCGCGAGATTATTGGGACATTGGGGAGCAGTATCCAGATCGTCGGGGATGACTTGTTCACGACGAATGCGCAGCGCATCTCGACCGGTATTGAGAAATGCGCGGCCAATGCCGTGCTTATCAAGTTGAACCAAATTGGAACCGTAACAGAGGCCATTGAGGCGATTCGTCTGGCGCAATCGGCAGGTTGGCAGCCGATCGTCTCAGCGCGCTCGGGCGAAACGGAGGATGCGTTCATCTCTCATCTCGCTGTGGCGACAAATGCAGGGCAAATAAAAGTCGGTTCGTTCTCGCGCAGCGAGCGAATGGTGAAGTGGAACGAATTACTCCGCATTCAGCGCGACCTCGGTGCACGCGCAGAGTTCGTTGGCTTTCTGAAGCCAAAGCAGGTGTGCGAGAGAAAGAGGGAATAAATATGGAACCGGTCGTCGATATTCGCAAATTTGAGATTTTTGCCGAAGGTCTGGACCATTCGGAAGGTTTGGCGTTCGATGCCGATCAAAATCTCTGGGCTGGAGGAGAACTGGGGCAGGTCTACCGTATCAATCCTGCGGGAGCGGTTGCGGAAATCACGCGGTTGGGAGGGTTTTGTTTAGGGCTGACTTTTTCCCGGAAACAGGAGCTGTGGATCTGCAATTCCGAACGGGGTACTTTGCAGCAAATAGACCGCAGTGGACGTTTACTGCATTCCGTGGACCGTGTGGGCGAGCGGAAGTTGATGACACCAAATTTTTCCGTCTTCGATAGCGAGGGAAACCTCTACTTCAGTGACTCAGGGGAATGGGGTCAGTCAAATGGACACATCTATCGACTGCGCACAACTGGAAAGGCCGAACATTTTGCAGGGCCATTCGCGTTTCCCAATGGGCTGGCCCTCAGTGCCGACGAGCGCTTCCTGTATATTGCAGAAAGCTTGAAGGACGACGTGTTACAGTTGCCGATTCTCCAGGATGGGAGTGCTGGGGAACCTGAAGTCTATGCCGCTGGTCTGGCGCGGGTCCCGGATGGCATGACTCTCGATGCAGAGGGCAATCTCTATGTGACATGCTATGCGACCCACAATATTTATCGTATCTCGAGTCAGCGGGAACTCTCTCTGTTTGCGTTTGATCCTTTAGGCACGATGCTGGCATGCCCTACCAATGTCGCATTCGGACCGGAGGGTTCGAAGGAACTCTATGTCGCGAACCTGGGACGCTGGCATATATGTAGGGTTCGAATCGATGCATGCGGGCAAAGGTTGGCCAACCAAAAGCTTTAGAAACAAGGAGAATTACAAGTGGATATGGATCACGAGCCGGATAGTGCTATGAATATTAGATTCGACGGAAAGGTGGCGGTCGTCACCGGAGGCGCGATGGGAATTGGTGCGGCTACAGCGAAAAAACTCTGTAAGTTGGGCGCTTCCGTTGCCATTCTGGATCGTAACGCGGATGCCGCGCAGGCTACGGTTCATGCACTTGTAAATGAGGGCCACACGGCAAGTTTCCAAGTGTGCGATGTTGCGGCGGAATCGGACGTGCGCCGTGCATTCGATGAGGTTATGCAACGTTATGGGGCTCTCCATGTACTGGTAAGCAATGCCGGGATTCAGCGTTACGGCGATGTGGTAGGCACGAGTCCTGAGATTTGGGACGAGACTTTCAATGTTCATGTGAAAGGCTGCTTTCACGCAACCAAATTCGCCATCCCCGCCATGCTTGCTTCCGGCGGGGGCGCCGTCGTTGTCGTTTCCTCCGTGCAAGGCTTTACCGCCATGGCAAATTCTGCTGCGTATGTAGCGGCCAAACATGCGCTGTTGGGGATCACGCGTTCGATTGCACTGGATTTTGCGCAGAAAAATATCCGTGCCAATTGCGTTTGCCCGGGAACGATCGACACACCGATGTTGCATAGGAGTGCGGAGCGAACTGGATCCCCGCAGAAGGTGATCGATATCTGCAGCCGGATGCACGCGATGGGAAGAATCGGCCGGCCGGAAGAAGTAGCCAACGCGATAGCCTTTCTCGCCAGCGACTGCGCCTCCTTCATCACCGGAACAACCCTTGTCGTCGATGGTGGCCTACTGATCCCGACCGGTGGCATGGCGTTTCAGAAAATCGGCATCGATACAGGAGACGAAGGATGAATACACCTGGGAAACTGAAGGGCAAAGTTGTCGTTGTCACCGGAGCTGCCGCGGGTATCGGCCGAGCTTCCAGCTTGCTCTTTGCGCAGGAGGGCGCACTGGTGGCCGCCGTCGATCGCGATCTCGCCCACAATATTGAAGTTGTGGAAGAAATTCGCAACCGCGGGGGAATCGCCGAGGCACTGACGGCGGACGTGTCTTCGGCTGCGGATGTGGAAGCCGCGGTTCGCCAGATAATAGAACGATGGAAACGCGTGGACATTCTCTTCAATAACGCGGGAATCGTGACGGGCGGCAAGGTGCATACTCTTAAAGAAGAAGAATGGGATCGCGCATTTGCCATCAATATCAAGAGCATGTTTCTGTTCAGCAGGGCAGTTATTCCCCAATTTTTAGAGCAGGGCGGAGGTGTCATTTTGAACATGGCATCCTCCACCGCTCTTCGTGTTGCCGCCGACCGGACGCTCTATAACGCCACCAAGAGCGCAGTCCTTTCCTTCACAAAATCCATGGCGCTCGATTACGCGGCAGATAACATCCGGGTCAACTGCCTATGTCCGGGAACGATCGATACGCCTTCCCTGAATGTCCGTCTGAACGCGAAAGGGAACGGTGAAGAGTTGCGGAAGCAGTTCGTTGCCAGACAGCCCTTGCGCCGATTTGGAAAGCCGGAAGAGATAGCGAAAGCGGCACTCTATCTGGTTTCAGAAGACGCGGCTTTTGTCACCGGCACGGCCTTGCAGATCGATGGCGGAATGGCACTCTGAAATTGAGCTTCCCATTGGATACTGTCGCTACACGTTCTTCATCGATTGACTGGAAGGGCCGTGCCGCCACTCGACTCTCGAATGGCATCATCGAACTGACCGTCTTGACGGGCGGCGGTCATCTGGCCGAGTTTCGATTCCTCTCACAGACGGGAATTACAATCTCCAAACGTATTCTGGGAAGCTCCTTGGATCTCCGTAGATCCGACGGACAATCGCCTGCCGGAATTGGCGAGAGTCTATGGAGCGGTAGAAATCGGCAGGTTTTTGGCAGGCTTTACCGGTCACGCTCTTTGCCTGGATCGTTTTGGCGAGCCATCGGCCGAGCAAGCTGCGGCCGGTCTTACTTTACATGGAGAGGCTGGCGTCAGAAATTGGAACGTGATGCAGCCAGCGAATACCTCGGAAGCTGTTTGCCAGTGGAATGTCCGACTCCCGGTAGCGCAACTGAGATTGGAACGGAAAACACGTTTATTGATGTCTGCATAAATAATAGAAATCGTCAGTATCCCATTGCGTGTTCTGCAGAAACTTTCAGATTTGATTTCACGGACATACGACTTAGTCCTACAGTTGCAGATGAGGTGAAGGAAGTGGCGGCGATGCTGAAGGCCATTCACGCGCAGGAAGACGCACAAGTAGCCAAAGAAAAAACTGTGCCGACTTGAACCACACGTCTTGAAATGGGTGCGGCAAATCGCCAGAGTGGTACTCAGTGCTGAGACCTCTTGTTCTCACGCGCTGGATCATGAAGTGGTGTCCAAAAACATGTCGGTCGCCAGCTATCTTGGTGTCCAT
>DATLST010000353.1:0-17845 GCA_035534055.1 Candidatus Acidiferrales bacterium | reverse complement strand
CTGAAATTCAGGATTTGGCAGCGGGTGACGATTCACTTACGCTCAGCCAACTCATCGAAGCCTACTGTGCCGAAAAAATCCGCGAAGGCTCCTGGACGCCCAAGACCCAGTACAGCAATCGCGGCATGTATGAGCTGCTGCTCAAGATCGTGGGCGATTTGCCGGTCACTCGGCTGGACGCCGCCGCCGCGCGCCGCTACAAAACCATCCTGCAGAAACTCCCGCCAAATCTTGAAAAGAGTCCTGCCTATCGGGATCTATCCATCCACGATGTGCTCGCCATGAAACCCAAAGACCTCATGACCGTCACCACCCTCAACAACCATCTCACCAAAGTCGCCTCGCTGTTCGGCTAGGCCGAGCGCAACGGCCATATCGAACGCAATTACTTCGCGCATCTGACGCTGCGCAATCCGCAGCGGCCGGATGAGGCGCGCGCGGCGTATACCGAGGAGGATTTAAGAACAATCTTCTCGACACGCCAATACCGCAAACATAAATTCAAACACCCGCATTACTACTGGCTGCCGCTCCTGGGAATGCATACCGGCGCGCGTCTCAATGAGTTGTGCCAACTGGAGATCAACGATATCCGCCAGCAGGATGGCATCTGGGTGTTTGACATCAATTCCGCCGGCCCCGAAAAACAACTGAAATCCAAAGCTGCTAAGCGGCTCATTCCGGTTCATCCAAAATTGCTCGACTTAGGACTGTTAACCTTTGTAGAGCAACTCCGCCGGCGCGGTGAATTGCGGCTGTTTCCAGAATTGCCTGTCCGGCGTGATGGGGCTGGTCAAAGCGCATCTCTCTGGTTTGGGCGATATCGCAAATCGTTAGGGCTTTATCACCAGACGCCGAAGAAGGATTTTCACAGTTTCAGGACGACATTAATCAATACGCTAAAACAAAAGCGGTTACCGGAACCTGAAATTGCCGCCCTCGTCGGCCACGCCACCGAGACCATGACGTTCGGGCGCTATGGCAAACCTTACAACCCGGAGGTGATGCTGGATGTTCTAAAACAAGTGGACTTCTCGAATATACTTGGTGATGTGAAATCTTGGTGATGATATCCGGTTCACCCCCACGCGCGTCCAGAATATCATCGAGAAACGGGGACAGACAACGGTTCCGGTTGGTTACCTGTCAGCCTTCGCCAGTCTCCCAGACTTACCTGGAACCACCCGCCGTTGCAGCATGCGAGTGATCTCCTCTTGGAACCGATCCGAGCACGTAGTTTCCGTTAGTGGCGCGCCCTATGCTGGCCACCATCTCTGGATCGAGATGCGAGCTGAATAAACTCCGATAGCTCTCGCGGCGGTCTTCGTCCGAGGCTCCGAGTCCCAGATAATCCTGGTGCGGCGTAACCACACGGTCCCGTTCGCCTTCCGCATTCGCGCGATAGCTGGACCAGCGATATTCTTTAGGGTATCCCACCATATCCGCCCGCACAGGATTCATCTCGATATACCTGTTACAGCCCAGCACATATTCCGGGTCGCGTGCCAGACAGGAGCGGTAACGCTCTTCCCACAGTGTTCCACTACGACGATAGGTGCGGTTGATGTACTGCACATAGCGCTGGCCAAGATGTTTCATCAGCAGACCCGCGCTGTCTTCCCTCGTGGGGATTAACAACAGGTGAACATGGTTGGTCATCAGCACATAGGCGTGGATCGCGCACTCATGCCTTTCCGCCTATTACTGAAGGGTGTCCAGATAGCGGCGGTATCCGTGGCCTGTCCCCTATTATTTTATATTTTCTGGGTAGTGATAGGGCAGTTTCTGAAATACTGATAACAACGTTTACCATGCTAGAGCAAAAGACAAGACGCGGCCCCACGATCACGCTTGGCGAAGACGCGCCTCAGCTGTTTTCGAAGCCACAGCGCGCATGGTAGTTGATCCGAAGGAAGAACTGAAATTAGGAGAGAAATTGCTTCACGCGTTCTAGCGTTCTCTCTTTTCTCGAGCCTCTAAGCTGATGGCCCCAGACCCGTAAAACCTTCCACCCCTTACGTCGCAAGAAAGCAAAATTGCGCTTGTCTCGACGAACATTGGAACTTATCTTTTCTTTCCAAAATTTGCTTGGAAGCTTGTCTCTCCACCGGGTAAACCGCCAGCCGTGCCAAAAATCTGCATCTATGAATACGACGCGCTTCTTGCTCGGTATCGCGACATCAGGCCGACCTGGGAGCTGGGCGTAATGCCTCTGAAAACTTATCCCGGCCCGACGAAGATGCCGAAAGACTTCCCTTTCGAGGCCGGTATCCTTAGAGCGAATCAGAGACATTATCTCGCTTCGCTTCTTTTTTGAGAAAATATCCACAAAACACTAAGGTCGTTTTTTCGCCTTATCCAAACGCTGTTGCAGATGCGATGTTAAGCTAAGTATGTCCAGACAATCTTTTTCGTTAAAAAGCCCCCTCGATTTAATATTTTCTATCGTCGAATGAGAGACTACGGGGTTTTTGAAGCCAGACACAACCCCCATTGATAAAAATTTCTGTCCCTCTTCAATGTCGTTCTCAACTATATCGCTATTCGCTGTCACCAAAAGTAGTCCGCTATCTTTCCCAAAAACCTCTCCCATCAACGGTTGGTCGTTTATTTGTGTACTGCTGGATTTACCTCTGACAGTCATAATATAGTGTTTTACCGCCTCCGTTGCGGCATGCCAATAATCTTTGTTTTCGTAATATGGTTTTGAGACCCTCTGTATTTCCGGGTGAAGATGCCTCCAATGTAAAAACGGATATTCCGGAGCTATACCGTGCAGACTCACGATAGCTTGTTTGCTCGTTTCTTCCGGTAATTCAGAATCTTTAACGAGAGCTCGAACAATAGGCTCGATTTTTGCCCTGATATCATCCGGCACTTTACTGAACCACTCGGATATATTTATTCCCGTTTTGCGGCTTAATTCGCGCTCTCTCGCTTCCGCTCTTTTCTTACGCCAATCCTGCTCAAGCCAATTCATCAGCCGGCGCAAATAGTCCCGTAACTCGCTTATTTCTGGATGCCCCCACCGAAGAGACTTTCGGTCCGTAGAAATAACGTCCTCTTCAAGATCATCTATAAAATCGACCTCCAGCCAGCCGGTCAGATAAGAAAAGAAGTGGCTTGACGTGCTTTCCGAGAAATATTCCGGGTCATTTACCAGTTTCTTCCTGGAAAAAAGCGTAACACCGCGCATGTTCGTTTTCGGCGGTATCGGTTTTTCCGTCGCGATGAGATGTCCTGTTATTTCCGTTCTCCGCTTATACTCCGAGGTGAATTGTATGTCGCCGGGCACTTTCCACTCGACTTCCTTTTTCAATTCCTCGTATTTCTTTTCGTTTTGAACGGCTATCGGGTCGCTCGAATTATGCCGAACCGTCACCTGGAATGTTCTGTCTACGATGAAAATCTTCGAGAGCGTGATCGCCAAACCCTCGGGGTCGAAGTCGCTCTCACGCTTCACGCCGCGAAGCGTGATGATCGTGCCGTGCAGGTCTGGAGAACATTTGACGTCCCTCCTGAGTATCTGCGGCTGGTACTCCCGCGCCGAACAACTCTTGATGTCTTGCCATCTCATCGCGAACGCGTTTTCCTTGCCGTCCTTCCTAGTAACGACCTCGATATTCTGAGCGATGCCGAAAAAGGAGAGTTTCCCAAGGCCTTTCTTCCCGATGATCTTTCGGCCCTTCGCAGTAATCTGGCGCCTCTCTTCGTCGCGGCGGTATCCACAACCCATTGATATTCAATTGGCACGATGCTTTGATCTCAGCAAGTAATTGAATTTTTAGAGGTGCCCTTAATGAGATAATGGGGACATTCTACTTTACTTCATTTCAAAAACCTTCAGCACTTCGTCGCCGTAGTGGTTGATGACCTTCACGGCGATCTTGCCGGATTCGGGCTTGGCGAGCGGGTGACTCACTGTGCTGTAGAGACTGCTCCAGGCGGCTTCGTCAATATCGGCGCGCAGGGCGCGCTTGAGTTTGTCGTAGGGTTCTTCGGCTCCGGTGAAGTAGGCGTGGCGCACGAAAAAGCTTTCGCCGTTGTAGGCGGTGTCGATGAACCAGCAGGCAATGTCATCGGTGGATGCGCTGCGAATCTCGCCGGTCGTGGGGTCGTAGACATCCACGCCCTTGATCTCGACAACGATGTGGCCGCCCTTTTCCTTGCGAATTTTCACATCCGGCTCGCCGAACACGGTGAACAGGTTGCCGGCGCCGGTTTTCTTCAGCAGTTCATCGCCCATGGCGAGATCGGGGTTCATGCGCGCCGGCAACACGGTGAGCTTGCCGTAGCGCTTGACCTCTTCGGCCACATGCGGGTCGAAGGCGAAGCCGCAAACGATAAGCAGATCGAAGCCCACGCCCTGCACGGCTTCTTTGGCCGCTTCTTTCACCTGTTGCGGGCCGACGGTGCCGTGCTCGGGGCCGAGTGAGATGGCCACACGCTTCTGTTTGCCGTCGACATCGGTGTAGGTACCCTGCGCGTTGAGCCAAGTCCCGGCGTATGGCTCCAGGGTGTCGAAGGTCAGGCGCTCGTTCTTCTTCGTGTTCTGCACTCCGGCCTTCTTCAAATTTTCGAGAATCATGCCGGCGAAGTCCTGCTGGCGCTGGGCTTCCTGCTTAGTGACGGTGCCATCCAGATTCTCGTCCACGGCCGATAGCACACGATGCGGCGAGAGACTCTCGACGGTGAACGGGCCGCTGACACGCAGACGCTTCTTGTCCTCGTAGGGTTGATCGAAGAGGGTTTCCACGTCGGCATGTTTGGCGATGGCAACGTCAATCGCCTCTCGCGTCATGCCTTCCTTAATGTCCGGGTTGTTGGCGATGGATTTGAGCGTGACGTGCGGGACGCGCTTATAGACAAAGCCCTTCTTGATGTCACCCTCGGTCTTGTAGGTGGGCGGAATTTTTCCCGTGAGTTCGGCTTCCTTCTGCACGCCCGCCGACGAATCGGCCAGCAAGTAGTACGGATACTTCGCCGCCATCAGCCGCGTGCGGGCCAGCGCAAGCGCCACACGGCTGGTGTCACAGGTGATCCAGCGCCGTCCCCACTGTTCGGCGACATAGGCAGTGGTGCCGCTGCCACAGGTGGGGTCGAGCACCAAGTCGCCGGAATCGGTGGTCATGAGGAGGCAGCGCTCGATGACGACACGCGAAGTCTGAACGACATAAACCACATCTGGAGGACTGGCAATGTCTGACCATACGTTGTTGATCTCATAGCAGGGGAAGTCTTTAATGTGTCTGGCGTATCTTATCGAGGCGCCGGTCTGAACAATGCGTCCGGCACGAGCGAGTTTATCGAGGCCGGGCTTTGTGGTGAGCCATCCCTTACCAGCGCTCGGGTAATAGTCCCTTTCTTTGAAGTTGTATGGGAAAAACGAAGAGCCTCCAGAACCAAAGGTGGTCAAGGTCGTGGGTTGAAAGACGCACCAACCATTGCTTTCGAGATTCTTGATCTCTTCAGTATCATTGGGAATCGGACGACGTTCGCCGTTTATGGAAATCATCTGGTCATATCGCGCCCCAGAGCCGTGTCCCACTCCGAGAATTTTTTCATTAAACAGTTGCCGATATTTTGTTTGCGTTTTATCTTTGGCGAACCAGAGAACGTAATCGCACGCACCCTTGAGAAACTCTGACGCCAACCCAGCCATTTTTTGAACAGTAATCAACGACACAAAATTCTCACTCCCAAACACCTCATCGAGCACGTTCCGCACGAGGTGGACATTCTCATCCCCAATCTGCACAAAGACGCTGCCGGTCTCGGTGAGCAGTTCACGGGCCACGGTCAGCCGGTCGCGCAGGTAGGCGAGGTACGAGTGGATGCCCAGCTTCCAGGTGTCGCGGAAGGCACGGATCTGTTCCGGCTGGCGCGTCGCGTCCTCGGCTTTGCCGTCCTTCACGTCACGCTTGCGCGTGCTCACCTGCCAGTTGGAACCGAACTTGATACCATAGGGCGGGTCGAGGTAGATGCACTGCACCTTGCCCTTGAGGCCCTCCTTCTCGGCCAGCGAACTCATCACCAGCAGCGAATCGCCCAGGATCATGCGGTTCGACCAGTGCCCTTCGTGGTGGTAAAAGTCCACGCGCTGGTCGAATTCCTCCGGCAGACCGTTGAAATCGGCGAAGAAGCTCGTCTGGTAGGCGGCAGCCTCTTCAGCCACGCGATCGCCTTTGGCCGGGGCATGGGCGCGCAGGTCTTCGATGATGGCCTGCGGGTGAATCTTCTCTTGGATATAAATTGGAACTACCGGCACCACTAAATCAACGGTGTCCTGTTCGTCCTTGCCCTTCCACACCAACTGCGGATCGAGCGACGGGTCGCGCGGATAAAGCAGGGTCTTGGGCGCCTTCTCGTCCTCGGCCATGAAATCGCGCAACTCCTCGGTGGGGATGTTGGCGCGCTTGTCCTTGTGCTTGATGGACTCGACTTGAGTTGTGGTCTTCTTGTTTCGTGCCATGGGATTACTCCGTCCTCGGCTTTGCTTTCTTGGCCACCGCAACAATGGCGTCCAGCTTCTCCGTGACCTCCGCGTCCAGGCTTTCTTTCGGCACCAAGCCGGCGAGGATGTGATAGTCGGATTTTCGCAATTGGAGCGGCAGTCCGAGTTTCTGGAAGTACTTCTTAAAAAGCGGGTCGAGAAACTCATCGGTTGCCTTGACTTCGGGAGACCATGGATCGGGTTTGTTGAGGGTCTGCAACGCCACCGTCACTTCCGCGATGGCCTCGCGCATCGCCCGCTCGCGTTGTTGGCTCTCGGCTCTCCCGAACAGATCATCATCGGGCAAGTCGTGTCTGGCGTAAGCGAGCAGAACGCTCTCCATGCAAAAATAGTTTTCGATTTCCTTGCGGCGCCACATTGTTTCGGTGAGCCCCCTGGCGGATTGAAGATCGCCGTCGAGACGGTCGAAGATGGCGATTCCCACAAGATTATTCTTGGCTTCCTGCAAACCGAAGAAATGATCGCGGGCTTTCTGGGGTAGGTTGGTCTCGACGTACTTCACAAACGGGCGCTCAAGGTATTGCTGCGCATCGTGACCAGGCGATTTGGCAAATGCCTGAAGAATCGCCAAGTCGGTGGAGTTTTCCACATACAACACCCAGCCTGTTTCTTCTGCCTGGTAATACTGATCAAAACCGATGTCCCGCAGCGATTTAAGAACCTGAGCATTACGATTATCAATTCGGTGGGGCTTGCCAACAAAGGCGATGACCACATCCCTATCAGCGGCTTCGTTGAGTACAACTTCCGAATGGCTGGCAGCGATAATCTGTGAGCCTTGTTGCTCGGCGATCCGGATCAGGAGGTTGTAGGTTTGGCGCTGACGCAATATCTCCAAATGGGCATCCGGCTCGTCGAGAAGCAGCACTGACCCGGGGTTGGCATAAAGGTGGGCAAGCAAGAGCAGCGTCTGTTGCAGTCCTCGCCCTGATGAAGAAAGATCGAGCTTGTTCCCTCGCTCGTCCTTGTAGGCCATGGTGATTTCGCTGCGCTCGACGATGTACTGCGGGGCCAAAAGCTCCACGCCGAATAAGGTGCGGATGTGCTTCACCAAATCATCCCAATGCCCTGAATCCTTGTTCTTGTAGATTTGGTGACAGAGGTTGCGCAGGACTTGGGCCGTTTGCCCCTGGCCGATGAGCAGACCGATCTCACCCGGCTCCTTTACGAACTCCCGGTCCGCCAAGCCGGACATAGGGGGAAGGAACGCAACACGCGCGCTCCCCACTTCGTCAGGAACGAACATCCGCCCAGGACCACTGCCAATCCGCAACGGCCGGCAATAAAACGATTCCTCGTTAGCGTAATCGAATTCGAGGCCGCAGGACCATGCCTTGTCGTGGGTGACACCGTCCACAATGATGTCCACGCGGACATTCTCGGTCTTTTGGGTTGGTTTCCCGTTTTCTTTGCTTTGTAGAACGTCCCGAACGTGCAGATCATGCCAGAGCAGGTTGGCAACCGGCACGGGAATGGAAACCAGGTCGCGCCGGTTGACGGTTACACCCGGCCTTTTCTCCGGGGATGATTTCCCTTTTCGTTTCTCATTCCAGCGCCGGACACCTATGTCCCACAGGGCGAGGGCCTGCAAAGCCGTTGTTTTCCCCGAATTGTTGGGTCCAATCAAAACGACGGCTTTGCCGAGCTCGACATCCACGTCGTCAAAGCGTTTGAAATTGCGAATTCTGATGCGTGTCAGCATACGGATATTCCCTTTCTGATTGCGTTCTGCGCGTTCCACGGGTCGTCAATCTCAAGAAACCTCCAGCGCCCGAAGCTACCGTGGTTGTTGATCGCCGGCACCCACAGCGTGCGCGCGGTGGACACCTTGGCGGCTTTGTCTTTCTTCTTCTCGCCCGTCACTTCGGCGATCAGGTTAAGCGGATTCTCCGGGCCGTGACCATCGTCCAGCACCACAATGAAGTCTGGGGTATATTGGTGCTCTTGGCCGTTGAGCGTGTACGGGATAGTGAAGCCGAGATTGTGATTCTTGACGTAGCGCAGCACCTCATCCATATCTTCCAGCGTCTGAGCCATCTTCTGTTCCCACGATTCCGTATCGGCGACCACATGCGAAACGTGACATCTGTCAGCGCGGGTGGCGTAGACAGGCCGAGTGGTATCAAAGTCCACATATCGCGTGGAACCGACGGTGTCATAAGGCCGCAGTATGGGTTTAATCGTCGGCGTGCCCGGTTGCGCCTGAACGATCGCCTTGTAGATGCGGTCGGCCGCATCGTGGGCGAATTCGATGAGCAGGAGTAATTGCGGGAAAGTATTGTCCTTGAACGTCACGCACTCAGCGAGCCAGCGCTTGGCGATACCGAGAAGCTGCGGGAAGAGCCACGGCCGGCCATTGCCATCCTCGTCCCGGAAGTATTTCTCCAACGTGAGCTTGGCGAGCAGAAAGGCTACTTCGTTTTCTCGCCTGCGCTTGAGATCGTCCAGCGTATGGATGCTGGTCTCGCCAACGATAGGATCAACCTGCACCTTGGTCGGAATGTCGGCGGTGGAGAGCGCAAGCTTGGAGTCCTCGGTGAAATGGGCCTCCAACTGTTCACCGGGAATGTCATAACGGTAACCGGCGAGTCGCGGGAAGGTAATCTCGCAGGCAATACGCTCTTCAAGCGATCGCACACGGGTAGGGATAGGACCTGGTTTCGGGTCGGGATTGCTGCCGCTGGTAGGGATGAATGAGAACGGAACGCCATATATCTCAGCATACTCGGCATCGAAGTGGCCTTTCCCGTTTACCGCATAGCTCATGCGCCGCAACGCCCGGCCCACCACCTGCTCGCAGAGTAACTGCGTGCCGAAGGCGCGCACTCCGAGGACATGAGTCACGGTGTTGGCGTCCCACCCTTCCGTGAGCATGGAAACACTGACCACGCACTTGACCTGTTCGCCCAGCAGGCCGCGCTTGCCTACGGTGTTCATCACCTCGCGCAGCAGGTCCTCGTCGGTGAGCGATTCGGCGTCGCGGCCGGGGAAACGGGCGCGGTACTCAGTCTTGAATTCCTCGATCTCGCGCGCGGCGATCTGCTTGAACTCATCGCTCATCCCTTCGCTCGATTCGAGTTGCTCGCTATCCACCAGGATCGTGCTGGGGCGGTGCAACCAGCCGCCCTTTTCATCATCGTTGCGGAAGATCGGCAGGGCGCCAGCCTGGACGATGGTGCGTTCACCGATGGGCTTCTCCCAGCCGGCGACGTAGTCGAATACCAGTTTGGACACGTTCGTGTTGTTGCACACCACAATAAAAACCGGCGGGGTGATGCCCTTCGCCTCCGCCTCGGCGTTGCCCTCCCACAGGCGGTAATACTTCTCGTAATTGCTGTAGAGACTATGTAGCGCGCCCTGAAGCTCTGCCGGAAGCTTCGGCTCGCCGCTTACGGCGTCGGTGGAACGACCCTTTTTGGGGAGTTGCTCACGGATGCGAAGCCACAGGTCGCGGTAAGTGGGTTGCTCGCCCTGCATGGAATCGTCGGCCACGGGTACACGCGGCACCTTGACGATACCAGCCTCGATGGCATCAATGAGCGAGAAGTCCGACACCACCCAGGGAAAGAGCGTGCCTTCAGGCCAGCCCGAGCCGCGCAGAAAGAAGGGCGTGGCGGAAAGGTCGTAAATCGACTTGACGCCGATCTTGGCCTTGACCGCCTCGATGCCGGAAATCCATACACGGGCTTCCTCGTCGCGCTTCTCGGCCTCTCGGCGTTCGTCGCCGGTGAGCTTTTCGCCTTCGCCATCCGGTTTGCGTCGGTAGCAGTGATGCGCTTCGTCGTTGATGACGATGATGTTCTTCTTATTGCCCAGCTCGCGGCAGACACGGCGCACCATCTCTGCGGGTGATTCGGTGAATGCGCTGTTTCCACCATTGGCCAGGATCGCTTTGGTGAGCTTTCCCGCCGCTACCTTCTCGCGCAACTGGAAAGTATGAAAGTTGGTGATAAGAATCCGGGCCTGCTGGAGCCGTTCAAGCAGATCGGTTGAAATGATGTCCCGCTGGCGATAGTAATTGCTCGGGTCGTTTGGCAGCAGCACACGCAGGCGGTCGCGAATGGTGATGCCCGGCGTGATGAACAGGAACGTGTCGGTGAAACGGGCGTCCTGTGGATTGGCAAGCTTGTTGAGTGCCTGCCAGGCAATGAGCATCGCCATGACCACGGTTTTGCCGGAGCCGGTGGCCATCTTGAAGGCCATGCGGGGAAGGCCGGGGTTCGATGAGTCGTTCGCCTCGCGCAGCTGGTTCTCGATCCAGGCATCGCCATATTTGTGCGCTACTTCGGTGAGGTAGATGGCAGTTTCCAGCGCCTCGATCTGGCAGAAGAACAATTTCTTCTCGCGACCAGGCTCAGTCCAATAGGCAAGCAAGCTGGCTGTCCTGGACGTCACACCCACATAGCCGCCAGTGCGCCACTGCTTTACCCGCTGTCGAATCTGATTGACGAGGCGGTTCTCCTCGACGCGGTCTTGCGTCCACTCGGTTTCGAATTGAAGTTGCTTACCCTTCTTTTTCGGGCGCGCAATCGGGACGAAGTACGAACTGCTGCGCCGGCCAGAAACGATTTCGTTGGTAATGCCATCGCCGGTGAAGCGGAAGTGCTGGTCTGGCTCCGCGAAGGGCGAGTTGATGACCGGGTTTTCGATAATAGTTTGGGACATCGGTCTTACCTTATCAGCATGTCGGCTTCACTTACTGATTTGTTGAAATAGCCGATGCAGAAGTTGACTCGGTCGGATAGTTTGATGGTTTTCTGAAGCGCCGGGAGGAGTTCTTTTCCTATGTTTTCGAAGATTCTTGGCATTCTTCCCCTTCAACAGCTATCTTTATCAACGGGGCCCCCGGACAAATTCTCTCCCGGTCCCATGCCGGTAACGATCCCGGGATTTTTATTGCCTGCCGTACCCGTCTTTCCCAGCCTCTCGTTACATTCTGGTCCGGAAAACACAACGGAACAAGGGTTTATTCTGTTTGCATGATGGCGAGGACATAGAGCCACGATGCGCTTTATCCCGAAAGGGAGTCTGCCGGAGCGCCCGCCTGCGCGCCGTGCGGGCAGGAAGCGCAGGCAGTCTCCCGATTTGTCTTCAAGGCAGGAGCCGGCTGCTCCGAGCAGCTTGTTGATCTTGATGCGAGCTGTGGCTTCCTTCATTATCTGCTGCACCCGGGCGAAGTTGGCGTTGCTCGCCAGCACCTCATTCAGGCCATCCGGGCCTGACTCCTGCGCGGCTCGGATTTCTCGCGTTCCCGGAGCCTCGGCAGGCGCCGAATGGTCGATCCGGCTTTCGCTTCCGCCAGCCGCAGCTCGTACAGCTGCTGCAGGTTCAGCCAGAACTCGGGACTGGTGCCAAAGAAATGCGCCAGCCGCAGGGCGCTGTCGCCGGTAATCGCGCGCTGGCCGTTCAGGATTCCGGTAATCCTGTTGGTCGGAACCTTGAGCCGCCGGCCGAGTTCGGCCGCGCTCATGCCCAGTTCCTTGAGCTGCTCGGCGAGATGTTCGCCGGGATGGATAGCGGTGCGTGCCATGCTTTGTTCCCTCAGTGATAGTCCACGATCTCGACATTCACCGGCCCGGGCGACCGGTCCGGCCATTCGAAGCAGATGCGCCATTGATCGTTGATGCGGATGCTGTACTGCCCCTTGCGGTCGCCCTTCAATGCCTCGAACCGGTTACCCGGAAGAACCGCGAGGTCCTTCAGTGACGCCGCCGCATCGAGTTGATCGAGCTTCATTCCGGCCTGCCGGGAAAACCCGGAGAATGCCTTGATGTACTTACCGTCCGCGAATTCGCGCGTGCGTTTGTCGCGGCAGCTCACGATCATGGGTGCAGCATAGCAGCCACTTAGCCGTTACGTCAACCATAACGCTCGGAATGGCCGGGCCACCCGCCAAGCCGCTCGCGCCCCGCCATGCAGAACTCGAATTTGATCATTATTTGTTGATTTCCATCGCCTTTTGACCCACCGTTTTCATTTACGCTGACCCACGCAATACGTGCGAATTTCTATCATTATCAACGGCCAATGCTGGACAGCTTGGGTCAACGAAGTTTGAAATAGTGGGTCAACTTGGGACGAAATTCAACACCCACACCATTCCGCCACAGCATACATTGAGACCCAGTCGATGCCGCCTTGTGAGATTGCTCTGGAGAATTTCTGTAAGTCAAATTAAAGGTGGTCATACTTATGTATCAGTCACAATCATTGTCTGGTGATGCCTAGAGCCTTTAGCAGGCTCCGTGCCCAATCAAGTAGCACTTGCCATAGTGTCCGGTTTTGAGATGAATAGTAGGCATCACGGCGAGCATCCTCGGTTGCGCGTCCAGTTGCGATCTGCTCAGGTGTCCATTTGGCGGCCCACTGAACCTCGCCGTTCGTGATGAAATAGTGAGCATTACAGACATTCCAATTTCCAACAGAAGGCCTGAGAGTGGGACCGCGTTTATCCATCCGTATTGAATAATTTGCAGGATCCACAGGTAGGTAAATAACGTCACCGCAGCCGCATGCGCAGACGTGCGCAGAGATTTTAAATTTCTTAGACAAATACATGATCCCAGGCTGGAACAAATCTGGGAATTGTTCTACTTCGAGGATATTGTATTTCATACCCTTACCAATCCAATTTGAAGAGCCAAGCGAAATAAAGCTTTGATAGTAGTGACGCTCATCGAAATAGAAGCCTCGCAACTGTTTGTAGCGAATCACTGCCAACGCGGCGTTCAGTGCGTTTAGCTCAGCGATCTGGACGAATACGCGGTAGATATTGTTCTCATTATGCCGATCGAGCGGGACCTCCTTGATGGCGACTGGCGAGCTCCCTCGCGTAAACAGAGTAGTCCGAATCAGCCCGTCCAAGCCATCTGCTTCTTTCTCGATCCCCATGCCTACATCGATAAACTGGACACCAAGGCTTATCAGCATATCGCAGATTTCGTTTCGCGACTCCCCATCATCGATGCACACGAAAGCGAACGTCGTGTTCTCGAACATGGCTTCATCATCTTTACCAATTCGCTTGTTGTGGAAGTAGAGTCGATGGCGAAACGGCTCGTACTTGCGTCGATAGAGTTCCGTCTTTGGTTTTCCGAAATCGTCGAAAGGAACCTCACCCGGTGATCGAAAACCGTTGTGCACTGCGAAAACATCGAAGTCGTAGGCATCGATCGTGTTTACTGAGGTTTTCACCATAAAGTCTAAGACGAAGGACCCTGTTCCGCCCAAGCCGATGATTGCGATTCGTTCATTGGCAAGCAGTTTGTTCAGATCCAGAATTTCTGCCTTCGCGGAAAAGGTATCCTGGACCTTAAATGGCGAGGTGTCTTCAGGCACACCATACACGGCACCAGTGAGTGGTGTGACATTGCACTTGCTCTGAGCAGGCGCGGAGATGAGAGCAACATAGTGCTCGATCATTTCGCTGTAGGTTGAATAGTTCGTTTTTGGCAAAGGTTTAATCGAAAGATGCCGCGTGTAGGTTGTATCGCCCAGCGGAACGTTTACAGCCCCGCCCGTGCCTAGGGGAATCGCACTGCCATCGAGGTAACACGGTTGCGAACCGTACCAGTACATCTGATGGTTATGCGGCGAGCCAAGTATCTCAGGCGTGGGCTGGTTCAGCGGAGCAGCGAGCCTGCCCTTATGGCACTGTCCTTGTGCGTCCAGATAAAAAACGTCGTTGACAACGACATGTGCGCTGATAATCGAGAGCGAATAGCGTTTTCCGACCAGCCGCCTCAGATCCTCAAGATTCTCCAGTTCTTTTGACACGGAAGCTCATCCCTTTGACGATTTCAACGGAGTCGCCCTTGGAGACCGTCCCTTGCTCGTTGCCCTGGCCGTGCTCATAAATGATGCTGTAGGTGGCATTGGGAAACTGTGCGAAGTCCGGGTATGCGATCTCCACTAGCCGGGTGTAGGAAATTTTTCCCTTCGGCTCGTTGTAAGGTTTTGTGTTTACAAATATCTCGACTAGTTGTTCGGGGCTCATTGCTTTCTCTCCTTTGTCTAGTGAATGTTCCGCTCAAGACATATTTACTACCACATTTCTTGAAACTTTGTGGGTCACTGATATCAGCTGGTATGAATGTACGGCCATCGTCGGTAAGGGGTATCAGTTATGTGTTGATTTCGATCGCCTTTTGACCCACCGTTTTCATTTACGCTGGCCCACGCAATACGTGCGAATTCCTATCATTATCAACGGCCAATGCTGAACGCTTGGTCAACGAAGATTGAAATATTGAGTCAACTTGGGACGGAATTCAGCAGCTAGGCTCCCTGTTTGATGATTGGCATTAGCGTAAGCCTGGTAGCAGCTAAAAAAACATCGAGCTCCGTAATGAGCGACGCTCGGGATTGCAGCACTTCTGTCACCAACACATCCCGGCCGCGGGACGTGAGGTCGGCAAGTGTATTGATGTGGTAGCTATGCATTCGTCGGCAAAAAGCCATACTCAAGGAAAGCGTTATGGATATACGGATTTGATCGTGCGGTTGGGTGGCAATGAGTGTTTTAATTTCTTTCGGGGTCAAACCCACATCCGGTCGAAGCCCAGTAATTTCGGCATGGGTACGCGATTCTGGTTTCAAGGCATGCTTGAGACAGAACTCGTAGAGCTCCTGTATGCCCTTGTGACCCATGCTGCCAGCGGTTGCCACTCGCTTTAGCGATATCTCGGATAACTGACCAATGGTGGTAACACCAATACCAACGAGTGCGTGCTGAACACGCATCGACAACTCTGTGTCGCTGAGATTGGTCTCGGGGCTTATATCCACGCTGTATTTCCGTGAAATATCAAACGTTGGCAAATGGTGTGTTGCATAATGAGATGTACTCTTCTGAGTAAAGCGAATACTACATAATATAGGTCATAATTAGCGCCATAGGCGTGCAGACTGTAGTCTTGGAAGATTAAGTAGGTTTTTTCTTAGTTAAAACTCGGGTTTAATCTGAGTCCATATTATTTTGGTGCCGCCCGGAGTGGTGACACTGGCAAACCGGCCAGTGTCGTGATGGGTGGCCGTTATGGATAGCTCTCCATAACCATAACGGCGTTAATCGACGAAGGGTACCACCAGCGCATTGCAGAAATCCTTCGCTGACGCCATCGGTCGCATCGCTGCAACAGCCGATGCGAGATCGCCTTCGTCCGCTGTCATGGGCATTCACCCTCGCTTAGACGCTGCGCTCGGGCCTCAGAGATCCTACGACAGATCGATGCCAGGGATAACCTGCGGCGGTGATGCCGCTCGGTGGTCGGATCACGTGAGCTACCCGCGCAACCGCAGGGCGAGGCGCGCCACCATCTGAACCAGGGTGTATAGCGCGCCCAGGGCCATCGCGGCCATCAACCCGCCATCAAAGTCCAAATTCTTAAGCCAAAAATTGACAAAATCAGCAGGTAACTGATCTGCTCCCGAATTTATGATACTTCCGGGCCTAACACTGAAGCCTGCTCAAAGGCTTCGGGTTTCATACCACAGACGGCCACGAGATGAAGCGCAACCGATTTACCGACGGTATACAGAACCTCGGATATCCTCAATTATGCTTGCCTCTATCCTTGCCACGATCCTTATGCGATGCTCACCGCGATGCTTACGCCGGGCGTCACGACCGAGTCGATACAGTGTCAAACAGGCATCAATGGGGCGTCGGAGGAGCGTCAGGGCCTCAATCACAACAACAATGTGATTTTGCACGGCAAATTACCGTGGACAAAGTGACAATTCACTGCTACATTCGATCCAGGTGCGCTGAGCTTCGCTCTGTGGCGAATCAACGAGTTAGCAAAATTGGAATGCAGTCCGACCGCTTCCCGCCGCCTCCACCATAAAAATCAAAAAGGCCACCCCTGCGGTGGCTTTTTTGATTTTCGTGCCGAAGCAGTGGTATCGAACCCGCGTAGCGGGTGAGATTCCATTTGGCAGGGATGCCAAGGTGCCGCGGAGCACATGGATGTGCGGGAGCGGCCCGCCGCCTCCACCATAAAAATCAAAAAGGCCACCCCTGCGGTGGCTTTTTTGGTTTTCGTGCCGAAGCAGTGGTATCGAACTCGCGTAGCGGGTGAGATTCCAATGCACATGGATGTGCAGGTGCTGCGCGACCCTTGGAAGTCCCCGGAGGGGGAAAGGCCATGGATGGCCGGAAGCAGCCCGCCGCCTCCACCATAAAATCAAAAAGGCCACCCTCGCGGTGGCCTTTTTGATTTTGGGGGTAATGACATTGGAATCGAACTCTTGGATGAGATTCCATTTGACAGGGATGCCAAGGTGGCGCGGAGCACATGAACGTGCGAAAGCGACCTGCCGCTCCCTTTCGGGTGGCCCTTTTTCATTTCGCGGTGCAGGAATCGGACCCTCGCAACAGGTGAGATCATCGTGCCGGGATGCGCGTGCCGCGGAGGCCATGGATGGCCATGAGGGTTCGCGCCTTAACATTACCTCCACCTTAATTAAAATCCATCTACCGTCCGATTCCCTACATCGGAGTAAACTTCTGAAGGTATGGGACGTTTGAATACAGCGATGCGGACAATGCTTCCCAAACCGGGTGTGAAAACCTGCCTGGCATTTTTCTCCATGGGGGTGCTGGGGCTTGCGGGTTGCGCCTCCTATCCCAACCAATCTTCGGGTTATGCACCGTCCTCTTATTATGGCGGCCCTTACTATGGACCCGGTGACAATCCCTATGGTTACGGATACAGCTATTGGTACGGTTACGGATACCCGTGGTATCCGGGCATCTGGGACTATTCCCCGCCCCCGGTCATTGTGAACAATCCGCCGGGGGTCACTTCGCCACCGTCCCCTCATCCGGTCCTGCCGCCGCCACCCCCGCCGGACTTGCATCGTCCTTTTATCAAGCCCGCTCCTCCAATGCGCGCTCATAACGACACGCAAACATCTCCTCCTTAAAAAAATGCCTTCAGATTCCCCCCAATAGCTATTCATGGGATGCGGTACAAAACCGCGGCACATTTCAACGCGGTGCGACGAAGAGAGCTGTCATTCGATTAACGGGTTAGCGCCGGGACGCATGAAGATCACGATTCCCGCCGCCTCCGCCATTTCCACGTAAGCCATTGTTTCAACGGCCGCACTAAAAATTGAACTCTGCAGAGCAGCAGGTGTGTCACTCGCCTGTGTCTTCACCCCCGGGATCCGATGACTTTACCCTCTTGCACCGGTCCAACCGGCTTCAGTTGATTTGCCGGGATACAAGTTTGCGGGTGATGCTCTCGACGTCCAGTGGCTTGTCGAAATAAAAGCCCTGTGCATATGGGCAGTTCATTTCTTGCAGTAGCGCCATGCTTTCAG
>DATLST010000352.1:0-2882 GCA_035534055.1 Candidatus Acidiferrales bacterium | reverse complement strand
CTTGGAATTCATCCGTTCGCGGAATTCATAATCCAGTCCTTCGAGGGCGAAATATCCCTTTTCCTCGGCGACCCATTCTTGAAGCCGGAAATGCGGCTGTATGACAAACTTGGCCATAAGCCTTCCATTCATTCGAGCAATCTTAGAGTGACAGATCATGATGATATAACAATTTCAGACGGTTTCCCCATCGCTCGATTTAATGTGGTAACCGGAAACCGGCCCACACAAGACACCACACAAGAGCGCGCTGCAACAAACAGTCGTGCCGAGTTACAATGTGACGGGGAGAGGATCATGACCGATCAACTTGTGATTGCCGGCCGCGCGTTTGGATCGCGGCTGATCGTGGGCACGGGGAAATATCGCAGTTTTCAGGAGATGGCGCGAGCACACGAGGCGTCGGGCGCCGAGATGGTGACGCTTGCGGTCCGGCGAGTGAATCTGACCGATCGCACGAAGGAATCGCTGCTCGATTACGTCGACCGGAAGAAATTCTTTATCTTGCCGAACACGGCGGGATGCTACTCGACGGATGAAGCCGTTCGCACGGCGCGCCTGGGTCGCGAAGTGGGACTGTCGGAATGGATCAAGCTCGAGGTAATCGGCGACGAGCAGACCCTTTTTCCGGAAACAGAGGAACTGATCCGCGCGACGAAGATATTGGTCAAGGAGGGCTTCGTCGTCCTGCCCTATACCAGCGACGACCTGATCGTGGCGCGCAAATTGGTGGATGCGGGAGCGTCCGCCGTCATGCCGCTCGGTGCGCCGATCGGATCCGGGATGGGCATTCAAAATCTTGCGAACCTGCGCATCCTGCGTGAAAGGATCACGGAGGTACCGCTCATCGTGGACGCAGGCGTGGGCACCGCTTCCGATGCCGCGATTGCCATGGAGCTGGGCGCTGACGGCGTTCTGATGAACACCGCCATTGCGGGCGCGCAGGATGCGGTGCTGATGGCGGAAGCCATGCGGGCCGCGGTGGAAGCCGGCCGGAAGGCATTTCTGGCGGGACGAATCGAGAAGCGGCTTTATGCGACGGCTTCGAGTCCGCTGGCGGGCGTTGTGAGGTGAGCGTCAAGGCGCGCTCACTCGGCTCTTCGGCTGAAATGCGGCGGGGAAATCGGACGGCCATTTATTTTTGCTCGACGACTAAATCCTGAAAAACGGCGCGCGCGGGCCCCGAGACTGTAAATCCCACGTATCCCTGATAGTAACTATCGTCTTTCAATTGTTTTACCCTCTGGCCGTTCACGAACAGGGTGATCTGGTCTCCGACAGCTTCCACGGAAAGTTCCGTTCCCGATGTCGTGGCTTGATTGACGATGCGGGTCCAGGGGAGGATTTCCATTTCCGCGCTATTTCGGAACTCCCTTTTCACAAGTTTCACCGCCGACTCCTTTGCTCCGCGAGAACCGGTGAGGAGCAAAGCGTAATACCCCTGCTGATTCAGGCGGAAGACGAGGCCGACAGCAGGTTGATGTTCGTAAGGAGCCTGCGCTTCCGCTCCGTTGGGAGCCGGTATCGCTGCATTCACGTTGACGGATGCGCGAAAATCGCTCCACCACGGCCCATAGGCGGCGATGGCGTTTTCTTGAAGTTCAATCGACATGGCCTCCCCTACCATCGAACCTGCCTTCATGGGCAGGCTAGGGCTTCGAAGCTTTGGCTTAGGGTTTGAGAGTTCGTATCCTCCGGAGACATAGCGGGAATTCTCGTGGTCAGGCCACCCGCTGAGAGGATTTGAAAAATCTTCCTTATAGACTAGCCCGCCAGGGCCGTGAGTCAGCTCGGATTCGTAGGGATAAGGATGGAGCTCGGGAGAAACGGAGCACGTACCCTTCTCAAAATGGACAGACTCGCCTGCTTCCGGGTCCGAACCAACAAAACCGCGAGCCATTACCCGGACGCCCTTGCGCTTTACTTCTACCGTGATCCGCCGGACCTTTTTAGAAGTGCCCTCAGGATAATAGGCGAGCGTATATTGCGCCTGCAGCGTGTCCGACACCGCCTTCAAGGCATCTTCCAGACTTCGCTCGGAATTAGGAATGAAAGATTCGGCTCCCGATTCCTTCATGAGCCGGTCAAACACGACGACGGGGTTATCGATATCGCGCCCGCTGACAAGGGTGAGCCTTGGTTCGACATGACCTTCAAAATCGAGCTCCGGCCGGCTCTCCAGGCCGATCATGAAAAGCTGGGCACGCGACGAGCGGACGAGGCCGATCAACTGTTCGAGAGTAATCCGGCTGTGCTGGTCGATGCCGTCGGTAATGACGACCACGGCCTGCCGCAGATTCTTAGAGGCTTGGAGATGGCATAAAGCGGTAGCGATCGCGTCGTAGAGAGCCGACCCACCGCTCGGAACCGAGGGAAGCGCAGCAGCAGAAGGGCTCAGGGCTTGTTCCCGGCTGAGCTGCCGGAACGGTCCCATCTGATCGGTGAAGTCCATGGCCGAAATCTCGTCGCCAGGGCGGGCGGTTCGCATAAATTGGGCTGCAATCGCCTGCGCCGAACCCAGCCGGTCGTTGGGATTCATCGAACTGGAAGAATCGACCAGCACGCTCAGGCTGACCGGATCGTTTCCGACGCCAAAGAAGGCGATCTTTTGCGGCTTGCCGTTCTCAAGAAGAGTGAAATCGCCGGCCGAAAGCCCGGACACATTATTCCCCTGGGCGTCTTTCACCTGTACATCGATCGGCTGGAGATCGACCTTTACTCGCAGGACCTGACTTTCCGACTGGGCTGCGGCGGTCGTGCCGAAAATAAAAAAGCAGCTTGCAAAGACGGCGGCGAGTCCGAAGGCGAGACGCTTGGCGCGGGAAACGCGGGACAAATTTGTCGAAACGCTGTGAAAATTGTGTAGGCTTTGCGTTCCGCGT
>DATLST010000351.1:0-6193 GCA_035534055.1 Candidatus Acidiferrales bacterium | reverse complement strand
CTCCTGCATCTGCAGGGACTGGACCGGCGGCGATTTCGGCCGGTGTTGGCCTGTCCGCCCGTGTTGATTCCCGCTTTGGGCCAGGACATCCCATCGGATGTTGAAGTAATTCCTTTCGACCGACGGAGCCCGAACCGGATGGGCGCGGCTTTTCGGTTCTGCCGCATTCTGCGTCAACAGCGGGTGGACATTCTGCATTCGCACATGTTTCAGGCCAGCCGTCTGGCTTCTCCTCTTGCGCGAATGTGCAGCGTGCCGCTGATCCTCGAAACTTCGCACGGGCGGGAATCGTGGCGCAAAGGTTGGCTCAAAGGAAGTTTTGTGGTGGACCGCCTTGTGGGTCATACGGTCGATCGCATGATCGCGGTCTCGGAGGCGAATGCGCGCTACCTTGTGAAGGACAAGGGACTCCCCGCAGGAAAAATAACGGTGATCTACCCCGGGGTCCGCTTCGAACGTTTCAATCCGTCCGCTGCGGTTCCCCTGGATCTGAAGACGCGCCTGGGTTTCGATGTAAACGATCCAGTGCTTCTGGTGGCCGGGCGCTTGGAACCGCAGAAGGGGCATCGCGTTTTGATTGACGCATTACCATTGATCCTACGCGAATTCCCGCGCGTCCGGCTTGTTTGCTTGAGTGACGGGGCGCTGCGGTCGAAGCTAGAGCAGCGCGTGGCCGAACTCGGACTGCAGAATTCCGTGCGCTTCACAGGCTACCAGCCCGATTTGCTTCCCTGGCTGGCATTAGCAGATATATGCGTCCTCCCGTCGTATTACGAGGGTCTGCCTGTCGCGGTGGTTGAAGCATTGGCGTCGGGTAAACCGATGGTCGCCACAGCGGTGGACGGCACGCCTGAGGTTTTGACTGACGGCGAAACAGGCTTGCTAGTGCCTCCGGGCGATTCCGCGAGCTTGGCGAAAGCGATTATCCAAATGCTCGCAAATCCGGAGCAGAGAGCAAGCATGGCTCGCAAAGGGCACGAGCGAGTTCTCGAGCTCTTTGGAAAGGACGTGATGATTGAGCGCACGCAGGATTTTTATCTGCGGTCCTGGCATGAGAAAGGGCATGAGTCCCCCGAACTGATCCCGGTTGGAGGCCAGGCGCAAATGGAAGAATGCCGGAAATGAATCATCAGCCTGAAAGCGGTGGGAATCGGCTGACTGAAAAACTGAGGCCTTCGATATGCGAATCTTTGTGACAGGTGGCGCGGGATTTATCGGCAGCAACTTGACGGAGCGGCTCGTTGCGGAGGGCCATGGGGTCACGGTCTATGATGACTTGAGCGCCGGTTCGCGAGAGTTTTTGCGCGAGTGTGAAAAAAGCGCACAGTTCCGGTTCGTGGAGGCGGATCTTCTGGACCTGCCGAAGCTGACGAAAGCGATCGAAGGACATGAAGCGGTCTTCCACTTGGCGGCTAATTCCGATATTACGGAAAGCCGGCGGCAGAGCGATCTGGATCTGCGTCAAGGGACGCTGGCCACATACAATGTTCTCGAGGCGATGCGGAGAACGGGCGTTTCGCGGTTCGTTTTCTCGTCGAGCTCGGTGGTCTACGGCGAGCCCAGTGTCGTACCCACGCCCGAGAATTACGGGCCGCTATTCCCGATCTCACTGTATGGAGCGAGTAAGCTCGCGTGCGAAGGCTTAATCAGCGCCTTTTGCCATAACTATGGATTGCAAGCCTGGATTTTCCGTTTTGCCAATATCTGCGGGCGGCACGGAACGCATGGAGTGATTGTGGACTTCATCCACAAGCTTCAAAAGAATTCGCGTCAATTGGAGATTCTGGGAGACGGTCAGCAGGCAAAACCTTATTTGCACGTGCAAGAGTGCGTGGACGGGATCTTGTTTGGTTGGCGCCATGCGAGCGAACAGCTCAATTGTTTCAACCTCGGGTGCGAGGGAAATACAGCCGTCTCGAAAATCGCCAAAATGCTTCTGGCCACTATGAAGCTCCCCGGGGTTGAACTGATTTATACCGGAGGCAAGAGAGGCTGGGTGGGAGATGTGCCGCAGGTGAGTCTGGATTGCGGGAAATTGGAAAGGCTCGGTTGGAAGGCCTCGATGAAATCGGATGAGGCTGTCCAACGGGCGGTTGAGGAACTGACAGGAGAGCTTGAATGCAAGCCGTCATCTTAGCGGGAGGACTGGGAACGCGTCTGCGGCCGATTACCGAACGAATTCCCAAGCCGATGGTCGAAGTTGGCGGACGCCCTTTTCTGGAGTACATCATCCAGCATTTGCAAAAGCATGATTTCCGCAAGGTGCTCGTGCTTCTCAGTTATCTGGGGGAGCGTATTCAGGAGCACTTTGGCGATGGGAGCCGTTTCGGGGTTGAGATCGAGTATTCCTGGGAACCAAGCCCGTTAGGCACCGCTGGGGCCATCCGTAACGCGCGGGACCTGCTCGACGCGGAATTTCTGGTCATCTATGGCGATTCTTTTCTGCCGATCGATTATCGGCGCGTGCAGGACTGTTTTCAGAAAGCGAATTCGCTGGGGCTCGTGGTGGTGTACGACAACAAACTGGGCGACACAGGAGTGCAGAACAACGTTGCCCTGGATGCTGACGGATATGTGGTTCGCTATGAAAAGGGGACGGAAAATCAGGAATTGAAATACGTGGAGGCGGGAGTTCTGTGCTTTCGCAAGGAAGTATTTGACGCACTTCCGTCCGGGACAGCGATTTCGCTCGAACAGCAGATCTATCCGCAGCTGATTACGCAGAGGCAGCTTCGAGCGTTCATTACGCCGCAAAAATTCTTCGATATCGGCACGCATGATCGTTTGGAAGAGTTCGCAGCGGCGCACTCATGATCATTTCGCGGACGCCATTTCGAGTGAGCTTTGTCGGTGGCGGTACCGATCTTCCGTCGTTTTACTCCCGGGAGCCAGGTGCCGTAATGAGCATGACGGTCCGAAAATATGTCTATATCACGGTGAATAAGAGGTTTGATGATTCCTTGAGAATTAGCTACTCCAAGACGGAAATCGTGAATTCGGCCGAACAGGTTCAGCACCCCCTGTTTCGAGAGAGCCTGAAACTGGCGAATTTGCGGAACGGAATCGAGGCGACTTCGATCGCTGACATCCCTTCCGGAAGCGGCCTCGGGTCTTCGAGCAGTTTCACTGTCGGCCTGCTGCACGCGCTCTATGCGTTTCAAGGCCGCCACATGGTCGCCGAGGATCTGGCGCGAGAGGCTTGCCATCTGGAAATTGATGTCCTGGGCGAGCCGATTGGAAAGCAGGACCAATACGCCGCGGCCTTTGGCGGCCTGCGCCGCTATCGGTTCAACGAGGATGGGACGGTCTACGTGGATCCTGTAATTTGTTCCCCTGAGACGAAACGAACGCTGTTTGAGCATCTCCTGTTTTTTTATGTGGGTGGGAGCCGGGATGCACGCGAAGTTCTGGGGGAGCAATCGCGCAATACCGACCACAAGAGGGAATACCTGCGGAGGATGCGCGATTTTGTCGATCGCTTCCATGCGGTGCTGATTCGCGGATCGGGTTTGCCGGAATTAGGCGAAATTCTCCACGAATCCTGGATGTGCAAGCGGAAGCTGACGAATTCGATATCGAATGCCCGCATCGATGAATTTTATGAACGCGCGCGAGCGGCCGGAGCCGTCGGGGGCAAATTGCTGGGAGCGGGGAGCGGCGGCTTCTTGATGATTTTTTGCGCTCCGCAGAATCACGCCGCAGTTCGAAGTGCACTGGGAGAGCTGCGGGAAATGACCTTCGAATTCGAACCCGAGGGCAGCAAGATCATTTATGTGGGGAGCTAAGCGATGTTGCGCGAATTCGTTTCTTCTTATTTTGCCGGTCTGCAGCAATGCTTCGGCGAGCTGTCCGCGGAAAAGCTGGAGCAGGTGGTTGAGATTCTGCGCGACGCGCAACGAGCGGGTCGGACGATCTTCGTGCTGGGGAACGGCGGCAGCGCCTCCACGTCTTCGCACATGGCAGTAGATATGGGCAAGGGAACGAGCAAGAACGCTAGGCCGCGGCTCCGTATGGTCAGCTTGGCCGACAACATCGGACTGATTACGGCATGGGCCAACGACGTCAATTACGATGAAGTCTTCAGCCAGCAACTGGAGAATCTCCTGCGCCCGGGTGATGTGGTCATCGCGATTTCTGCTTCGGGCAATTCGCCGAACGTTCTGCGCGCGGTGAAACAGGCTAACGAGAAAAAGGCGACGACCATTGGATTCATCGGATTCGGAGGGGGAAAGCTGAAGGAATTGGTGCAAGTGGATCTGACCGTCTCGTCAAAAAATTACGGCCAGGTGGAAGATTTCCACCTGAGCTTGAATCATATCCTGTCGCAGTATTTGACGGAAGAATTTGACTCTCATGCCGGAACCGGAAGTTCGTCAACGAGAGGCGAGAAATGAATGGAATTCTGCCGTTTATCTTTTCGAGCCTGCCGTCGACGGGGCATGGGCCGGCCATTCTGCTGGACCGGGACGGCGTCATCAACGAACGGATTCATCCCGGGTATGTCACGCGCTGGGACGAATTCCGGTTTGTCGCCGGGATCCGCGAGGCGATTGCCGGGTTGGCTGAATGGGGTCTTCCGATCATCGTTGTTTCCAATCAGGCGGGCGTCGGCAAAGGCCTCGTGAAGGGCGCTTCTCTGAGCGATCTGACAAACCGATTTGTGACTGAGGTCACAAATTCAAGGGGTCGAATCGATGCTGTTTATTATTGCCAGCATACTCCCGAAGAGAATTGCGCGTGCAGAAAGCCGCGGACGGGCCTGCTGACCAGAGCTGCCGAGGATTGGCGACTGGATCTCAGCCGTTCCGTGTTGATCGGAGATTCTGCAAACGATCTGGAGGCGGCGCGCGCCGCGAATTGCATGTCGATCTTCCTGGCGTCGGAGGCTCATCATGAGTCTACCCGTGCAGACGAATTGGGCCGGATAGCCGATGCGATGATCCAAGACGCCGCTGAAATCCCGAAAACCGTGCAGCGACTGTTGGGCTCGGACAGGCAAAAAGCCCGGCTTTGCGCTGCGTTGCGAGAATCAAGCAATGATTGAAGCCAGTGCAGGATTGGAGACGATGACGCGGTCTGGTGATCTGGAACTGCCGCAGAACGCGAGGGGATTCATCGGTGAGGCGGTGGCTTCCGTCTGCCTTTCAACCTTCGGCGATTCCATCCGCGCCATTATTCTGACGGGCAGCCTGGCGCGAGATGAGGCAACTTTCCAGCGCGCTGGCGAGGGATGGACTCTCCGCGGCGACGCGGAATTTTTCCTGATTTTCCATGCGGGCGCCTCTCTACCTGGGAGAGCTCAGACTCTGTCAATCAGCGAAAGGAGCGAAGAGGTCCTTCGTGGCCGTGAGCTGCACGCCCGGATCGATCTGAGCGCTGTTCATCCGGTCTACTTGCAAAGGTTGCCGAAACACGTTTCCAGCTATGAACTGCGAAATCGCGGCCGGGTGATTTACGGCGACACGGGCATACTCGCGCTGATCCCGGAATTCCAGGCCTCGGAATTGAGCCGCGAGGATGCGTGGCGCTTGCTCAATAACCGGCTGATCGAGCTCCTAGAAATTCTCGCAGGATCACCGAGCGCTTCAGCCGATCAGCCCCGAAAGCTGCAATACCGCGCCGTGAAACTTTATCTCGACATGGCCACGTCGCTGCTGATCTTTGCCGGTGCATACGCGCCCGGTTACCGGGAACGCGAGGAAAAACTGCGCGCTCTGGCTGAAAAGAACAGTGGAGACCACCATTGGCCCTTCGATCTGCACCGATTCGCTGGGCAAGTGAGCAACTGCACGCGCTGGAAGCTCCGCCCCTGCGATGATTTGCCGGAACCGGTCTCCAATTTTTGTTCGAGCGCCCTAAATTACGCGGGGCTGCTTGAGAAATGGGAGCTCCAGCAGCTCACAGGCGCCGAGGAGCAATTTTCCGACGCAGATTTGCTCCGGCTATGGATGCAGAGACAGCCCGCCCGGAAAAGAATTCGCGGCTGGCTGTACGTGCTGAGAGCCTGCGGCTGGCACCGCAGTTGGCGGCACTGGCCGCGCTGGATCCGCCTCGGGCGGAAGGCTTCTCCGCGCACTTGGGTCTATGCCGCCGCGATCGAATCGCTCGCCAGGCTCCCCAATGCGGAGCGCAGCGCGGATTCGCCTTCCGGGGAAGATCGCGAATTTCTGAGCATCGGCCAGTCGTTGCCGGT
>DATLST010000350.1:0-111995 GCA_035534055.1 Candidatus Acidiferrales bacterium | reverse complement strand
CCGATTCAAGGAGGAAGAAATGCATCGCATCTCGCCTTCCACAGTCGCTCGGTGCTTTTTTGCGGCGTTCCTTATCGCGTTCGCATCCGCACCGGCATTGGCACAGAGCGGGGTGGGCAGGGATCTGACGGTTGAAAGGATCTACAGCGCGCCGAGCCTGAACGGACACCTGACGCGCGGAATCGAATGGGCTCCAGACGGAAAACGAATTTCTTATCTGGCAAGCGGTGCGCAAGACGGCGACGGCGCGACTGAACTCTGGACCATGGATGCCGGGACCGGCGAACGAAAGGTGCTGGTGAACGTGGATACGCTCGCGGCGGTGATGCAACCGAAAAAGGCCAAAGCCATTCAGGCCACGGGCCTAGGCCGCATCCAGCCGGAAAGCTATTTTTGGTCACCCAAAGGGGATTCGCTGCTTTTTACCGGCAGCGACAACCTCGTACTCCTCGATTTGAAGACGATGGTGCCTAAGACGCTCGTGAGCGGCGAGAGGGAGTTGGAAAATCCAAAATTTTCGCCCGATGGCCGATGGGTGAGCTTCGTGCGCGATTCGAACCTCTGGCTCGTGAACGTGGCAAATGGCAGTGAGAAGGCGCTGACGACGGGCGGAAGCGAGGAAGTTCTCAAGGGAAAGCTCGACTGGGTGTATCCCGAAGAGCTCGATGCAACGACGGCATACTGGTGGTCGCCCGATTCGTCGAAAATCGCGTATTACGAAATGGATGAGCGCCCCGTAACCCGGTATCCGCTTTTCGACATGAGCTCACCGGCCGGCGCGATCGAGTACACCCGCTATCCCCAGGCTGGCGAAGCAAATCCGATCGTGCGAGTCGGCGTGGTATCCATAACGGGCGGCGAAACCACATGGATGGATAGCGGAGCGGATAGCGATGTCTATCTGGCGCGAGTGGATTGGCTGCGGGATAGCCGGCGCGTTGCGATCCAACGGCTGAACCGCGCGCAAAACCGGCTGGACCTGCTCTTTTGCGATGCCTCTACCGGGAAGTCCAATACGATCCTCACCGAGCATGACAAATACTGGATCAACATCAGCGACGATCTCTACTTCTTCTCCGATGGTAATCGCTTCTTGTGGTCGAGCGAGCGCACCGGCTTTCGCCATTACTATCTCTACGATCTTTCCGGCAAGCAACTCGAGCAATTGACGAGTGGGGATTGGGGAATCACCGGCACGAGCGGTTTTGGCCCTGGCGCCGCGAGCCATCCGGCCGTGGATGAAGCGAGAGGCTATATTTACTTCCTGTCGAACAAAGACGACGCGCGGGACACGGAACTCTACCGGGTGTCGATCGGGGACCGGAGCATCACGCGAATCACGCGCGAACCGGGAACGCACGATGTGATCGTCGCTCCCGACAGCTCCGGCTTCGTGGATACTTTTTCCAACGCCATGACCCCGCCGCGGCAGGACCTTTTCCGCAGCGACGGATCTCGCATTGCGGTGATCAATGCGGATAAGGTTCCCGAACTGAGCCAGTACGCCCTTTCGCCCGTGGAGTTTTTGAACGTGCCGGCGGATGACGGGACGAAGCTCTACGCCATGATGATGAAGCCTTCGCATTTCGACGCGTCGAAAAAATATCCGGTGCTCGTCAACGTGTATGGCGGGCCCCAGGTGCAGATCGTGAGGGACGCATGGGGCGGAAGCGATTTTTTGTGGCTCGAAATGATGGCGCAGAAGGGTTACATCATTTTCACGCTCGATAACCGGGGATCCTTCAACCGCGGCCATGCGTTTGAAACTCCGATTTATCACCACTTCGGGAAAGTCGAACTCGAAGACCAGTTGTCGGGAGTAAGGTATCTGAAGACACTGCCTTATGTGGATGGGACGCGCATCGGGATTTGGGGCTGGAGCTACGGCGCGTACATGACGCTCGAAGCCATGTTCCGCGCGCCGGACATTTTTAAAGCAGGCGTTTCGGTCGCGCCGGTAAGCGACTGGCGCCTGTACGATACGATTTACACCGAGCGCTATATGGGGCGCCCCCAGGACAATCCAGATGGCTACAGGGATTCATCTCCGGTAAACCAGGTGTCGCAGATGAAAGGCAAGTTGCTCCTTGCCCACGGCACAGGAGACGACAACGTCCACTTCGCGAACACATCCGAAATTATCAACGAGTTGATTTTAAACGGAAGCTACCCCGCCGATCTTGTGATTTTCCCGGGGCGGGGGCATTCCATCGGAGACCCTCCGGCGCGTATTCAGCTCTTCGAGCAAATTACTGAATTCCTGGAACATAACCTGTAGGAAACAGGGCTTCCTGCAACCCACCGACCCTGTGTACAGTCGAATATGATAGGGTGAAGGTTCGTTGCCGGGCACGCATGTTTTCTCCGCGGAGCACCAGCGGGATTGTGTGGCGAATAGAATGAGACAAAAACGCTTGATCGCGTGGGCTGCCGCCACCTTCCTATCGTGTGCGACGCTTTGCGGTGTCGCACAGGGCGCTCCACGAGGGATTGGGGCCGCGGAGCCGAACTCCGCCATGCTCGAGACGGGCTTCGAGAATCTCTACGAGCTGAATTTCCAAGAGGCTCGCGCGGATTTTCGGGCCTACCAGACCGCAAGACCGAACGATCCACTCGGCAAAACCGCTGAAGCGGCGAGTTATCTTTACGCAGAGTTCAATGCCAAAGGCGTCTTCTCGTCGAAATTTTTCTTGAACGATTCCAAGCTGCTCGGAGGAGTGGATGGGAAGCCGTCGCAGAATCGCAATCAAGCGTTTCTCGATGTGAACGATCAGGCCCGCCAAATGGCCAAGAAAATTCTGCAATCGAATCCGCGGGATGTGAACGGACTGCTCGCGCTGACCATTGCGGACGGAATGGAATCCGATTACGATGCGCTGATCGAAAAAAAACAGATGGACGGCCTGACTTTGATGCGCCGCGCGGAGAGCGAAGCCAATACTCTGCTGGCGATTGACCCCACGGCCCAGGACGCATATGTCGCGCTTGGCGCGAGCAATTATATTATCGGCTGCCTGCCAGCATATAAGCGCTTATTCTTGCGCATCGGTGGAATCCACGGGGACAAGGCTCGCGGGATGCAGGAAATGGAAATTGCCGCCGAACATGGGCGTTACCTCCGGCCGTTCGCGAAGATTTTGCTGGCACTCGCCTACGAACGCGAGCACCAAATGGATCGTGCTCGATCGCTACTTGCCGAGCTGACAACCCAATTCCCCGCGAACCCCCTGTTCGCGCGAGAACTGGCCCTGACCGAACAATATCCTTCGCGAAAGCGATAGAAATCCCCCCCCCCAAATCCCAAACCGCATTTCTTTTCCATGGTGTGGGTCTTCAGGACAATACCGGGATATGGTCCACGCCCATGTAGGGACGCAGCGCCTCGGGGATAACGATCGAGCCGTCGGCCCGCTGATAATTCTCGACAATGGCGATCCACGTCCGGCCCACGGCGAGCCCGGAACCGTTCAGCGTATGCACGAACTCGCTTTTTCCGCCTTTTAGCTTGAAGCGGATACCGGACCGGCGGGCTTGAAATGCTTCCGTGTTCGAGCAGGAAGAAATCTCCATAAACTCGCGCGAGGAAGGGAGCCAGACTTCCAGATCGTACGTTTTTGCCGAAGCAAAGCCCATATCCGCGGTGCAGAGCTGCACGACGCGATGATGCAATCCCAGGCGCTGCAAAACCGTTTCCACGTTTCGCACGAGCGATTCGAGCTCGTCATAGCTTCGCTCGGGCCGGGTAAATTTGAATAATTCGACCTTTTGAAATTGGTGCTGGCGTTTGATGCCCCGTGTGTCCTTGCCCGCGGCGCCGGCTTCGGCGCGAAAGCAGGCGGTCCAGGCGCACACCTTCATGGGGAGCGCGCCGGCATCGAGCGTTTCCTCGCGGTGCAGGCTGGTGAGCTCGACCTCCGCAGTAGGCGTGAGCCAAAGATCGGTTCCTTCCAGATGAAACATGTCGGCGGCGAATTTCGGGAGCTGGCCGACGCCGGTCAGCGAAGCCGTGTTGACGAGAAACGGAGGAAGAATTTCTGTGTATCCATGCTCGCGCGTGTGGATGTCGAGAAAGAAATTGGCGAGGGCGCGCTCCAGCCGCGCTCCCAATCCCTTATAAACGGCGAACCGGGCGCCCGCGATTTTGACCGCCGCCGGCAAATCCAGGATGCCAGTTCCCTCGCCCACTTCCCAGTGGGGCCGTGGCGTGAAGCCAAATTCCGGAGGCACGCCCCAGCGGCGCACTTCGACGTTGTCGGCCGCGCCCTTCCCAGTGGGAACGCTGGAATGCGGGACGTTGGGGACGGTTAGCAAGAATTGCTTCAAACTCTCGTCGAGTTCCGCAATGCGTTCATCGTCGCGCTTGATCTGCTCGGAGACTTCCTTCATGCGGGCGAGAATGGCGGCCGCATCCTGGCCGGACTTCTTGAGCGCAACGATTTCGTCGCTCGCCTTGTTGCGCTCGGCTTTCAAACGCTCGGTTGCAGTGATGAGCTGGCGTCGTTCCTGGTCAATGGCGCGGAAGGGCGCGAGATCGAGAGCGATGCAACGGTCTCGCGCCATCTTTTCAACAACGTCCAAGTGATCTCGCACATAGGCAAGTTCCAGCATAGGACAAGCAGAATAACCGAAAGCGGTGGCAAGTGAGAAGCGGCAATGGCTCTCCAGGACAAAGGACGATGGAGAAACAGAAATGGCCGCGCGAGCACGGGCCGAAGGGACAGGAGGAGATTCTCCGGCTCGTGTGTTACCTGGCCGGAAGGGGGGCTTGCCGGATTGGGTGCATCACGCGGTATCGGCGGTGGCGAGGCCAAATGAAAGCGTCTAGGCTCGTAAGTCTGGAGCAACGTCGATGGCCAATAACGGCCGCAGTGCGGAAGTGCTGGGCACTCTCAGCTTCGTGCCGCCGAAGCTGGCTGAGTTTCAATATGTGAAGTTCCGCAGCGAAGGCGCCGTTGGCTGGCTCACGCTCGACCGTCCGGAGCACAACCTGCTGAACGAGCGGATGCTGGCCGAAATAGCGGCGGGGATCAACTCGCTCGGCGAGCACAGCGAGATCAAGCTCATCGTTCTCAATTCGGCGGCGAAAGCGTTCTGCGGCGGCATTGAGATCGGAGAATATACGCAGCGCCGTGTATTTCAGCTTCTCGACGCATTTCATGGCGCATTCTTAGCGATGTTGGATACGTCGAAGCCTCTCCTGGTAGTGGTCAATGGCCCCGCCTTTGGAGGCGGCGCTGAGCTGGCGGCGCTCGGCGACCTGGTGATTGCGACTCCCAAAGCGCGGTTCGCGCAGCCGGAGATCAAGCTGGGAGTTTTTCCGCCGCTAGCCGCCGCGGTTCTTCCATACATCGTCGGGCCGAAATTGGCGCTCGAACTTGTGCTCACGGGCGAAACCATGAGCGCGGAACGCGCTCGCGAGCTGGGGCTGGTGAACTGGGTCGTTCCCCAGGACCAACTGAACGACAAGGTCAACGAAGTGATCGCCAAGGTGACGGCGCAATCCGGCCCGGTTCTTACCATGGCGAAAAAGGCGATTCTCGGCAGCCTGGGCTTGCCGCTGCGGGATGGCGTGCGCAACTCGATGAAGGTCTTTCTGAATGAATTGGCGGACCTCGAAGACTCTCAAGAGGGCCTGCGTGCGCTGGTGGAAAAGCGCGCCCCGAAGTGGAAAAATCGCTAGGGTTGTTCTGCGCAGGCGGATTCGTGCTACAGCAAGCTCGTTCGGACGCACCCTCTTGGCTCTGTGATGTCCTGAGAAGCTCGTGTCGTGGTGGTGGTGCGGTTTTACTGCTTCCGCCGACCCGCGTGATAAAGCGCACCGGGCGGCCATTCAGTCAGGCACATCGGTTGAAGCCGGACAGCGAAAAACCTTCTTCTGTCGCCTCCGTAGGAACTTCCAAGATATACTCGCCGGGCGTCCATTGAGCGCAGCAGAAAGACGGCGAGTCCGAAATTTCGTTTATCTTCCATGGCCAAAACCAAGGGGAACGTGATTACGGTGGGGGTGACTGGCGCGAGCGGCGCGGTCTACGCGCAAACGATTCTCCGACTCCTTAACGCAGATTCCCGCGTGGAGCACGTTTTTTTCGTTGCCAGCGACGCCGCGCTGCGGCTGCTCGCCACGGAGCTTCGCATCGTCGCATCCGATGCAAAAAAACTCCCGTCGCTTCTGGTAGGCGGCTCGACGAAGAAAATCGAGTGCCTGCCGAATAAGGACATTGGGGCAAGCATCGCTTCGGGAAGCGCGATTGTGGACGCCATGGTCGTCGCGCCCTGCTCGGCGGGGGCCATGGGCTCCATCGCCGCGGGCATTGCTGACGATCTTCTTACGCGGGCGGCCGACGTGTGCCTGAAGGAGCGCCGTCCGCTGGTGCTATGCCTGCGGGAGACACCGCTGAATCGCGTGCAACTTGAAAACATGCTGCGCGTACACGACGCCGGCGCCGTAGTAATGCCAGCCATGCCTGCGTTTTATTACGGTCCCAAGAGCATTGACGATATCGTCGAGCAATTCGCCTATCGGGTGCTCGCTCAGCTTGGACTGCCGCAGGAGAAGCAGTATCGCTGGCAGGGCGCACGCGGGAAGCGCGAAAGGTAGCCAGCCGATATGACCAAGAGCCGAATCCGCGTGGTGCTTGAAATGATCAAGTTCGAGCATTCCGTGTTTGCGCTGCCTTTCGCGCTGGTGGGGGCGCTTCTGGCGGCGCGCGCGGGAGGAAGTCTGCCAACCTGGCGCCAGATTGTGTGGATTATTGTGGCTATGGTCGGAGCGCGCTCAGCCGCCATGACCATCAATCGAATTGCCGATCTCGAATATGACCGGCGCAACCCACGGACCGCGAACCGCGCTCTTCCGGCAGGGCAGCTTTCGGTCGGCTTCGCCTGGGCTTTCACTTTGGCTGCCTCCGCGGTACTGGTGATTGCGGCCTGGCAATTGAATCCGCTCGCGCTGACGCTGTCTCCCGTGGCTCTCGCCATCCTGTTTTTCTATTCCTATACAAAGCGGTTCACGGCGTGGTCGCATTTTGTTCTCGGATTCTGTCTCGGGATTTCTCCGGCGGCGGCCTGGATCGCCATTCGCGGCTCGCTCGACGGGCGCATGCTGATTCTTTGCGCGGCAGTCACGCTGTGGGTGGGGGGCTTCGACGTGCTCTACGCCTGCCAGGACGTCGACTTCGACAAGGCCGCCGGCCTCTACTCGATTCCGAAAAAATTCGGCATTGTCCGGGCCCTGGAAATGGCGCGCGCCATGCACGTAGTGATGGCCGGCTTGCTGGGCTGGCTTGCCTGGAGTTTTCATCTCGCGTGGCCGGCCTGGGCGGGTATTGGCGTGGTGGCGGTACTGTTGGTCTACGAGCACTCGCTAGTGAAGCCGAACGACCTCAGCAAAATGAATGCTGCGTTTTTTACCGTGAATGGCTATATTAGTATACTGTTCCTGCTTTTCTGGGGCGCTGCCGCCCTTGTGATGCACCCTTAGGAAGAGGGGCGTTTCTTTCCCAGAGGAATTCACTGGATTATGGCGACCGGACTTCAAATCACCGACGCGCGGCTCGAACCGATCGCGCAGAAAGTTCTCGCCGGAGAGCGGCTCACGGGCGACGACGGCCTGGCGCTCTATCAATCGCACGATTTGCTGGCCGTCGGCTGGCTGGCTAACCACGTGCGCGAAAAGCGCCATGGGAACATCTGCTATTTTAACGTCAACCGGCACATCAATCCAACCAACGTCTGCGTGGCGCATTGCAAGCTGTGCGCCTTTGGCCGCTCGCCGAATGCGCCAGGCGCTTACACCTTCGCGTTGGAGGAGATCTGGTCGCGCGCAGCGCTGGGCGTAGCCGAAGGCGCCACGGAATTCCATATTGTCGGCGGCCTTCACCCGGATCTGTCGTTCGAGTATTACCTGGACCTGATTCGGGGTCTCAAGCAGCGATTTCCTCAGGTGCACCTCAAGGCGTTCACGATGGTCGAGGTGCATTACTATGCGCGCCTTTCCAAGCTCTCGATCCGAGACACGCTACTCAAGATGAAAGAAGCCGGTGTGGATTCGCTTCCGGGCGGAGGCGCGGAGATTTTTCATCCCCGCGTGCGCAGGATGATCTGCGACCACAAAGTCAGCGGGCGAATGTGGCTGCAAATCGCGCGGACCGCGCACGATGTGGGTCTGCACTCGAATGCCACCATGCTGTTCGGCCACGTGGAAACCCTGGAAGAGCGGGTGGACCATCTCCTGCAGTTGCGCGAATCGCAGGATCAGACGCGCGGGTTCGTCACCTTCATCCCGCTCGAGTTTCATCCAGCCAACACCGCGCTGGCGCACCTGCCCAAGCCGACCGGCATCGACGATCTCAAGACGATTGCCGTCGCCCGCCTGATCCTCGATAATTTCGATCACATCAAGGCCTATTGGATCATGCTCACGCCGCGGATCGCGCAGGTCGCGCTGCGCTTTGGCGCGGACGATATCGATGGAACGGTCGTCGAAGAAAAAATTTATCACGATGCCGGCGCCACCACCCCCGAACACCTGACCCGTGCAGAACTTGAACGCATCATTCGCGCCGCGGGATGCGTTCCGGTGGAGCGCGACACTCTGTACAACCGCGTCGACCGCTCCAAAATGCCGCTTCCCGAGGCACCTGCTCGCCTCAACGGCTCGGACGGATTCGTTCCCGAGACTTCGCTGACCCTCAACGTCTAGCGCCGTTGTAACTCCTCGAATTGCCATGAACCTCTACGCTGCTCCGGGTGTTTCCCGCGACGTTTAGCATCAGAAATTGATTTGATTATCCAGGGTCATTTCCGCGATGAGGTGGCCGGTCGAGCGAGGCACACCTGCCCAAGGCAGAAGTTGGTTTTCATTGTGGCTCGATGTTCAATTCGATGGCGTGGAAAATGGTGCTGGTGCTCAAAGATCGGCAGGAGTTGGAGATTTGCCCGATGGTGGACGGCCTTCGAGCGCGCGCAAATCATGCGATGAGGCTGCCCTACAGCGCAGGCAGGCCACAAAAGCACACGCGTGCGTCAGGCATGCGGGTGAGCCTTGTCGTATACGTCCATCAACTGCTGCACGCTCGTTTGCGTATAGCGCTGCGTGGTAGAAAGCGAAACGTGGCCAAGGAGATCCTGGATGGCGCGAAGATCCGCGCCGTCGGCAAGCAGATGTGTTGCAAAAGCGTGCCGCAGCGAATGCGGGTGCAAGTTCCAGTTGATGTTGCTCAGCCGGGCATATTTTTTCACCAGCACGCGAACCGATTTGGTTGTCAGTCGACCTCCGCGGTAATTCACGAATGTCGCTTCCGGGTCACACTTCACGCGAGAGTGGGCCAGAATTTCGGCTCGCACAGGCCAGTACGCTTCGAGCGCCAGATGAGCCTTCGCGCCAAATGGCACTACCCGCTCTTTGCGACCCTTGCCGAGGACTCGGACCATGTGTCCTTGGCGGTCCACGTTGCCGATGTTCAAACCCACCAGTTCACTGACGCGCAGCCCAGAAGCATATAGAAGCTCGAGAATGGCTAGGTCCCGCTTCAGAATAAGTCGTTCATTCTTCTCGAATTGCGGCGTTATCCGGTGCTTGCGCTTCGCTCGCGATGCGCCAGAGGCGCTCGCGAGACTGTCGAGAAAGCCATTCAACTCCTCGGCGGTGAGAACGCGCGGCACCCGCTTTGGCAGTTTGGGAGTGCTAATCAGCCGAGCAGGGTTCTGCTTTGCGATGCGTTCCCGCACGCAGAATTTGAAGAACGTGCGTAGTACGGCCAGCTTCCGGGCGACCGATGCTTTCTCCAACCTCCGGTCGTAGAGCGAGCCCACGAACTCGCGGATGATGCGGTGGTCCACCTGATCCAGTGCGAGGGTGGGCTCTCCCGGAGGAGTCAGAAAATCGCGAAACTGTTCGACGTCGCATCGGTAGTCGCCGACGGTAGCAGGCGAAGCGTTGCGTTCATACTGCAAATATTGGATGAATTTTTCGATGACGGCTTGCATGGAATCCTGCCTGTTCGCACGATTATAAAACGCTTCGTTGGCAACAGATGGACAAATCGCGCCATCGTTCCTTGCCCGGCAACCTGCGTTATGGTCGTGGGAAGCTTTCGCACAGCTTGCGCCCAGTTGCGGAGAGAGCCGGCGACGCGCGGCGGATGGAATCGGCGCGCCATGACGATTGTCGCGCTGTATTTCGATCTGGTGCGTGATCCACAGGATGGCCCTCTGGTCTGCTTTTCACGTCCCGCGCCCGGCTCCATCAACCCCATCAGACTCCCGCTGACCGGGAGTCCCAGTTCATCGAGGCTGAGCAATGCCGGTTATGCGCAGTCCTTTAGTTTCTTCTGGAGAGCTTTCAGGTCTGGAATGATCACTTTGCGTGCTTCGAGGTGAATCAGGCCCTCTGCCTGCAAGCGGCTGATATTGCGAGATACCAACTCTCGGACGGTCCCGATTCGCGCAGCGAGTTCCTGATTGTTGGCAGGAAGCGTTACTACGATTCCCTGCGACGTTTGTTCCCCTTGACGAGCCATTCGGACCAGGAGAGCGATCAACCGGTGACGTACCGTGCTGAAGGAAAGCTCTTCGATCATCGCGACCAGTCCCCTGAGACGCCGCCCTACGATCCGCAATACTTTTAGCGCGACCTGGGGGTGTTTCAGACAGAGGGACTGAAAATCGCCCTTGCTGACGAATAGCAGCGTCGCTTCATCGACAGAAGCAGCCGAGGCCGGATAGTTGCCCCCGTCGAATACAGGCAGTTCAGCCACCGAACTGCCTGGGCCTTCGACCGCCAAGACCTGCTCACGTCCGCCCGGTGAACTCTTGGAGATTCGGACTCTCCCCTTCTCGATCACCCACAAACCCGGACAGGCATCTCCTTCGGAGAAGATGACCTGGCCTGCATCGAAGCGGCGAACGGCCGCCCGTTCAGCAATGTAAGTGAGTTCATCTCTATCCAGTTCGGCAAACAGGGGAGCTTTTTTGAGAGTCGAGAATTTGTCGGAAGCGGTAGCAAGCATGCCGAGATTATACTCGTCCGCCGGAAGATCGGCTTGCCGCCCTATCACCATTACCACTCGGGAACTGAATATGGCCCGGCAATACAAGATCACGGGGATCAGCGACCGGCGGGAAATCGAGGAGCGATTCGGCCGCTATTGGACGAACCAACCTCTCACGAGGCGGTTCCTATCCGCTCTCGAAAAACAACTCGTTCTAGGATGTCTAATCCCGTGGTTCGGGAGTCCGTTAGTTACGATCTGGAGATAATTCGGACGCGTGGCGCTCAAGCTCCTCCGTCAGCCGGCGCAGAAACCGCGCAATTACATGGCGTTCGTCCGGAGCCGCCTCGCCGAGAGCGGCAATAATCGATCCTTCGCGGTCGCTCCACAGCCGGCTACTGATAACAGTGGCTCGTTCCGTGAGACGCAGTTGAACGATGCGGCGGTCTCGGTCGTCGCGAACCCGATTGAGAAGGCCAGCGATAACCAGTTCGTCCGCCACGCGGCTAGCCCAGCCAAGGGACACTCCCAGTCCCTCCGCCATCTCGCCAACCGTCATCGAGCAGCCGCCACGTTGCGCGAGATAAAGCAGCGCCCGTACAAGCTTGGGAGAAATTTTCGATGGAACGCCCGAGGGAGGGCCAGCGCGCATTACCGCAACGTCGGCCAGCATGGCATTCACAAAAAGGCCGAACATCTCCCAGCTCTCTTCATGACGCACCGGGTATTTCAGCGAGAGCGTCTTTTCAGCATCGGCGCCTGTTAGTTTCGCTCCCGGAACACTGTTGGGGGCTTGCCGAACCGCCTGTCCGCGACGGTATGTCTGTGCCGCCATATCCAGTTTCCGTGGCACAGTTCCCACACCAACAGCCGGAGCTAGAACCTGATTGGCTGGCCGTGACTTTTGCTCGGCATGGTCCAGGACTTGACGTTGCTCGGCCATAATTACCTCCAAGCTCATTAGACCCGCGCGCGAGCGCCGTTGTGAAGCGGTCCGCAAATCAACCGCTACGACACGCCTAAGTTCTCAGCCGATCGCAAGCTGTCTGGGCCATAAAATATAAAATCAAATTAGCCGCCGAACATGAAAATCACCTGAAATTCTCCTAGCCCTTTCAGGAGATGGTTCGCGTGGCATGAATTTGGTGACAGCTTCGGCCTGCCGACATGCGAAAGGGATTGCCGGGTAGTGTTCCCACACCCGATTGGGCCTTTTAGAGCATCTGTCTCGCCGGTACTACAGGAAGGCCATCGACTCGGAGATTCGGTCGTAAATGTAATGCAGGTCATCCGGGGAAATCGCATAGGGTGGCAGGATATAGACGATATTGCCCAGTGGGCGGAGAAGAATGCCCGCATCAAGGAAAAACTTGTATAGCTTCGGGCGGAGTTTCGAGGCGTATCCAGGATCATCCGCAAGGAGCTCCACGGCGGCGAGTGTGCCAATGTGGCGAACGTCTCCCACGGCTGGGTGATTTTTGATGGCGGCGAGGCGCTCTCGATGAATCTGCGCGATCTTATCGATGCGTTCGAATACCGGCTCGTTTTCAAAAATCTTGAAGCTGGCGACCGCGGCGGCAGCCGCCAGGGAGTTCCCCGTAAAGGAATGGCCATGGTAGAATGTGCGCGCCCGGTCCTCGCTGACAAACGCGTCGTGAATTGTGCCGGTGCAAACCGTGGCGCCCATCGGCAGAACACCCCCGGTCAGCCCCTTCGACAGGCACATCAGATCGGGAACCACGTTCGCCAATTCACAGGCGAACATCTTTCCGCAACGCCCGAAGCCCGTGAGCACTTCATCGGCAATGAGCAGGACATCGTGTTTGCTGCACAATTGACGCACGCGCTGGAGGAACTCCACGGGATGGACGATCATGCCTCCCGCTCCCTGAAGCAGGGGTTCGGCGATCACGGCGGCAATTTGGCCATGGCTCTCCTCCAGCAGCCGGGCTAATTTGTCGACGCAATCGATCTTGCACGACGAGCGTTTCTTGCCTACCGGGCATCGGTAGCAATAAGCGGAATGAACACGGTGTACGGGAAATCGGAGGTCACGGAACGGATCGGTAAAGCTGCAATCCTCGCTCACCGACATGGCCCCAACCGTGTCTCCGTGATACGCATGTTCCAGGGCAACAATTGCTTTTTTCTCCGGATGCCCGGAATTTTGCCAGTACTGGACGGCCATCTTGAGCGCCACTTCGACAGCCGTCGAACCGTCGTCGGAGAAAAAGATGTGGGTTAAATCGCCCGGCAACACCTTGCGCAGGCACGCAGAAAGCACTTCCACGCCTTCGTGCGTGAATCCGGCCAACAAGACGTGGTCGATTTTCGCGGCCTGCTCGCTAATCGCGGCCGTGATGGCAGGGTGACAATGGCCGTGCAGATTCACCCACCACGAGGAAATACCGTCGATCAGCCGGCGACCGTCCTCGGTATATATGTATGCTCCTTGCGCCTTGGTGATGCGCAGGGGCCGGGGATCCAGGGCTTCTTGCGTGTAGGGATGCCAGACGTGCAACGGATTCGCCAGGTTCGTCATTGCGCAAACACCGTGCGATCGAACGTCGCTCGAAATACCTCGAGCATCGCTCTTTTGTCGAGTTTCGGGAGAATCGGGACGGTCCCAATCACCTGCACTGCACCATAGTGTTCAATAGCCTTTCGGTTTTCGCTATTCGGCTTGCCAACCATGATTACGCCCTGAACCGGGAGCCTGGCAGATCGCAGGGCCGCGAGCGACAGCAAGGTGTGATTGATCGTACCCAGCGAACTGCGCGCGATCAGCAGCACAGGCAACTTGAGATGCTTCATAAGGTCTCGCATGAGCTGCTTCTCGTTGATGGGAACCAGCACGCCCCCGGCACCCTCCGCAATGAGGCTCTCCGTCGTTGCAACCTTCGGGATTGCGATCTTCCGAAGCTCGATGCGGACCCCGGCACGCCTTGCAGCGAGGTGCGGCGACACCGGAGGAGAGAAACGATAGCTTTCGGGGCGCGTCCGGGCCAGCGGAAGCTGCACCAGCAATCTTACGGTGCTCCGGTCCGTGCCCTCTCGAGTTCCGGTCTGAATGGGCTTCCAATAAACCGCATCGAGTGCGGCGCAGAGCAAAGCCGACACCACGGTCTTGCCTACCCCGGTGTCCGTGCCCGTGATGAAAAAACGGCTAGGCATGCGCGGGAGTGACCGAAGAGAGTTGCGGCAACGATTGGCACGCCGCGCGCAGCACGGAGACGAGCCGATGAATATCTTCCAGTGTGATTTTGCAGGTCAGAGATAAACGCACGCGCGCGGCATCCGGAGGAACCGTGGGCGGCCGAATCGCTTTGACCGCAAACCCGTTTGCCTGGAGTTGCCCGGCGACGTGCAAAGCCGCCTCGTTGCTCCCGAGAAGCACGGGAACGATATGCGTGGTGCTGGAACCGAAGCGGAGGCCGGCGGCAGAGAGACCTTCGCGCAACGCGGCCGCGATCCCGCAAAGATGATCTCGCTCAGCATCCGCATTACGGGCCAGCTCAAGCGCCGTGCGGATCTGACCGGCGAAGTATGGAGGCATCGCCGTGCTGAAAACGAAGGTCCTGGCCCGGTTTACAAGGAACTGTCTCAAGGCGTTCGCGCCACATACAAATGCTCCCGCGCTTGCCAATGCCTTTCCGCAGGTGTGAACGATGGCAAGAATGTCTCGCTCGCAGTCGTATTCGGCGGCAATTCCCCGCCCTTGCGGACCGCATACTCCGGTTGCATGGGCTTCGTCGACGACCAGTTCGGCATCGTACGCGCGAGCCAGTTCGATTAGCCTCTGAATGGGCGCCACATCGCCTTCCATGCTGAACACGCTTTCAGTGACGATCACCCGCGCACCCGCGGCGCCGGCATGCTCGCGCAGCGCCTTCTCCAGAAACCGCAAATCGCAGTGGGGATAGATGATTTTGGGGGCACGCGACAGACGGATTCCGTCGATCAAACTTGCGTGATTGCACTCATCCGAGAAAACAACATCGCCGGGTTTCAGGATGGCGCTCAGCAAGCCTACATTAGCGGCATAGCCGGAGCCAAAGTAGAGCGCTGCTTCGGTGCCGGCAAAGCCGGCAAACTCCGATTCCAATTCCTCCCATTCCTCCCTATTTCCCGAGAGCAGGCGCGATCCCGTCGAGCCCACCGTACGGGTTTTCGCAACCGATTGCATAACCGCTCGCTTGAACGTGGGATCGGTGGCGAGCCCTAGATAATCATTCGAGGAGAGATCGATGCCGGCGGGAGTCTCGAGGGTGCGGAGTTGCGCTTCCCCGCGGAGGATCTCCAGTTCTTCTTCCATACGCTCCGCAACAATACGTTGGTTGGGCTTACGCACGCTGCATCGCCTTCATGCCCAGGGTCTTCAGCAGCTTGTGGTCTTCGTCAGCGGCCGGATTCGGCGTGGTTAGCAGCTTCTCGCCGGTGAAAATGGAGTTGGCGCCGGCCAGGAAGCAAAGCGTCACGGCCTCCGGCGACATTTGCTGGCGTCCGGCCGCGAGTCGCACTCGGGAGGCCGGCATCAAGATCCGCGCAGTCGCGATGGTGCGCACCATGACCATCGGATCCAGTTCCCCGGCGTTTCCCAGCGGCGTTCCTTCCGCACGGACCAGCATGTTGATGGGCACGCTTTCCGGATGCGGATCGAGCTTCGCAAGCTGCTCCAGCAACCCTAGGCGGTCTTCCTCGGATTCGCCCATTCCCAGAATCCCTCCGCAGCAGACCGTGATTCCGGCCTTGCGCACGCGGGAAATCGTTTGCAAACGCTCTTCGTACACCCGGGTGGTGATGATATTTCCGTAGAATTCAGGCGATGTATCGAGATTGTGGTTGTAGGCCGTCAGGCCGGCTTGTTTCAACTGCACGGCCTGCTCGCCGGTGAGCATTCCCAGCGTGCAACAAACCTCCAAGTCGAGGGACGAAACACCGCGCACCATTTCGAGCACATCGTCGAACTCCCTGCCTTGAGGAACCTGGCGCCAGGCCGCGCCCATGCAGAAGCGGGTGGCTCCTTCCTCTTTCGCCCGCTTGGCTGCGCCGAGGACTTCTTCGGGATCGAGAAGGCCCTGCCGCGTGACCTCCGTCTCGTAATGAGCGCTTTGGGGACAATACGCGCAATCCTCTGGGCACCCGCCGGTCTTGATCGAAAGCAGGCGGCATAACTGCACTTCGTCGGCTGCATGAAACTCACGATGAGCAAGCTGCGCCTGGAAGATCAATTCCGGCAGAGACAGCCTGTAGATGCGCCCGATCTCATCCCGCGCCCAGTCGTGGCGAACTTCCATCAGCAGGAACCCCTTTCACTATCCTCACATGGCAAAAGCACAATCACGATACGCGAAAATTCAAAGCCCGAAAAGAGCAGTTATCCTAACGTGCTGGGCAACCGCACCGAAGCCTCCGGGCGCTCCCACTTGCCCGATTCCGCCGAGCGGAACAGAGCCTCGATCACGGCAATGTTCCCGATGGCATCCTCGACCGAAACCGGAACTTCCCCGCATTCACGGATCGCTCGTGAAAAAGCATCCCCCTGAATGGTGAACTGATCGCAGGCGTCGATTGTTTCGGTGACAACGCCTGTCGCCGGCGGGCGCTTGCCGTCTTCGATCAAAATGCGCGACGGCTGGTCCGCAGGCGGGTTGATCGGGTATTCGATCTCGATACGCCCCTGCGTGCCTGTCAGCTGCATGCTTTGGCGGTACGCGAGCTGGGTGCTACATGTGAATGTGGGCTGGCCCGACGGAAAATCGAGGAGGGCGGACGTGAGCCGGTCCGTCTTCATGTCCCGGTCCCGCTCGATCAACCCGATGACCCGTGAAGGCTCTTCACCGAAAATGAACCGCGAGAGCGTGATCGGGTAGCAGCCAATGTCCAGCAGCGCCCCTCCTCCGCATTCCGGAAGGTTGCAGATATCCGTGGGATCGCGGTTGAAATAGCTGAAGTGGCACGCAATCGCGCGCAGCTGGCCAATGCGCCCGGCGCGAACCAATTCGCGCACGCGAAGCCAGCGCGGGTGAGTGCGCACCATGAAGGCCTCGCCGATCTTCACTCCCGCGCGATCCCGCGCCGCCAGCAGCTGGCGGGCTTCCGCGACGGTGATGCTGAGCGGCTTCTCGCACAGCACATGCTTGCCTGCTTCGGCTGCCCGGATGGACCACGGCACATGAAGCTGGTTGGGCAGCGGATTGTAGATCGCTTCAATATTCGAGTCAGCCAGAAGGTCGTCATACGAGCCATACGCCTTGGCGATTCCCAGCTTGCTCGCCGCATCGGAGGCTTTGCGCAGATCGCGCGACGCGATTGCGGCCACTTCGCTCCACTCGCCCTTCTGCATGCCAGGAATTGCCCGGCGCAGGGCGATCGATGCCACGCCCAGGACGCCCCATCGGACTTTGTTCGTGGTCATAGCGCAGGTTTCCACGGTACCAGTGCAGATTCTATCGCGGCAGAGCCGAAAAGTTTACGTTGAAGGCATGCAGAGGACTTTCATTCCAATTCTGGTCGATCGCGAGACGGCAGCCGAAAAAAGACGGCGGAGCCGGGGCGCATGGCAAAATCTGGCCTATAAATTAAAGATGGCACCCTGATCCCGGCTCTCGGGCCTCCTATCGCAAAGCGCTGCGTTACCGAGCTGTCGCAGTGACCGCCTTCTTTGCCGTCCTGGCAGCCTCAACCTGTGTGAGCCCTTCGAGAAGGTCCTCCACCAGGTCGTCGGCGTTCTCACAGCCCGGCGAGAGGCGAAGGAGCGTGTCGGAAAGGCCCAACTCGGCCCGCGCTTCGGCCGGAATCGAAGCATGCGTCATCGTGGCCGGATGGCACAACAGCGCTTTCACACCGCCAAGGCTCTCGCCCAACGTGAAATATCGCCGTGACGATGCAAACGACACAACCTCGTCCACCGTTCCATCGAGCTCGAACGAAACCATCCCGCCAAACCCGCTCATCTGGCGCTGGGCGATATCATGGCCGGGATGCTCGGGAAGACCCGGGAAATAGACTCGGCGCACCAGCAGGTGGCCATTCAGGGCGTTCGCGATGGCGATGGCGTTCTCTTCATGCCTCTGCATTCTCAGCTCGAGTGTCTTGATGCCCCGCAAGGTGAGCCAGCAATCGAAAGGCGAAGGAACCGCGCCCGTGGCGTTTTGCAGGAACTTCACGGGCTCGAATACCGCCAAGTCCTTGGCCAGAACTGCGCCCTGAATCGTATCGGAGTGGCCCGCCAGGTATTTCGTCACGCTGTGCACGACGATGTCGGCGCCAAGTTCAAAGGGGTGCTGGAAATAAGGCGTCGCAAACGTGTTATCCACTACGACGAGGGCGCCGCGGCTGTGGGCCAGTTTGCAGACGGCTGCAATGTCGGTCAACAGCAAACGGGGATTCGTGGGCGATTCGATCCACACCAGCCGCGTCTTCTTCCCTATTGTCGCCTCGACCGCTTTCAAATCGCCGGTATCGATCTGCCGGATAACGATGCCGATCGGCTGGAAGACCTTGTTCAGGATGCGGTAGGTGCCCCCATACACATCGAGCGGAATGATGATTTCGTCCCCCGGACGCAGATAGGCTTGTAAGATCGCGTTTTCAGCCGCGAGCCCCGATGAAAAGGCCGCTGCGTACTGCACGCCTTCCAACGCCGCCAGCACCTCTTCCAGGCGCTGCCGGGTGGGATTGTTCGTGCGCGAGTAGCTGAATCCCTTATCTTGCCCAGGCGAGTCCTGCTCGTAGGTGGACGTCTGAAAGATTGGCGCCACCAGCGCCCCTGTTTCCGGTTCTGACGGTTGGCCTGCGTGGATGGTCTTCGTAGCGAATTTCATGTAATCACTCCCTTACGCTATCTGCGCGTGCAAGCCCCACATGTAGCAGAGGCATTGCAGCGCCGAATGCGCCAAAATGAGCCGATCCGTGGTCCGCAAATGCATCAGCGGCCCACTGGACGCCTAATCAACTTCAGTTTGGGAGGTGAATCTTCAATGACCGGGATTCCGGCCAGTTGAGGATCTTATCTACCCCCACTGGGCAGGAGTTAGCACCTTGGCAATTGCAGCCAGGTTGCTGTGGCGTCTACGGGCCTGTCCCCTCAGCCACTCTGGATAAGCGCTGCCGGTTAAGCAGCACGAAAACGCTAACAAAATGAGGCATGAAAGTCAAGAACTTGTACTCGTCCACATGATTAGTGACACTTTTCTTTTGAACGCCGAGTGCTGAGAAGGCGCTGTCTTCGCGTGTTCTAGCTGAGCCGCTCTTCGCCGATGCGCAGATCGGCCAGCAAAATCGCACCTGGCGGGGGCAAGCGGCGGAAAGCGGCCAACCACGTGAGAAACCCCTTAACGAAAGCCCCGCAAAAATCTCTGTTCAAGAGTGTCACCAATCATTCTGAACGAGAACAGAACTCTGGCTGGGAGGGCCCCAACGGGAGGCGCCGCGAGGCTTCCTTGGACGTAATCTCCTCGCGCCAGCGCCAATCAAATAAGTGGACATCCTCAAAACGTCCTCGTTCTAATGGAGTATCAGAGACGGCGATACAAGCTTGGGGAGGCCGCTAATGAGATATGTGGGATTTCTAACTGCTATTCTACTTTTGGCATACAACGCAGCGGCACAGACGGTCGAAGAGAAACCTCTGGCTTTCGCCTCGCCCTACGCTTGGTCAGCAGGGCTTCCGTCGATGCCGAGCGCATCCGAGGCCGGTGCGATGGCGGCGAACAGTCCGATCGTCGCGGAGCTCACCCCGTTCAGCCCTTACAGTCCGCTTCCAAGCGAGCCAGCGATGCCCCAGTCGGTTCAGGGAGTCTTCCCGAGCTCCAATTGGCAGGCCTATATTGGCTACACCTTCGTGCGCTTCTATGTTGTCCCAGGAACGACGGTCAATAGCAATGGCTTCGATGGCTCTCTGGCTTACTACTACCGCGGCGGCTGGTTCGGAGGAGAAGGCGAGTTTGTGGGCGCCTTCGGCTCACTTTCGGGACAAACGTCGAATTTTCTCTTAGGAGCCGGCGGCCCAAAGGTTCGATGGTCTGGATCGAGCGGGCTTGAAATCTGGGCACATGGGTTAGTGGGCGGAGCGCATTTTTCGCCGCAGACGACTTACGGCGACGAGCAAGCACTTGCGTACGAACTAGGGGCAGGCGTCGACATCCCCGGACGCCACCAGCGAATCGCCTATAGGCTCGAGGGAGACATGGTAGGAACGCGCTTCTTCGGCTCGTATCAGTACAGCCCCAAAATTTCCGTAGGCGTGGTCTACAAGTTCTAAAGCTGCCGATCCCAGGGCCCTTTTCCCCAGCTGCATAAATGAAATCGCGGCTGGCACCGCCTCGGCATGCTTCGCCAGTTTTGGAATTCCATCAGCAAGGGCACTAGCCCTGAACTAGAGTTTGTAGCCAATCTTGCGAACGAACTCATGCCGGCGCCGGGCATCATCGGGATCTTCCACTCCGCTGGGCGAACTGCCGTCGACAACACCCAGAATCCCACGCCCCTGTTCCGTTTGGACCACAATTACTTCCACTGGGTTTGCAGTCGCGCAATAGATCGTGCATACCTCAAAACAATCCCGTACTCGGCCGAGCAAGTTGATGGGATACGCCTGGCGGATCAGCAGGACGAAAGCGTGGCCCGCGCCAATAGCTTGCGCGTTCGAAACCGCCGCACGGCGCAGATTGTCGTCATTTGCCTCGACGCGAATCAAGCACGGCCCGGAAGCCTCGTTGAAAGCCACGGCGAATTTCGCTCCCGGCACCGTGTTGACGACGACTTCGTAAAGATCTTCAGCGGTCTTGATAAAATGGGCATGGCCCAGAATGAGATTGGCGCTTTCGGGAATGTTCATGCGCACGCTGAGCAGTTCCATTTTTTATCTCCGCCGGTAAAAATTTCCCGGTTTTGGGATTCCAAAAAAAATACTTTTCGCGACCTTCAGCAAAGTCCATTATCAGCAGCGAAAACGCGTTGAGCAAGGGAATGTGCTAATGGAAGCCGGCGTGCTCTCATTTTTCTTGACGCCTGAGAGCAGCGCTCAGCATCTAATTCCGCGATAGGGGCGCTGCGATGTTCAGTGCTAAGACGATGGGGCGATGATCAAAACGATGCATCAGGCCAAGCGGTTCCTCAAAATCCTGTTTGGATTTACTCTTCTCGTGATTGGTATCGTTATGATCGCGACGCCGGGCCCTGGCGCGCTCACCATTCTGCTGGCGCTGGGCGTTCTTGCGGCTGAATTTGTCTGGGCGCGCCGGCTTCTTGACCGCCTGAAAGAGCAGGGCATGCGCCTTCGCGATACGTTTCATTCCCCGAATCACGCCTGAATCTGTCCGGCGTGCCATTTCCTGCTTCCGAACCCTCTTCAACTGTGGTTTCATGCCCCTTAGGTCGACGGGAGGCGGGCGTGCCGGATCATTCGCGAAGTTTGAATAACAGGGGTGCCAGCACATGGTCGCAGAAATGGGCATTGGTAACCGGGGCCAGCGCCGGGATCGGGTGGGCGCTCGCTGAACAACTGGCTGCGGGGGGCGCGAATCTGGTCCTCACGGCGCGCAGAGCCGACCGCCTGCAAGAACTGGCAAAGGACTTGTCGGCCAAGCATGGCATCAAAGTGGAGGTGTTTGCCGCCGATCTTCTGCAACCCCAAGCGCCGCAAGAGATCCATGCCTTCACCCAAGGCAAAAACATCCAAATCGAGCTTCTCGTCAACAATGCCGGATTTGGCGCTTTTGGCTACATCCACCAGATCCCCGAGTCCCGCCTGATGGAAATGATCCAGGTGAACTGTTCGACCGTCGTCCACCTGACGCGGCTCTACATTCCGGCCATGATCGAGCGGCGACGCGGAGACATCCTGATCGTAGCCTCCACTGCCGCGTTCCAGGCCGTGCCATTTAATTCGGCTTATGCCGCCACCAAGGCGTTCGACCTAATTTTCGCTGAAGGGATTGCGGAAGAGCTTCGGCCTTTCGGCGTTCGGGTGTGCGCACTTTGCCCAGGTCCCACGACCACGGAATTTCAACGAGTCGCGGACCAGCCTGATCGGGTGTTTAAGGTAGCGGAGACGGCGGAGAAGGTCGCCCGGGTGGGCCTGGAAGGACTTGCCCAAGGGAAGACGTGCGTGATTTCCGGGACCATGAATCGTCTGATGATGGAGAGCGAGCGGCTGGCTCCGCGCCGCTTCATCGCCAAAATGGCTGCCAAAATGATGCGCCCCAGCGATTCCTAACGGCTGTCAGGAACAGCCAACAGCAGAACCGGAGCTTGTCTAACAGGATCTACCTTAAGCTAGGGGCAGCCTCTGGCCCATGCCGCCTGCCGTGCTCTTGTCTGATTTTTCCGCTGACGCAGGGATAGGAATTGTAACAGTTACGATAGTTCCGCCAGCGCCGGAGTCAATTTCTATCTGACCGTTCAGCTCGCGTACCCGCTCTTGCATGCCGACGAGGCCCACGCCAGCGGCGACGCCAGTGCGACGGAAGCGGTCCAGAACATCCGCAGGCATGCCGCTTCCGTAATCCCTCACTGTTAGAACGACCCGGCCGTTTGCCTGCTCGCAGCGTATGGTTGCGTGCGAGCTCCCGGAGTGCCGGTGAAGGTTGGTTAAGCTTTCCTGCAAGACCCGAAACAGGACAAGCTCCAAAGGGCTGGGGATGCGTTCCGACAACTGGATGTCCAGTTCTATTTCAATGCGGCTGCGCTCCGCGAGTCCCTCCACGAACCAGCGGGCAGCGGACGCGAATCCGACCTCATCGAGAAGCGGGGGATGCAACAAATGGGAGGTTGTGCGGACCTCCTCGAGGGCTTGTTCGGTGAGAGCATCCAGATCATCAAACAAGCGCCGGCAGGCGGGGCTCATAACAACTAGTTTCTTAAGGGCGTCGGAGGCCATCTTAATGGCCGAAAGACTCTGGCCGCACGTGTCGTGCAAATCCCGAGCGATCCGGCGGCGCTCGTCGTCCTGAAGATGCAACAGGCGCGCCGACAAATGGCGCATCTTCTCCTCAGCCTCCTTGCGCACCTTTACTTGTGCCTCTAAACTCGACAAGGTTCTGACCAGTTCGCGCGTGCGAAGTTCGACACGGTTCTCCAATTCATCGCGCGCTTCCCGAAGTTCGGTTTCTACCCGCTTCAGTTCGGAGAGATCCAGCACAAAGAACATCCATTGCAAAGGAGAAGAATCGAGAACCGTGGCGCCGACGAGAGCGGGCACCCGGCTGCCGTCCTTGCGAATAAACTCCTTCTCGAAGGGTGAGCAAGCGCCGAGAGACGTCAATTCCGCGACAGCCTGGATATCGCGGACGCGAAATTCCGTCGGCGTCATCTCCTCCCAACGCACTTTGCCTTCGGCGAGATCGTCGCGGCTGAAACCCACAATATCCAGGAAGACGTCGTTCGCTTCAGCGATGCGGTTCATGTCCGCGATGGCGATTCCGATGACGTTGGACTCCACAAAGCGCTGGAACCGGGAGACGCTTTGGCGCAGAGCCTCCTCCGTTCTCTTGCGATCCGTAATATCCATCACAGTTCCGACCATGCGCCCGCGTTTATCCGGGCCGTCGTAGGAGATTCCCGCATGGCTCCATATCCATCGGACGCTACGATCAGGACAGATAACCTTGCACTCAAAATCCCAATCCTTGCCGGACGCCAAGCTGCGCTGAAAGGCCGAATCCACCATTTCGCGATCGAGTGGATGAACGTGCTGCAGAAATAAGCCATAGCTCCATTCCGGCGGGGGGGACGAGTAGCCGAAGATATGGTTGTGGAGCAAGGAACATTTGGCTTTTTGAGTGGTCAGATCCAATTCCCAATCGCCCAGGCGAGCCGACTCCAGAGCAAATCTTCGGTTGGCGTCGCTTTGACGGGCAGACTCTTCGGCTTCCTTGCGGTTCGTAATGTCCGTCAGAGTCCCCGCGACACAAAGTTGCCCTCTCGAATCGAGCGTTGTCTTGCCGCAGGCGTACAGCCAACGCGTGCTGCCGTCTGGCAAAACGACCCGATTCTCGACTTGGAGATCCTCCCCGGCCCGGCAACGCTCCGTTGCGGAAGAGATAATCGGAAGGTCATCGGAATGCACGCGGCCCATTAGCTTGGCAACGTTGGTGACCGCCTCGTCGGGCGTAAAACCGAAGAGTTTTTTCGCGTTCTGCCCAAATTCAAGCAACTCCCCGGTTTGCGGGTTCCAGCGAAACGTCGCGGTTTGGGAAGCGGCCAAGGCAACCCGCAACTGCTCGTCTTTCTCCCGCAGCGCACACTGCGCCAGTTCGAGACGCATCACGGTTTCCGCGATGTTGCTATTGAGTTCCGATTCGGCCTGCCTGCCTGCGGTGATATCTTCGACGACCGTCACGACATAGTTGGGCGCGCCCTGGGAATCGCGCACCAAACTGCGGGTGGTGTTGGTCCAGATCACAGAGCCATCTTGATGAATGTAGCGGTTGACGAAGGATGAATGGGGCACTGCTCCCGACAACAGCCTCGCGAATTCTTCCTCACTGCGCGCCGCGTCGTCGGGATGTGTAATTTCCCGGAAGTGAGCGCTCAGCACTCCCGTTCGCGGATAGCCCAAGATCTCCCGCAATTTCTGGTTCATTCGGAGAAAATGTCCATCCAACGCTACGTGAGCCATTCCGACGGCTACCTGCTCGAAGGTCGAGCGGAATCGCTCCTCGCTCTCGCGCAGGGCCCGCTCAAGAGCAGCCTCCCGCTGCAAGATCTGCTGAGTGCCTGCCGCTTGCGGGCGGTTGCTCTCTGTCGCAGCGCTGTCGGCGGCGAAGAATTCGTGCCGGCCGACCATTTTCACGGCGCTCACCAAATTTTGGGGAATGGAGGACTTCGAGACATAGCCTTTTGCGCCTGCCTTGAACGCCTGGCGAAGCATCTCCTGAGATTCGTGCTGGGTGAGCATGAGGACTTCGATCTCAGGAAACGATTGACGGATGGTCCGGGCGGCCTCCAGACCATTCATTACCGGCATGCTAACATCCATCACGACTACGTCCGGCCTGAGCTGCGTAACTTTGTTCACCGCATCGCATCCGTCGACGGCCTCGCCGCAGATTTCCCACTGGGTTTCCGCAGCCAGAATTGAACGGACGCCGCGTCGCATGATTTCGTGGTCATCGGCGATTAGGATTCGCATGGCGAGAAATCCCCCGGCAAAATTATTGAAGTGGGACGCGCGGCCCGAAGCGTGGCTAAATTGGTGCGAACACCCGTTTTGGAGGTAGCCAGGCAAACCGAGCGGAAGGGTGGCATAGCTAGCACCTTGCTGGATTGTCGCAGGCATGAGGAGAGCTGCAAGGGCGAATTGACCTGGCTACGGCGAGACGGAAGAGACGCCAATAACAAAATAACACCGCGCTCCTGTGCCGTATGCACTGACACGTCAATATGTCCGTGCGGAAACGGGCGAAAACGCTCAGGCGAGAATCGAGAATGACGCACTCCACAGTGAATTTCCGCCACACCCATGCATTCGCAGGCCATTCTGCCACTTTGCGTTCCATACCACAATTCCGAGTTACCGTAGCACGACGAGGAATGAGCCGCCACTGGTAGTTCATGAGGTCAAAAATGCCGATGGTGCTGACCAATCCGATAATTCTCGGAAGCCGCTTCGACAAGGGCAGGCAAACAAATACTGCGCGCATCGTTGGGGCAGTACGTGGCGATCACCGGCTTGGAATTCCAAAGGAGTACTGGTAGATTCAACTTCTAATGGCTTCCGACCACAACCACAACTCGCTGCAGCGGATCCTTATCGTTGAGGATGAAGAAAACGCCTGCAAAGGCTACGAAGCACTGCTCCAGAAGTGGAATTGCGAGGTGCTGGGTGTGGGCAGTGGGGAAGAGGCGCTGGCGAAGTATCCGGAGTTTTCCCCCAACGTAATTCTGGTGGACGTCGAGCTTCCCGGGATGAACGGCCTCGACTTGCTGAAACACATGGGCGATGAAATTCAACAGATTCCGGTGATTATCATCACGGGACGCGGCAGCGACGAACGCGTGGTGCATGCCATCGAGGCGGGAGCCTTCTGGTATATCGAGAAACCGCTGAAGCCGCCGGTGCTGAGGGCCCTTTTGGACCGGGCCTTGGGAAGGGTGCGCGACAAACAGGCGGTGGCGGCATTGACGCGCTCTTTGCGCGAGGCGGGGAAGCTGGGAACGCTGGTAGGCTCTTCGGGCGGGATGCAGGATGTGATGCGGCAGGTGGAAATGGCCGCCCCCTCGACTGCGTCTGTGTTGATCACGGGGGAAACCGGCTCCGGAAAAGAGATGGTGGCGCGGTCAATCCACATGCTTTCTCCGCGCGCCGACCGGCCGTTTGTGGCGATCAACTGTTCGGCGATCCCGGAATCGCTGATGGAAAGCGAAATTTTCGGTCACGAAAAGGGCGCTTTCACGGGTGCGGCAGAGCGCCGAATCGGCTGCTTCGAACTGGCCCACGGTGGGACATTACTGCTGGACGAGATCGGCGAGATGCCGGCACAAACCCAGGCCAAGCTGCTCCGCGTGCTGGAGGACCGCACAGTCCGGCGGCTGGGCAGCAAGGTGGAAACGCCGGTCGACGTGCGGGTGCTGGCTGCTACGAACAAAAATCCCGAGCAGGCCGTAGCGGAAGGACATTTGCGACAGGACCTCTATTTTCGCCTGAACGTGTTCCACATTCACCTGCCGCCCTTGCGCGAGCACAAGGCGGACTTGCCGCTGCTGATCGACCACTTGCTCGAGGATATATCGGAAAAACACGGAAAGAAGGTAACCGGCGTGGGTGCGGACGTGATGGAACTCTTCAAGTCCTATCCGTGGCCCGGAAACGTCCGCGAGCTGCGCAATGTGCTGGAGCGAGCGAGCATTGCCTCGGACCGGGGAACGATCAACCGGCAGCATCTCCCATCGGACTTCGGGCACGCACCGGCCGTGGCGGGGGGCGGGTTGGGCGGCCTTCGCTTTCCCATCGGAACGACCGTGGACGCGGTGGAGCGCGAACTGATCCTGCAAACCCTGGCGGCAACGAGCCAGAACAAGACGCGCGCCGCGGATCTTCTGGGGATCAGCCTCAAAACACTGCACAATAAGCTGAAAGAATACGAGGCGGGGCGGAAAGATGCGTCTCAGCCTGAAAACTAAATTCACGCTGACAACCTCGCTGTTGGTGCTGGCGGTTGTGGCCGTGGTTTCCGGCCTTTATCTGGGGCGGCTCGCGAGCCAGGTGCTGCACCAGGCCGACGACCGCGCCCGATTCGTGGCGCAGCAAGTGTTCCTGGCTTGCCAAAACGCTCTGGCAGAGGCGAAGGAGAACGGCGATTCGCCGCGTTCGCTCGATCCACAGGACGTGCGCGAGTACGTCCGGCAAATTCTCGATAACAACAGCACCCTCAATTCACTGATCGAATCGGCGGTGGGATATTCGCCGACCATCTACGAAATCACGATCAGCGATAATAATGGCGTGGTGCTGGTAGCGAGCGATGCATCCCAACGCGGCCAACAGGTGGTGGCGAGGCCGAGCATCGCGTCGCTGGTGCGCGGCGATTTCCTGGAGCAACTGCGCACGCTTTACGGTCCGCCGCAAACGTACGAATACTCCCTGCCGTTCACCGTGGGCTCCGGGCCCTTCGGCAATATTCGCATTGGGCTTTCCTCGGCGCTGCTCCGTGATGAAATTTCGCCGGGGCTGATCTCGGCAGGATACTTCGCCCTGGGTGCGGTGCTGCTATCCACGCTGCTGGCGTTTTTCGTGAGCCGCGTTTCCCTGGCTCCCTTGAAGAGCATCTCCGCCCAACTCGACCGCATCTCAGCGGGAGAGTTCGATTTCGAGCCAGCGGTCGCGCGCGGCGACGAGCTGGGCGTGGTAAGCACGAAAATCACCGGGATCGGGAAACAGTTGCACGACGTGCGCGAGATTTTCAGTACGTTGCGCGAGAACCTGGACCAGGTGATGAGGGGCCTCGGAGAAGGGCTGCTGCTATTCAACGCCGAGGGCCGCGCCGTGCTGGTGAATCCGGCGGTGGAGAAATTCCTGGGGGGGCGGACGGAGGATCTGCGAGGACGTCGCGTGAGCGAAATTTTCGCGGCGCGGCGCCCGCTGCGCGAAGCTCTGCGGATCGAAGGAGACCGAATCGAACCGGTGGAAGGCACGGAAGTGACACTGGAAGGAAACGGCGGGCGGCGGCGGATTGGCGTGAGCGCGCAGGTGATTCGAGAGCACGGAAAGCAGATGGGGACGCTCGTGACGCTGCACGACATCGAAGCCCTCAAACGCATCGGGAACCAACTGCAGGTCTCCGAGCGGCTCGCAGCGCTCGGCCGGGTGACGGCAGGAGTGGCTCATGAAGTAAAGAACCCCCTGAATTCGATGCGGCTGTGGCTGGAGGTGCTGAAAGTCAACATGCCGGTCGATCCGGAGCCGCAGCAAGCCGTGAAGATGCTGGACAGCGAAATCGATCGTCTGGACCGGGCGGTCAAGACGTTTCTCAATTTCACGAAGCCGGTGGAGATCAGCCTGGAGGATACGGACCTGCACGCGCTGCTCGATGAAATCGTGGATGCCGCGCGGCCTTCCATTACCAAGGCCGGGCTGGAGCTGCACCTGGAGTTGCCCGAGAATTTTCCGCCGGTCCTGCTCGACCGCCAGCTGATCCATCAGGCGGTGCTGAACCTGCTGCTGAACGCAAGCCAGTTTACCGATCCGGGAGGGCGAATCACGCTCAGCCTGCAACAGAGCGGAGAATATGCGACGATCGCGGTGGCGGATACGGGGAAGGGCATTTCCGCGGAGGACCGGAATAAAATTTTTCAGCTTTTCTTCACGACCAGGCCCGGAGGCACCGGCGTCGGATTGGCAAACACGTTTCGGTTCGTGCAGTTGCACAATGGCCGAATAGAGTTCGAATCGGAGCCCGGACGCGGCACTACTTTCCGGATGGAACTCCCGCTGGCGCGCGTACACCAACCGCCAGCAGCAAACGAAGCGCCCTCAGCAAAGCTGCGGGACTTCAGCCAGCCGTTCGCCACGAAAAAAGGGTAAATGTCCAGCCGTTCCATGGATGCTCGGATTGCTATTGCCTTGCTTGCTTGCGGCTTAACGCTGGCGGCGGCAGGGTGCGGGCACAAGAAAGTACAAGCGGCAGTTCCCGTTGCCGCAGCACCGATCCCATCGCTTTCGGATGCAGAGCGGCCGATGAACACGGCTCCTGATACGGCCGCTCAGCCACCAGTCGAAGCAACTGCGACTCCGCCCATCGTAGAGGCGACCCCAGCCTCTCCGCCGGCAATCAGCATTCCCGAGTCGAAACCGATCCCTCCACGCAAACCGGCTCAGGAACCTGTGACGGAAGCGACTGCGGAACCGGCGCACCCGCCCGCTCCTCAGATTTCACCCCAGCTTTCGGCGGGCGACCAAGCCAGTTATGAACGCAAGACCGGCGAGGACATGGCGGTGGCGGAGAAAAACCTGCACGACGCCAGCGGAAAACAACTGAACGCGGCCCAGCAGGATCTGGTCGATAAGATACGCAGCTTCATCGCGCAGTCGCGCGACGCAAGCAAAGGCGGCGACTGGGCCCGCGCGCAGAATCTGGCGCAAAAGGCCCGCCTGCTTTCTAGCGAGCTGGTGAATTCGTTTTGAGCCCCGGCATTTCCGGCCGGAGGTTGCAAGCTAGCCCGCACAAAACTGTGCGCCAGGACCGCACCGCACTGCCCGATTCGCTGCTAACATTGCACCGTGAATACATTTGACGTCGCCATTGTGGGTGGAGGAATAATCGGCGGCTCGATCGCGTTCGAGCTGGCTGCGGAAAAGCTAAGCGTGATCGTCCTGGACCGTCAGCAGCCCGGGCGCGAAGCATCCTGGGCGGCGGCGGGGATGCTGTCGCCCGCGCCGGACTCACCGCGGGATATTCCGCTCGTCCCTCTTTCCAAGGAAAGCCTGAGAATCTACCCGGAGTTCGTTGGAGCGATCGAAGATGCATCCGGCCAATCGACCGGCTACGCACGCGGAACAACGCTGCAAATTTTTGCAGGATCACGGGGAGAAACGGAACGCGACCGAGTCGTGGCCGAGCATCGGGAGTTCGGGATTGCTTCGGAGCCGATCTCCCTGGAAGCAGCTCGTGGAGAGGAGGAGTCGATTGGTCCAACGGCGCGCGCGATTGCGCACCTGCCGGAAGAAGGGACCGTTGAACCACGTTTGCTGATGGAGGCGGTGCTGGCGGCTGCGCGGAATCGAGGAGTTCAAATGCGCCCGGACTGCGGCGTCACCTCAGTACAGTTCGAGCGCAACCGGTGCACGGGAGTGGTGGCCGGCGGCGAAAGAATTGCGGCAAAGCAGGTGATTGTGGCGGCTGGTTGCTTTTCCGCAGGAATTGACAGGAACGCCGATCTGATAGCGCGTTGCGCGTGCACGCGGCCAGTCCGCGGACAAATGCTGGCACTACGGCTGGCAGGGTTGAGGTTGCGGCACGTTCTGCGTGGCGAGCGAGGCTATCTCGTGCCGCGGGCGGACGGGAGGATTGTGGCAGGAAGCACGCTGGAAAATGCGGATTTCGAGAAGTGCGTGACGCCCGCGGGAATGATGCAGATCCTTGACGCGGCGCTGGAACTTTGTCCTGGTCTTGCGGGCGCTGAGGTTCTCGATACCTGGTCCGGGCTGCGGCCAGGCACGCCGGACGATCTTCCGATTCTCGGCCCAGCAGAAATGGAAGGGTTGATCGTCGCCACGGGCCATTATCGCAATGGAATTCTCTTGTCGGCGGTCACTGCGAAGCTGGTACGGGATTGGGTGATGCAGGGTCGGACGACGTTTGACGCTGGAGCTTTTTCACCGATGAGATTCAGCGATCACCAATCGGAAGCCGGAGTACGAGATGCGCTTCGACGATCTCCTGATGGCTCGTCCTAAAACGGAACCTTGGCGCGCTGCGGCTCGCGGTCCGGAGGCCCGGGAAGCGTAGAGGCTTGGCCGGGGCTGGTGAACTGAACCTTGTCGGCGTCGAGGAAGATGGGGCGGTTGATGACGGCGTCGAGGGTCGAGCCGCGCGGCAACTCCGCTTCCGGGCCACGCGAAAACAGCACGGCCATCAGCCCGGCGGCCGCGCCGATGCCAGCTCCAATCCCTGCACCTCTTCCGCCAGCGGAAAGGCCGCCGATGCCGGCGCCCGCACCTGTGGTTTTTGCGATGGTGCCGACGTCGGAAGTTTTATCGCTATCTCCCGTGATTTTGCCTTCCTTGTTCATGGTTTCGCCGCCGCCCGTGCCGGGGCTACCACCAGGCGAGGCGTTCAGGTTGACCATATAGGCGTTGGGAAGAATCATCGTCGTGAGCTTCACCATCAGTTCACCACGGCCTTTGATTCGCCCGGGGCGTTTCGACTCGGTGACTTCTCCGGTGACATAGGAACCGGCGGGGATGACTACACGATCGTCAATCAGAATGGGGAAGAGAGTCTCGAAATAGACGGGATCGCCCGGCCGTGCGCTGCGCGTGGAGATGGCGTTATGAAGGACGAGCGGGATGTGGGTGCCAGTGGGGACTTCGATGCGAGCGTGCGCATTGGCCGAGGCAGAACCCGACGGCGTGGTGGCAGGCACCGCGGTCGTCGATGACGCGGCGTCCGAAGGCGACGGAGATGGCTTCTGGGCTGGGCCGTCCTGAGGGCTGGCAGGAGCGGAAGGCCCTGGCGGAAGCGGTCCGGTTTCCTGGGAGAGCGCTGGAACGGCAAAAGACAGCACCAGCGGCAGAAGGGTGAGCCGACAACATCGGAGGATGTAGCTGCGCGTCATCGTCATGAGCCCTCCTAGTTTGTCTTGCTACGGGATGCCTCGCAAACAGGCCGAGATGTCTCAAGGATACGCTTTCGCCCGTCGCCCGCGCAGGGCACTTTTCTCAGTAGCCGTGAGTACAAAAGCGAAGTCGAGCATCTTCAAACTGGCCGCGGATGGCGGAGCAAACGCCTAAATCAGAAAAACAGTTTGGCCTGTGAGGTCGAATCGCTTGCGGCAGCGGATGTTGCGGCAAGCGACCATGTTATCGATGCGAACCATGTAGGAGCGGGCGCGAGCGAACTGCTGGCGGTCTTGGTCGTTCGCGCCGGCGGGAACCTGAGCCTTCTTGGTCCGCACCACCCAGCGAACCGGGTAGGCGTTCTCCTGGCGGCAGTGAGGACAAGACAGCGGGATTTGCTTGGTCTCTTCCTTCTCGTCGTAGAATCTCTTTTCGTCCATTCCACTCCGCCCGTTTAGTTTTGTTTTCCACAATCATCGAGGCTCACGAAACGAAGGCCCTCATCTTTCCAACGCGGGAGCCAATACGCAAGCGCCATCACCGTATGGCGGCGGTCACCTTCGCCCGCGCGGTGGTCGCCATCGTGCAGCAGGACGATATCCCCTCCGCGGGCGCGGCGCAAGCGCGTAATGACAGGTTCGGCCGGCTGAGGCTTCCAATCCCAGGCAGCGATGGACCACATCACCACGCGCGCGCCACTGTCCCGTCGGCGGACGATGGCATCGAGCTGAGGTCCCCGGAACCCATAGGGCGGGCGCAGCCATTGCGCGCGGTGGCCGACGGCCAAAGCGAGAGCATCGTCGCAGCGGTCGAATTCCGCGGTAATGCGCCGGGAAGAAAGAAAAACCAGCCCGGGATGTGTATCGGTATGGTTCCCGACCACATGTCCGCGCGCGGCAATTTCTTTCGCGAGGTCCGGGAATGCGCGGACGCGCTGGCCAATAAGAAAGAAGGTAGCCTTGGCATGGTGGCGGTCCAGCAAATCGAGAAGCGCAGGAGTAACGGTTGGGTTTGGACCATCATCGAACGTGAGGGCCATGGCGGATGTGTCGCCGGTGCGTCGAATCGTGGGGCCGAAAAGCTGTGACGAAGGAGCGACGGCAGCCCAAGAAAAAATGGCGGCTGCGCATACGCTGCCCGTGGCGAGGATAGCCGGCATGGATGGCATGGCCTGACAGAATTTTCGCATGCGCCGTCCAGGCGTGCCAGCGGAAAGCTCCGGGCGAGCCGATTCCCTACCGCTACGATGGTTTTCGCTCGGCGGGTTATATTTCGGGCAAACCCTTCCCTCGCAGTTGTAGACTCCGTAAGCCATACACATTAATTTGTAGGTCAGGCATCGTCCAGGGAATCCCCTGCCAGTATTGCTTTGTTGCGTCGCGCAACGCATGCTTTTCCAGGCGCAGGGACGATCACCGGACGCAAGACGCATATTCAGTTCCGAAGCAGAATCGAGCTTGATTGCGTTTCGAGGTGAGATGTGATCGGGGAATTGATGTCCAGAAAAGACTTAATCAGAAGCGAGTCAATTGAATCGTACGCGGAGGGGATTCAAGCCGACCTTCGGAAGATCCAAACGCGCAACTGGTGGTCCTGGTCGAACATGGTCGCGGTAGTGCTGTTGCTGACCTGCGCGACCGTATCGTTTGCGTTGCCTTCCCTACTTTCCGATAAAGATCCGTTCTCACGAATGAACCTGAATCTGGCCATGAGAGGCCTGGTGGGACTGGTATTGCTCTTCAGCATCTATTCCCTGTGGCAGCAGATTCGTATCACAAAATTGTGCGATGAGATCCAAGTGAAGCAAGCGAACGCAGACACGCTGTACCGATTGGCGATGTTCGATCCGCTTACGGGCCTCTACAACCGGCGGTTCGCGGCGCCGCGCGTCGAAGCGGAAGTGATGCGGTCGCAGAGGAAGGGGACTCCGCTGACGCTGCTGCTGCTCGACCTCGATGGATTCAAGCAGATCAACGACATCCACGGGCATCCGGCGGGAGATGCCGTACTGCGTTCATTCGCCGAGCATTTGACGAAGGCCATTCGCGGCTCCGATCTGGCGGCTCGCCTGGGCGGCGACGAATTTATGGTTTTGCTTCCTGAATGCGATACGGAACAGCTCCAGCGCGTGCTGGAACGGCTGGTGCGCTTCAAAACCGACCTTGGCGGAAAGCTGGTTCCGATTGCATTTTCCGTCGGATGGAAAGAGTACGAGGCCGGCGGTACCTCACGGGATTTGCTCGAAGCCGCCGACCGGGCGCTTTATCAAAACAAGAGAGGCAATGCGCAACATTCCAGTGCCCCGGTAACGATCGCCGTCAACTAGTGGCCTGTCGCAGAGAAAGTGTTACTGCAGACGCCACACGCAAAAACCAAGAGCAACTGTACGAATGGCGGGTGCCAGCTATTTGGCCCATTCTTTTCCCAGAATCGCGTACTAACGAATTCACTGCGACAGGCCACTATCGCTTTTGCTCTTCCGCAAATCATTGCGGGCAAAGCCCGAATTCCCGGGTGATTCCTCAAGGCGTTCCATCCAGAAACGATGCCCCGCAAGGAAACGAGCCGCGTAGGATTTGCGGCGGCCATTTGATAGGATTTGCGGTCGCTCCTCGGGCGCAATGATGACTTCTCACGCAGCCCTTCGGAAGTTTCCAGACTGGCTCCGCTGGACTGCGCTTCTTTGGCTGGCGTTCTGGTTCGCAGCGTACTGGCGCACCTGGGGCGCCGCAACCTTCGTGCAATTGTGCGATATCGCGGTGATCCTCACCTGCATCGGATTATGGAGCAACAATGCGCTGCTGATTTCAAGCCAGGCTCTTTCTTCTCTGCTGGTCGATATGGCTTGGGCGCTGGATGCCGGGTGGAGACTTTTCCTGGGACGCCATGTCTTCGGAGGAACCGAATACCTCTTCGACGCGCATATTCCGTTGTGGGTGCGGCTGCTTTCGTTATTTCACGTGGCGATGCCGCTCCTGCTTGTGTGGGCCGTGCATCGAATCGGCTACGACCGGCGCGCACTGGCGCTGCAATCGGCGATTGTGATTTGCGCGATGAGCGCCGCACGGTTTACACCGGTCGCCAAGAATATGAATTTTGCATTTACCGACCCGTTCTTCCATCGCGCCTGGGGGCCGGCGCCGCTGCATGTGGCGATCAACGCGTGCTTCATGGTGGTCGCGATCTATCTGCCGACCCACCTGCTTCTCCGAAGGTTTTTCTCCGCAGCGGCCGCCTGAAGTGAAAAGCAATGCGAGCCACTGAATTCGAGTTCCGCTATCGCTCCTGGTTGAATCTGGCCCATTTTTGGCTTGCCTTTCAGGTTTACGGCATCGATCACGTCAATTTCGCCGAAGCGATTTCGCGGTGGGCGGCGGGTCCGAGCCACGTCCGGATGCACGCAATCGCACGGCTTATATTCGCGTTTGGAACTGCACTCGTAGCTCTGGCAGCAGCCCTGCGCACGTGGGCGGCGGCGTATTTGCGTTCCGATGTGGTTCACGACCGAGAAATACATCTGGAAATTCTAGTCGCGGACGGCCCCTACCGGCATGTCCGCAATCCGCTCTACCTGGGCACATTTCTCTTTTCGCTTGGGCTGGGATTTCTGTCCAGCCGGCTCGGGTTTGCAATCCTTGCCGGAGGGGCTGTGATTCGCATCCTTCGCTTGATGGGACGCGAAGAGAGCGGACTGGAGCGGGAACAGGGAGAAGGCTTCCGGGAATATTGCCGGCGAGTACCTCGATTGCTGCCTTCACTCCGTCCTCAGATTCCCTCGGGAATGGCTATACCAAAGTGGGGCCAGGCGTTTCGAGGCGAGGCAGTCATGTGGGGATTCTTCCTTGGCATGGCTGTTTATACGATTACGCTTCGTGCGAGGATCGCTTGGGTGGTGTTCGAGGCGGCGCTCGCGTTGTGGTTACTGCGGCTTGTGTCGCGGGCTACCCAAGGGAGGACGGCATAAGCCTAGCGGATCATTGCCATGCGACTCATCGAAGCGCACAAGACAAGACATTCTGCAAGCAATATGGGCGGTTGGGGAGCATCCGTCTCTCCAGCAAATGGCGCGGGTGAGCGGAGTATATTGGAATCGTCATCATCGACGATCAGAATGTGGCTTCATGGATACGGCGCTACGTTCCTTCAGCGTTCGTGAAGGCCGGCAGGCTAGCCGAGGTCTGCGGAGGCTGGCTGGGAAGCTCAATGTGGAAAGATGTGCCCACGCCCGTCTCGCTTTCGACCCAAATGCGACCGCCGTGATCGCTTACCACCGATTGCACAATCGCCAGGCCGAGACCGCTTCCGTGCTGCTTGGTCGTGTAGTACGGAGTAAAAAGCCGCTGGCACTCCTCGGGCGTGAGTCCCGAGCCGGTATCCGAAATTTCCAAGTGAACGCCGCCCTCGTAGCGCGTAGTGCGGAGCATGAGAACTCCACCGGCGGGCATGGCGTCCATAGCGTTCAAGACGAGGTTTTCGATGGCGCGGTGCAGGAGGGTTGAATCAGCCTGAATCGTGGGCAGGTTTTCGTCCAGATGAACTTCAGGCGTGATCGGCGGACGGCCCACAGCGCTGAATTGCGGTTCAAAGAGCTTGAGGATGCTGCGCACAATATCGTTGAGGTTGACCGGACCGAACTCGGGCTGAGGAAACTTCGCAAAATCGCTGAAGCGACCGACGATGGACTTGAGGTTGTTGATTTCGGACAGCACGATGCCGGTCGATTCCCGAAAGACTTCTTCGAACCGATCGGGATTCTGCTCCTTGGCGCGCTGAAGGTTTTCGACCGCGGTTTGCAACGGAAATAGCGGGTCCTTAAGTTCATGAGCCAGGCGGCGAGCAATCTCGCGCCAAGCGGCCACGCGTTCGGCCTGGATAAGGCGTTCGCGCTGCTCGATCAACTGTTCGGTCATATGGTTGAAGGTCCGCGCGAGCTGCGCGATTTCATTCCGGCCGCGAACTTCGACGCGCGCGTTCCAGTTCCCGGAGGAGACTTCACGGACGCCTTCGGCCAGCCTGCGAACCGGACGCGTGACACCAGTCGCGCCCCACCAGCTCAGAAGAATCCCCAAAAACAGGCCTATGCCCACAACGCCCAATGCGAGAAGGAGGATGCGTCGCTCAAGTGTAACCACTTCCGACTGTGAACTGCCTACGAGAAGCACCCCGAGCAGATCTTTCTGACGGCCCAGCAGTGGAAGCGTGTGAAAGGCTTCGGCGCTGGCCGCATTCCTGGTCCAGGAGATTTCGAAGCGTTGCTCGGTGGGTCGCTGGATTTCCTTCTCGATGAAAGGCTCGAAACGCACGGCTTGGGGAGCCAGCCCCGATTGATCGAACAAATTGGCGGGCTCAAAGCTGGGAGTGAGATTCAGGTACAGGAGGGCGCGCATGCGGGTAGGAAGAACGAGCGAACCGAGAAATTCCCGGCCGAGCTCTTCACCGCCGACGATATAGAGATTCTTATCGCCCACGCGAACCGCGGAAACGGCCATCAAACCGAGCTGAGTTCCCTGGGGGGTGTCCATCTTCATCAAGAAGGACCCCAAGGTAGCCCAGTCGACGGCTTGGGTGACTGGCGTCAGTTTGTGGCCGAATCGCGCGGACCATTCCGCGGAGGAAATGATTGTGCCGTCGGCGCCGACGAAATCCAGAAAGTCGAGCTGATGAGACTGAGCCACACCGTGCGCGGCATTCGCATACACGGAAACATCGGCCTGGGGGCGGCTAAGGTCGATCGCCAGCCGAACGGTTGCTTCCGCGTCGGCAACGGTTTGCACGCGGTGGACGACATTCACCCCGCGGCGATTATATTCGCGTGCGAATTGCGCGACGGTCGCGTCGCTCTGCTGATGATTCATCTGATTGAAGACTCGGCGACTGACCGCAGTCACCCCCGCAGCGACCAGCCCGATGGACAGCAAAAGTGCGAGCGTGAAGACAATGAAAAGGCTGGTGCGGAACGTCATGAAATTTCCTGTTCACATCCCATAGGATGCGGGAGCCACCGGCAACTATTGGGAGCACCAGACGCTCTGGCTTTTTGAGCGAGCGCGCCACGCAGGCGGAGCGATAACGTCCCTCTCGACGAATCAGGCGCGCGTCGATGGGCTGCAACGGAAAAGCCCAGCGCCTCCTCCAGCGCCAGAGAGCTCACCGCATGGCGTGTATTTAACACGTCTCGCTCCGCAACGGCCTTTTCGTACGCATCGCCGGAATCATATCCCAAGAGAATCCTGGGAAGGCTATGGATTCTCGGACAATGTTCTCTGACGAGGGAAGCTGAGGCGGTGAGAAAATAGGACGCCATTTCGCTGGACTACTGCTGCAAGAACGCTCAGAAAGGTTCGCTTTCCTTCCGGAAAATAAGTCGGACGAATGCATTTATTTTGGGCCGAAACTCACTACATGGCCAAAATTCTCTGCGGATTGGCCCTCGGCGCCCAGTTTAACTTGACATTCTAGGTGAATGCACACAAGCTTGAAGGCTACCGGCTATCTGAGTCACCCCTTCGCGATCTGCACTCATTGGCACGCTTCGTGTGTATGCACCTAAAACGGAACAATGCCGCGGATCTCACGCAGAGGTTTGAGAAGGAAACCCTCCTAATGTTCCGAAAAGGGTTTCAAGATGAGAACACGTTCGTGAACCGCTACGAGGCTTTTCAATGACTGCGAAAAAGAGAACAACTTCAGCGGGCCGGGGAGACCTCTAATGGAACATTCACAGAATCACAAGATATTGCTCGCGAGAATGGACAAGGCTTTTGGCAACTATTCTTATGAAGCTGAAAAGCTCAGCGTGCTACTGGCCGAGACGGACCCGTCGAGCTGGACGTCTTATCACGAAATCCTTAAGCAAAGAGCCGCGGAAGCCGCTGCTTACGAGCAATACCGGAAGATCCAAGATGAGTTGTTTACATTGATCCATCCGCCGAAGCCCGAGGAGAGGCGTGAATCCAGCGTTAGCTGAATGCCGTTGAGAATGCGGGTTTCAGAAAGGCAAGAGTCTCCATTGCGAAATCGTTTGTAGTCTTATGGTACACGCTATATGACGTTACCCAGCGAACAACACGCTCCGGAAAGAGCCGATCGGGACTGGGACGCTTTCATTTTGCATGTGGTCGAAGACAGAGATGAGATAGTTGGACCGCTTGCAGAAGCGTTGGGAGAAAAAGGCCTGGCAATTTGGTATGACGACCTGTCCGTGAAACTCGGGGATGGTCTACTACAATCCATGGATCGCGGATTAGCTCATTCGGCATTCGGCATGGTTGTTCTGAGCAAAGGCTTTTTTGCGCAGCATTGGCCTGTTCAAGAACTGGACAGCCTGGCGACTCGCGAGGCAAACGGCCGTAGGGTGATGCTTCCAATATGGCGCTCGGTCGGCTTCTCGGAAGTTCGCGAATATTCACCTACTTTGGCGGATCGGCTTGCTGTGAGTACCGATCGAGGAATTGCGAATGCCGCGGAAAGGATCGTAGAAGTAATACGCGTTAAGAGAATATGAAACCGGAAGGATGGAAAGGGACAACGCTCAAGGGCAAACAAGTTACCTACACCTGTCACGAACGGGCTCCACAATTGGCCGACATAACGCCGCGGGTCGAAGGAAAAGAACAATTTCACGTACAACTTGACGTGCCGTTCCCAATAACCCACGAACAAGTCGAACCGCATTTTGCCGAGGAATTAAAGGACGATTAATAATTTCGAGACTCTGGCTCAGGATGAGATGGTTTCGATTGTGATACGCATAGGAGAAATTCATGACAGTACAACAACAGTATGACGGCCTGGACAGCAAGCAGAGGCGTGAACTCCTGCTTAAAATTGGTGAAACGCGCGAAGAGGCGCAAGTACTAGGCCAGCGTGATTATGTGGCGCTTGGCGCGTGGGTGAAGACGCGGCTCAAAAAACACTGGAACAGAAACAAAGCCTAGCTACGCGCTGAACGCCATCAAGGCGAGGGATTCTTAACCAGATGAGGCGAAGCTGGTGCGACGTTCTCGCCCTCGAAGCCGCGCTTGTGAGAACGACAGGCCATCCGTGCCAGTCTGCTTTCCCGCAATTTGGCGCCATGGAAGGGAACCAGAAACAAACCACGCAATACATCTTTCAATAGTGCTCGCTGCTGGCTAAAGCTGACCAGTCCACGCCAACCGAGCTTTCCAAGAAGACCAAGCCGCAAACGTGCGAGGCTAAATAACATACGGGACAAAGATGACGGAATGTCCTCCTCGCGGTGATATTCGTAGAATGCATTGTTCATTGACGCGCCGGATTGTACTTTAATAAAGTTTTGTAAGGCCCGGTTCCTGGGATTGGCGCTCACCTCTCTGATAAGTTCTTGGAACTGCCTGGACTCGGCCTCCAGTGTTTTGAGTTTGAAGAATCGGTTGAGCAGTTTCGCTCCCAGCGGATCCCAAAGATATCCATTCATAAGCAATGGAAGCGCGAGGTGGAAAAGCTGGGTTACCACCAGATGGACGCGGAGATGGCACTCGTAAGCATCGCCCATGCATTCATACAATCGCGTGGTATCCCGCGTCACGCCGCGCTGCAACGTGGTGATAGCGGTATCGAGATCCTTCGTGAATCCGGCCGTGTCGCAACCGTTCAGTTCCCTCTGGATCATTGCCGCAATCTGGTGAATCTGCACCGACGATAACGCCATCCCAACGCTGTAGAGCGGATCCACCGTGTCGCCCGCGTCGCCTATGATGTACCAGCGATCGTGCGAATATCGCTGGCGGCATTCCCACATGTACGAGCTGTAGAAGTTTGTGTCGACCACCGTGCCACTGCGCGTCAGCTCAACAATCACCTCGTGCTCGCGCCCAACGCACTCAAGGAACTGCTCCATCGTGCGGACCTCGCCATACGGATAGATGTCCTTGCGATACGTGATACCGATGCTGATGAGTGGCAGCCCTTCGGGCGAGCGCATCGGGATGCACCAGACCCAATTCCCCTTTCCAAAAAAATGATGCGTTGCGAAGTAAGGAACGAAGGCTCGGTTCTGCTTCTTGAGAGCGCGAATACGGCCCAGAATTTCAGGATTGAAATTCGACAGCCGGAACCAGAAAACGTTCTTCTGTTCATTGACCTTTTCGTGAAGCTGCAACAGCTTCGAGAGCACGCGGTTGCGCCCGGTCGCATCGATCAGCCAGCGCGCACGCAGCGTGTATTCCTGCTGTTCGGCATCCCGCACGGTCAACGCGTGCAAGCCGCCGCCAGTGCCAAGATCGACGCCGACCACCGTACCGTCGATCATTCGCACCCCGTTTTCCAGGTTGCGCCTCCGTACCTCGCGATCAAATGTAAAGCGGTTGATTTGGAACGAGAGTACAGGTGGCACTGCAGGGGCTTCGTCGACGACGTAAGTACGATCATCGGGATGGTCGATCTCGGGCTTAAAATAATAGGTGAGGCCGTATTTCGGGTAGTGATTTTCAATGAGGTAAGCGCCCAGCCCAAGTTCGAGAAGGAAATCAACGGTAATTTCGACGAAGGATTCGCCGACGATTGGACGGTTCTTATGCGGGCCCTCGACCACGCCGACCTTCAGGTCTGGGAAGCGCATCCGCAGGTAAGCGGCCGCAAGCTGGCCGGTTGCTCCTCCTCCCATAACTAAAACATCCACATCGCCCGTCATGGGTCTCCTGTTTTCGAGATTCTAGTCGTGTGCTGGTTTCCGGTTCGTTGCGGGGCCTTAACTACCCCGAGATGGCCCATCCATCACACGATCATCTTAGCTGTGAAGTTCCTCAAAGCAAGAGGTGCTGTGTGTGGATCGTACTCTGCTGTGATATGGCATCGTATGAACGGAATTTTGGTTTGACTCGAAGTAGCCCTGGCACTCTAACCGGACAAATGACCTTAGCTTCGGGTTAGATAACTATACGTCCCAGAGACTTCGCTTTCTCGAGAGGAGACAATCTCCGGCGGCTTCTGACCTTGCTTGTGAGTCAAGAATCGGCGTCAGAAATAGACGTGGAGGCGGACGCCTGGGACGGTGACGAGGCTGTACGCCGCGCCGGAAGCGAGGTGGCGAGATGAAGCTCGTCGCGGTCCGTTTCGACGTGCTCCTGAGTCAGCAGGATGACTCCCGCACGTTTAATAGCACTCACCGCTAGTCTTTCTCTAACCTCCGGGGAAAATTACCAACGGCATCAAAATTGCCAGTGAAGCCTTATACCTATGACTGATACCGGACCACGGGCGCGGTTAAATGCCGGGTTGTCAACAAACTCATAATCCAAGGTGGCATGAACGGTGTTTCTGATTGGGTAGTTGTAGTAGACTTCCATGACTTTTTCACTTCCGTAAGTCAAAGCACCGTCTCCATTCAGTATACCCAAACCACCAGCCTCAAGGAATTTTTGGGCGCTGCTCGACGCACCGCTTGTGACGCAAGCAAGTCCAAAACTGTCGTTGGGCCGTCCCCACGCAGCTCCTTGGATACTCATCCCAAAAGATGCTGTCCAATTAGCGTCGGTGTACATCCACCCTTCTGCCTGTCCGTTATTCCAGCCAAGGCGTGAAAACACGCCGATATTGGTTGCAATACGTTGTTCCCAATTCAATCCAAACCCGTATTTATTCCGAAAGGCGCGTGCCGCTGAGAGGTTTGCTCCGGAACCATTAGCTTCTAGCAGAGAAGCCGCTTCCCGGTAGCCAATCATGTTCTCTTCGTCTAGCCAAGCCAGAAGTCGAATCGCCCCCGGATGAGTATTGGCGTAACGGCGCTCGAATTCCATCGCCGTTCCCCAAGAGCGGAGAAACGGACCATCGCTTCCCCGATGAGGCCACATAAGAATCTGATCGTCAGTCGTGAAACCATTTTGGGTAGATGGTAATTGGAAAAACCCGTAACGCACGGCCCATTTTGGTTGATTCAACTCCACAGCAATCCCGGTGGTGTACCCGACGCTATCTGACGGAAAATCCCACGCAAGGTTGGTCTGCATCGCCCAATTCATGAACTGAGTGTGCGCGTCCTGTGCGTATGTGTTGTGGTCGAACATATCCGTGGGGCTGAACCGACCAAGGGTGAAAGTTAGCCGCGAAATATCTTGCTCGCCAGCGAGTGTGAGAGAACCGTCTGACACGGATTCCCGTTTACCGCCCAAACTGATAGTTTGACGAATAAACAGATGTGCAAACATAAAATAGGGGGTCGTGGTGCCGAGCTTATAGGCGTCACCGTTTGGAAACGCTTCGATGCCTTCCGTGTGACTCAGGCCGTAGCCCTGCCAAACCAATCCGTCAACGCGTATCTCACCGCCCTGCCACAACCGTGCACCGAAAAAAAGGTCCGATGTAAAGGTTTCCTCAATTTCGCCATTGCTATTCAAACTGTTTTGACCAGAATATAAGGTGCGGAAACTGGGGACACCTTGCACGGTTTCAGTAACTTGAGCGTGGAAATTCCAGTTTTGGGTGATTGGCCCTGAATCGTCGCCTGTCGGTTGGTTTGCGCTTGAATCGGCCGTCGGCGGGGTGGTCGATTGCGCGCCGGTCTGCTCGGTTTGCGTGTTCCGCGGAGGCGCTGGAGCGGGTGTGGTAGCCGGCTGCGAGGTCTGTGCGACGGCAAGGGACGGGGCGGCAAGGCACACGGCTAGAACCCATGGTATTCGCACCGCGAGTTGGGTGATAAGACGCAGCATGTCTCATTTGGAAAATGCAGCTATCGCGAACGATTTTTGGCGCCCCCAAAGTAAACTACACGGCCGGGGCGCCACGTTACAGGAACGTTAAAAGCGGTCCAGAAAGAGGCGCGAACGGCTTTGACGCACTGCCTCACGGGCTGCATTTTCTATATGCTCGAACCGCACCAGAAGCACTGGACTGTGAAGTCATTGACTTGATACCATACCCCCCTTGGGTAATCAACAAAAATGTCACATCTATCGAGAGAAAAACTGGACCTGGTAACGCGAACCAAGAAGGTGATCGGACAGCTCGAGAGCGTATTGCGCGGGTTGAACGATGATGAGCAATGCGCCAACGTGCTGCAGCGACTAGCCGCCGCGCGAGGAGCGATCAACAGCCTAATGGGCGAACTCCTCGAGGACCACATCCGAAATCACATGCCGCGCAATTCGAAGTCCTCCGAGGAAGCCGCGGACGACGTAATCGAAATTGTTCGCACGTATCTTAAGTAAGCGGCAAGTGCGGTGCGACACCCTGCCATCGGCAGCGCAGCGGAGGAATTCTTCCCGGCTATCGTTTAGGCAAGTTAAGCGCGCCCGCTCGATCGTCAATCCGGGTTTGAGGTTAAGGGGAATCGAGGCGCTAAAATGACCAAATGGAGAGAAAAATCTTCTGGGCCTCTTTCACCGTCTTGGGGATAGCCGCTGATTTATTCCTGCCCCTCTGGTGGGCGCTGACGGCAACGATTCCAATAGTCTTCATTAGTTGGTGGTTGGCCTACCGCACCGATTGGTTCTAAACCGGGCTCCTTCCAACTCCGATAAACGCGTTCATCTAGCGTAATCTTTCGGGCCCCAATCCGCGCCGCGATCAGTCTCGCCCAGGAAAAATTCCGTTACTTCTTTCACTCGGTCCGAGATTTCAAGTTAGCTCAATTCCGGAGACAGAGGAGGCCATGCCGATGGTTTTTCCGTTTGGCTAGCGCCACCGAGGCGATCCGCAACAGCGTTCGACGGAATTCTCAGCGACTTAAGACGGATATTCAGGCGATTTCGCGAACGGCCGCGGCAATGTGCCTGGCTGAAATCCCGAATGCGTCCACCAACTCATCAGGCTTACCGGAATGCGGCATGCCATTTACGGCCAGGAGCTTTGACTTCGTGGGAGCGGCTCCGGCTTGTGCCAGCGCACTGAGAACCGCCTCACCGATTCCCCCCTCGGGCCAGTGGTCTTCGACCGTTACCAATCGTCCGGCTGTCGCATGGATTTGTTCGGCGAGCGCTTTTCCGTCGAGCGGTTTCACGCAATAGAGATCGATCACACGGACCCCAATGCCTTGCGCCTTGAGCTGGTCGGCTGCCTTCAGGGCTTCGTGGAGAGTAATGCCTGCGCCGATCACAGTGGCCCGATCTTGCGCGCTCTGCCGGAGAACTTTGAAGCCAGGCACCGGGAATTTTTCGTCTTTGGAGTAGAGGATGGAAGTCTTCGGCCGTGAAGTGCGCAAGTAATTGATGCCGCTGCGCCGCGCCATCGTTTCAGTGAGGCGCTCAGCGGAAACAGCGTCGCTCGGGTAAAAAACGGCGGAGCCGTGGACAGCCCTGAACATCGCTATATCCTCGAGAGCCATCTGGGATGGTCCGTCCTCACCGATGGAAACTCCGCAATGCGAGCCGCAAAGATTGATATTGCTGCGACTGATCGCGGCCATGCGCACCTGATCGAAGGCGCGAGAAAGAAAACAAGCAAACGTATCCAGGAACGGAACTTTTCCCTGCGCGGCGAGGCCGACACCCACACTCACCAGGTTTTGCTCTGCGATGTAGCCCTGATAGAAGTGCTCGGGGTAAGCGTCGCCAAAAATCTCCGAGAAGGTCGAATTTTTCACATCGCCGGAGATGGCTACGATCTGCGAATTGACCGCCCCAAGCCTTTTGAGCGCAAAACCATATGCCTCGCGCGTCGCAAACGGCTTTCCTTCGGGATAATCCGGCGGCGCGGGAGCGGGAAAATCAGGAGGCTGAGGAAGCGATGCCCTCGCGTAGGATTTGCCAGGATCGGGGGGAACGTCGACTGCGGGACCAACTTCGGTGAGCGCCTTGGCAAGCTCATCCTTCGAGAACGCTTTACCGTGCCAATGCTCCTTGCCTGCGACGAAGCTCACTCCGTGGCCCTTTATCGTGCGGGCGATGATTGCCTGGGGGCGGCCTTTTGTAGCTTTCGCTCGGTCGAGCGCCATCAGGACGGCGCTCACGTCGTGGCCGTCGATCACCTCCACGGCAAATCCTTCCGACTCGAATTTGCGGCGGTATACCTCCGTGTCGTGCCGATACATCGTAGGCTCGCTTTGCCCGAGTGCGTTCACATCAGCAAGCACGGTCAAGCTGTCAATGTTGTAGTGGCCGGCAAATTCCGCCGCTTCCCAAATCTGGCCTTCGGCCATTTCGCCATCGCCCAGCAGAACGTATACGCGCGCCGGCTTTTTGTTGAGGCGCGCACCGAGGGCGAGGCCGTTGGCAACCGACAGCCCTTGTCCGAGCGAACCGGTGGCGGCATCAACGCCCGGAATGCGAGGCGTGGGGTGGCCTTCGAGTTCGCTGGAAAATTGCCGGAGGGTCATGACGCGGGATTCGGGAAAAACGCCGGCTTCGGCAAGCGCGGCATACAGAATGGGAGCGGCGTGGCCCTTCGAGAGAACGAAGCGATCGGAATCGGGGGAGTTCGGGTTCTTCGGATCAAACTTCATCGCGTAGAAGAAAGTTCCGGCAACCAGTTCCGCGGCGGACATACAAGAAGTCGGATGCCCCGAACCGGCCGCCGTGGTGGCCATCATCGAGAGAACGCTCAAACGGCGCGCCCTTTCCTTGATGTCTTCAAGTGTGGAAGCCGATGGTGCTGCCGTTGAGGTCGCGCTCATGGAAATTCCTCCTCGTCGATATGATGCAATCTTACTCGTTTCAGAGGCGTCCCGCGAGTCGCTTTGAGATTAATTCATGGGCTGCAAGTGGCGCGGAAACATCCCGCGGGCTTGCGAGTGCCGCTGAGGCTCGGGATGCTACGATTGGTTTAGGTGTGCCGTTTGGGTACGCCGGTACCGATTGTTATGTGGCATCCCGCCCAAATTCAACGCGATGAGCCTCAGGACCCGCAGCAATAACGATCGTACCTATGATCAGCACAATGGCGGCAAAGCTTCCCATCACCTGTGCATACGTGAAGCGACGGCTCATCACGGCTTCGATATAAGGCGCCGAGGCGGCTATCAAGACTCCCACCTGATAAGCAAAGCCTGGCAGAAAACCGCGCATCCGGTCCGGCGAAAGCTCGTTGATATGCGCCGGGATCACTCCCCATGTGCCCTGCACCATGAACTGCATCAGGAATGCGCCTACCGCGATCCAAGCGACTCCTGGAGAAAAAATCCATAGAGGAATCAGAAAAAGCGCAAGCACATTGGAAGTGATCATGGCGCGCCGCCTGCCCTGCCGGTCGGAGTATAGCCCCACGAGGACACCCCCTATGATCGCCCCGAGCATGGAGATCACACTGATAATGGCCGTCACACGCGGAGTGAAATGGCGCTGCTGCTGGAGAAATGTCGGGTAGAGGTCTTGCGTGCCGTGCGAGAGAAAATTCATCATGGCCATCAACAGGACGAGGTAAGCAAATCGCTTCCAGTTTGCGAAGACCGCGCGAAAATAGGATCCCCAATCCTTTTGCATGGCCGCGGTAGCCTTCCAAGCATCGCTTTCCTCAACTCTCAAAAGAAGGAAGAGCGTGCAGAGAGCGGGGATGACACCGATAAAGAACATGGGACGCCAACCCCAGCGAGGAAAGACAGTCCAGTACGCCACGGCCGCGAGCAGGCTGCCGAGAGCGTAGCCTTCCTGCAAGACTCCCGACAGAATGCCCCTCCACTTGATAGGCACCGATTCCATCGCAAGCGATGCGCCAACTCCCCAGGCGCCACCCATTCCAACTCCATATAGCAGGCGCAGGATCAGAAAGACTTCATAATTCGGCGCGAGTCCGGACGCCACTTCCATGACCGAATAAAACAAAATATCGATGATCAACGGCAGACGCCGGCCGTAACGATCCGCCATTAAACCGAAAAGAAACGCGCCGACGGGGCGCATGACGAGGCTGGCCGCAAGTGTAAGCGCTATAGCGGAGATCGGCTTGTGAAAGTCCCTGGCGACCGCTGCCAGGACGAACGTGAGGATGAAGAAATCGAAAGCGTCGAATGTCCAGCCGAGAAACCCGGCAAGAAACGCATTGCGGGAGTTCGCGTGTGCCCTTTTCGTGGAAGCGTTATTCATGATGACCTTGAGAAAGCCGTGGCCGAGCGAGGAGAAAGCGTGGCGTCGGCTACGCGAGCAACTTGTACTATTTCCGCGACATCGTGCACGCGAACGATGTGGGCGCCGCCCATAATAGCGAACGCTACGGTCGCCGCTGTGCCCATGACGCGCTCCTGCGCGGGGCAGCCAGGAAGCACGCGGCCAATAAACTTTTTTCGCGAAGTGCCTACCAGAACCGGAAAGCCGAGCCGGGCCAACTCCGGCAATCGCGCGAGCAGTTCATAATCCTGCGCGTAGCTTTTGCCGAAGCCGATGCCCGGATCGAGGATAATTCGAGACTTCGCGATGCCGGCACGAGTTGCCAATCCGACGGCGCGCCGCAGCCCAGCGGTGACGTCCCGCATCACGTGACGCGCAAACGGCTTCTTTTGCATGGTGCGGGGTTCGCCCCGCATGTGCATTAGGATCACGGAAAGCTTGCGCTTAACAGCCACTTCGGCAAGGCGAGGATCGGCACGAAGCGAACTGACATCGTTCAGTATTTCCGCTCCTGCGGCAGCGGCGGCTTCGGCCACTTCGGCTTTGGTGGTATCGACCGAGATGGGGATTTTGAGACGGCAACGAAGCTTTTCGATCACGGGGAGGATCCGGCTGAGCTGCTCGGCGGCCGGGACCGATTCGGCGCCGGGCCGCGTCGATTCGCCGCCTATGTCGAGAATATCCGCGCCGGCGCGCTCGATTTCAAAAGCGCGCGCCACTGCGGCATCCAGGCCGAGATAGAGTCCTCCGTCCGAAAAGCTGTCGGGTGTGACGTTGAGCACACCCATTACGAGCGTGCGAGACCCAAGCACCAGCGTCCGCGATGGAAGGCGGAGCCGAAACATTTTTCGGCGAAACATCGCCCGCTATTCAACCATGTTTTTCTAAAAACGCTAAGGGCGATTCGATTTCAAAGGGTCCTTAAGACGTGAAAAGATTACTGCGTCGCTGAAACATAATAGGCGGCGCGATGAAGAACCAGTGCATTGCTTTGCCCCGCCACTTCCACTCGCAGTTGATGCCAGCCCACAGTATTGAAAGCGACGGGAGACGAGGTTCCGGATGGTGAAGAAGGATAATAGCCCAGGGTATACTCAGCGCGGATCTTCCTGGCGATTTGACGAAATGTATCTGCCACCGCGCCGGTCTCGCGCAGAAAATACAACTGTCCACCCGTGCGACGTACGAGCTCGGCAAGATATAGCGTATAAGGCGGTATGCCCAATTCACGCGCACGGGACGTCACCAAATCCACATCCTTGTGGGCGACCAGCCATTCGGGAGTCATCACCTTGGGCCGGCTCTCGGTCGACACAGCAAAAACCTGGATATCTTCCGCGGTCAGGATTCGAGCAACGTCGTCGAACGTCAACCGATTTGGCGATCCAGGGCTTACTGACGCGCTGGCAGGATCGAGCGTAAGGCCCAGGCCGCTGTCCTGCCCGTCCGTGAGCAAAACGATCGATTTGCGTCCCGTGCGGCCGGGAAACAGGTCTTGAGCGGCAAGATAAACGCCTTCATAAATATTCGATCCGCCCGTATCGCCAAGAAGGTCACGAACGTCGATGCGAGCAACCGCACGACGAACAAGCTCGCGGACGTCTGTAAAAGCGAGCTGCAGATATGTATGAGCCGCAAAATCGACGACGGCAGCTTGATCCAGTGGCGAAAGGGCCCCAATGAGCGCATCCGCCGCCTGTTTCATTTCATCCGAGTCACGAAGCACGCTCGGGCTTGCGTCGATTATCAGGGCTACGCTCGCCGGTTCATGGGAGGCGTCAAAATATGAAATGGTCTGCTCGACGCGATTGTCGAATACGCGAAAGTCTTCTCGCCGCAGACCGGGTACATCCATGCCGTTTATGGACACGCTGCAAGTCACAGGGACCATTTGCGTAACCACATGGATGGGAACTGGGCCCGTGGGTTCTGAGTTCGTGTGGCCGATTGGTGGGTGTCCGCTTGAGATGGCACGGAGCTCACCGGTAACCGGGTCGCGCTTCCAAGTGATCCCCTTATCCATTTCGCGCGGATGTGGCAACCGTTCCTTGTGCCTTGCCTGTGTTGATGTTGCGGCGCCTGGGGCGGAGGTCGAACCCCCCAGGGTCAACAGCGCCAGGAGCACGATAGGCATTAAGCGATAGAGGCAGACCTGGATCGCCGCGCTTCCGATCAGCGGCGAGCGACAGAATACTCGCATCCGACTAGTCTAGATCGAAATCTCGAAGTGGTTTTTCGACGGGTTGGTCTTTGGCTTTCTTGAGGCCTTCCGCAAATTTACGAGAGAGGACATCTTCTTTCGTTCGTTCGGCTTCGACAGATGCTCGAAACTTGGCCTCGACTGCGTCGGCCTGCTCTCGCAGCAATCGCGCAGTGTTATCGAGATCCACCGATGGATGCCCCTTGGGAGGCGGCTCGTGTGATAGAACGGCGCCCAACTGCCGGTCAACCATCAGCTTGGCGTGACAGCAAGGGCAGCCAATTTCAAATGTCTCGACGCTTCTTTTTGCCATGTGCATATTTTACGCCAAATCGAGACACGGCCAAGGCCCTCTGGCCCGTGGCAGTAACTGAGCGCACCGGAACAGCGTAGCTAAAATGAAGAAGGGCGCCTCGGTGGCTGAGGCGCCCTGACAAATGCTGAATACAACAACGAGTTAGGCCGGAGCGGGCTTCTCTCCCTTAGCAAGGCCGGGAACGGCGCGTGGCTCAGGCCGCAGGGTAAGCTGCGGTTCCTTACTCGGCACCGGAGGAGCCGCTGGCGGCGGAGGCGGTATCTTCTCGGGAAGCGGTTTTCCTTCAAACAAGAGCTTCAGCTCGACAGCATCGAGAACCTCGCGCTCAAGCAAGGCTTGCGCGACCCTTTCGAGCGCATCCCGATACGTCTCCAGTATGTTCCGAGCGCGAGTATAGGCGGCATTGACGATACTGCGGACCTCGATGTCAATTTTGATCGCGGTGTCTTCGGAATAATCGCGGTGCTGCGCGATTTCGCGACCCAGGAAGATTGCCTCTTCCTTCTTGCCAAATGTCAGCGGCCCCAGGGTGCTCATGCCCCACTCACAAACCATCTGGCGGGCAATCTCCGTGGCACGTTCAATGTCATTCCCGGCGCCAGTCGTAACGTGGTGCAGGAAAATTTCTTCGGCGGCGCGGCCGCCCATCAGTACTGCGAGCTGCGATTCGAGGAATTCCTTGGTATAGGTGTGCTTATCGTCGATGGGCAGCTGCATGGTGACGCCCAGCGCCATGCCGCGCGGGATGATCGTGACTTTGTGCAATGGGTCCGCGCCCGGAGTCATGGCGGCAACCAGAGCATGACCTGCCTCGTGGTAGGCGGTATTCTTCTTTTCCTCATCGGACAAAATCATCGACCTGCGCTCGACACCCATGAGGACTTTATCTTTCGACATCTCAAAGTCCGCCATGGTAACCAACTTGCGGTTTTGGCGGGCTGCCCATAGCGCCGATTCGTTGACGAGGTTGGCAACATCCGCTCCGGAAAATCCCGGCGTGCCACGAGCAATCACAGAAAGATCGACATCGTCCGAGAGAGGCACTTTGCGCGTATGCACGCGGAGAATTTCTTCGCGGCCGCGCACGTCCGGCCGCGGCACAACGACGCGCCGGTCGAAGCGGCCAGGACGCAAAAGGGCTGGGTCGAGAACGTCCGGCCGGTTCGTTGCCGCAATCAGGATTACGCCTTCATTGGACTCAAATCCGTCCATTTCGACCAGCAGAGCGTTCAGAGTTTGCTCACGCTCGTCGTGGCCGCCGCCCAGCCCGGCTCCGCGGTGGCGTCCCACGGCATCGATCTCGTCGATGAAGATGATGCAGGGAGCGTTCTTCTTGCCTTGCTCGAATAGATCGCGGACGCGGCTCGCGCCGACTCCTACAAACATCTCCACGAAATCCGATCCGGAGATCGAAAAGAAGGGAACGTTCGCCTCACCCGCGATCGCTCGAGCGAGCAATGTCTTGCCGGTTCCCGGGGGGCCTACCAGAAGCACGCCCTTTGGGATGCGCCCGCCCAACTTCTGGAATTTTTGAGGGTCCTTGAGAAAATCGATGATTTCGTAGAGTTCTTCCTTGGCCTCGTCAATGCCGGCTACGTCTTTGAATGTGGCTTTCTTCTGCTGCGCGGTTAGCAGGCGCGCTCGGGATTTCCCAAAACTCAGCGCTTTATTACCTCCCGCCTGCATCTGCTTCATCATAAAGATCCACAAGAAAACCAGGAGAATGAGCGGGCCGAAGTTGAGCAGCAAGCTAAGCCAATTCGCGTCCTTCACTTCCTTGTAGTTGTAAAGTACATGCTGGTCTTGGAAAGCCTTGGTGACGTCCGGGATGGCAGCATTGGCGATCGTAACGCCGCGGAACTTCGCGCCATCGCGGTATTCGCCCTGCAATTCAGCGCTATTGGGAGACAGATAAATCGTCACATCTTTGACATCTCCCGTTTGAACCTTAGCCAGGAAATTCGTGTAGTTCGGCTCGTCCTCATGCGCTGTAGGACCGCCGGTGGAAGCCATCTTCCACAAAACGACCGCCAACAGAATCATCAACAGCCAGAATAAAATAGTGCGTACGGTAGAATTCACGTCTTACCTCACCTCTGCGTATGCCTTTCCAGCTTGCGTGGGCCCTTTCCGGACATCTATTCCGAAAATTCTCATTTGCGACGCAGAAACGATTCCTAAAAAAAGATCTCACGCCACCAGCTCATATCCACTAGTTAGTTAGATGCAGCAGCGGAGCCGGCGTATTCAGGCTTCAGATTCAGTTACACGCCGCCAGCAGTTTATGATGTATTGAAAGAAATCTCGCGGCAGTGCTCGAAAGTTCCGAGTCAACTAATGCGTTTTGCAGGATTGCATAGAGCATCGCCCATTCTCACTCTTAATCGCGGTCTTCCTCAATGACAACTCCCATCCGCGTATTTTCGCCAGCGCAAAAATCACCCGCAGGAGGCATTCCCCGCGCCCACACCACGTTCCCGCCGCATTCAATCACAGGCCAAAGAGAACGCTCTACCCTTGGAACCCGCCGCGTGAGGAACAGTCGCTTCAATTTATAATCGTGGCGGCATCCTAGCGGCCTATAGGAGTCTCCTGCACGCCAGTTCCGTAGCATCAAACCACCGCGGAGCAGGTCCGCATCGAAGGCCTCGCCAAGTCTAGTGTCGCGCTCCCGGAAGGACCAGTCAATCATTTTCAGATGGAACCGACTGCCCAGTTCCGGAACGGAAATAGTTCTCGTCCCATGCTCAGGAAGCTCCATAACGTATTGATAGGCAGCGGGATACTTCGTCGTTCCCATCGCACTGTGAAATTCCGCTCGGTCGAGTTGCAAGAACACCAGCTCGTCAAAACTCCGTTCGACAATGACGCCGCCGGGAAGTTCAATACGGCTTCCACTGGTGGATTCGCTGGCAAGACGGATCACCTGCTCCACATGGGTCGCCGTCAGCTCCCGGCGGTCGCCACGCACGCCCTCATACAGGCGACGGATCAACCGTCTGGTCACAGGGCGTTCGGCAAAAACCGATTCCTTCGAGAGCTGTAAGGTCTTGTGCCATGGGTTGCCTGGCTCGACCGTGCTCTCTAGAATAGGGGGAGATAATTCCACAGGCAAAAGCAGGTCTTCAATCCGAATCGTTAATTTTTTGTCTTGAGTCCTGACAAATACGCGATAACGATCCTCGATGAACAGGGTCCAGAATCCCTCTTCTTCCCGGGACAAGCGCGCCAATTCGTTAAGATGCTCGGTGATGCGGGGAGAAAAATCTCGTTCTAAAACAGGTAAGAGTTTTTCGCGGATCTGTGCGCGCTGGCGGCAAAGGTCATTGTTCGTCGAATCCTCACGCCAGTTCTGTCCTAGCCCGCGAAGATACCCGCGCAGGTCCTGCCTGCGTGTTGCGATCAGTGGCCGGACAATCGAGCCCATAACAGGATGAATTCCCGACAGACCGGTCGGTCCCGTCCCGCGAAACAGCCGCGCGAGAATCGTTTCCGCCTGATCGTCTGCGGTGTGCGCCACGGCGACTCGCGTTGCGCGGCCCTCCTCGACGACACGCGCGAAAAATGCGTAACGGAGACGCCGGGCCGCATCCTCGATGTTCCACCGATGTCGCGCGGCCGCACCCGCAACATCCTCGCGCGTGAGGATGAATTCCAATCCGTTCGCGCGGCTCAGATCCGCAACGAATCGGGCGTCGGATTCGGATTCAGCGCCACGGAGGGCATGGTTGAAATGAATAACGAGCAAGGTGACGCCAAGGATCTCGCGAAGCTCGGCAAATAGCCTAAGGAGAGCGACGGAATCCGCACCGCCCGAAACCGCCAATGCGATGCGGTCACCCGGCTGCATCATTCGCGCGCGATGAATGGTGTCGAGAACGCGTTGGTTCAGCGCGGTCTTCAAGATCCCGTCGGGCCGCCGGACAGAACGTGCCCTCTCTGGATATGGTAACAGCCGGAAGGCGGAGGGTCGAGCGCTCCAAGATCGTGTGCCTCGACCCTGGCGTTCGGGACGTTATCGGGGCTGCATCCCGCCCCACGCTTTGTCTTCATGCGCAGAGCCAATTCGTTTTCAGCGTATCCGCCGAGATTCCCGCGTCCAGATCGCCGAAATCCCAGCATGGATTGCGCGCGATCATTGTCCGCAATTCACTATTGACGAATGGCAGGCTAATGTGCGCTATGGCTGAGCAACCAGAAAACTGGTCCTTGAAATTTTGTGGCGGATACAAGCCGACATCACCGGAGTTCCGGATTAGAACTGCCGCTCATTTTCCACACAAGCAAACATGCAATACCACGAGCCATTCCCTGGTCGCCAGTGAACCTTGTTGTAATTCATTTAAGGTTTCCGACAATTGCGAATCGATATGTGTGTCACGAGTGGCAGAATAGAATGCGGTGAAAACTCAGGATACCTCAACAACATCTCCGTCGGTTAAGACTGGCATCTCGCAAACCTGGCGATCACTTCGGCATCGGAATTTTCGACTGTATTTCGGTGGCCAAACCATTTCCCTGATTGGTACTTGGATGACACGCCTGGCGACAAGCTGGCTGGTCTACCGACTGACCGGCTCCGCCGTTTTGCTCGGAGTTGTGGGATTCGCTGGACAAATACCAACGTTCTTATTTGCCCTGTTTGCCGGGGTTTGGGTTGAAAAGAACCTTCTCGATATCCATATGCGCGCTGCGCGCTAAAATCACGCGTCAATGACCGCCGCACTGATTATGGGAAACGCCGCCGTGACCGTGGTGCCATTTCCATCCGATTGAATTTCGAGGGCGCCTCCAAGCTCCCTTACGCGTTCCCGCATTCCACTGACACCTCCGCCATGGCTTGCTCCGAGCGACATGGGAATACGGCGTTCAGGGGGAATCCCTTTCCCTTGATCGCACACTTGAACGGTAAGGATCGTTTCCTCGGAAGGCCAAATTTTGATACGCGCGGTTTTGCTTCCCGAATGGCGGTAGACGTTGGTCAGGCATTCCTGCACGATCCGAAAGATCGAAATTTCCACGTTGGGTGCAAGGCGGCCTATTTCCGGCGCAAGTTCCAAGGCGATCTCGATCTTGCTGCGCTCGGCAAACCCGTCCGCAAACGATTTGATCGCAGGCAGCAGGCCGATTTCATCGAGAAGGGCCGGATGAAGCAAGTGCGAGATCGTGCGTATTTCCTTGGAGAACTGCTGCACCAGCGCGGCATTCTGACGCAACGCATCGGCGGCCGTGGGGCTGAGCTTTTCCGCTTCCATTAGAGCCAATTCGTTATTCATCGAGATGGCGGCGACGACTTGTCCGGCGCTATCGTGCAAGTCGCGAGAGATACGCCGGCGCTCCTCATCCTGGCTCGTCATCAGACGGGCCGACAAACTACGGAGATCACGGTTCAACATCTCCAGCTGGCGCGTTTTGCGATGCAGGTCCGCGAAGATGCTTACTTTCGCTCGCAATAACTCCGGAACGATCGGGACGGAAATATAGTCCACCGCTCCCCGCTGGTACGCTTTGAGCCGATCTAAATCGGTAAGATGGACCGCGGAGATAAAAATGATGGCGGTCTTCTGGAAACGGGGGTGCTGGCGAATCATATCCGCCAATTCGAATCCGTCGAGTTCCGGCATGCTAACGTCCATCAGAACGACCGCGACATCGGTTTTCAGCAGGTGGTCCAGGGCTTCTCTGCCGGATTGGGCTTTGATCAGATTTTCGTCCAATTCCTTGAGTATGACTTCATAGCTGAGCAGCTTGGCCGGCTGATCGTCCACCATGAGAATGTTGACCTTCTGTTGATCCTTCATCATGCTTTAGTCACCTTGGTCGACGTTGGGCTGTTGAGTCTGCAACAGAACCTGTTCTTCCGCTATGCGAAGTAACTTCTACCGATGAAACCACATCCGGAGCGCCGAAAGGAGCTGTTCCGTATTTACAGGTTTTGCCAAATACTCCGATGCTCCGGCTTCCAGACACTTTTCCCGATCTCCTTTCATCGCCTTGGCCGTTAAAGCGATGATCGGCAAGCGGCGGAAAGAAGGGTTTTGCCGAATGACCTGCATCGTTTCGTATCCATCCATTTCAGGCATCATGATATCCATTAACACAATGGCCACGTCGGGAGTCGTCTCCAGCGTTGCGATCGCCTCACGACCTGTCCCTGCCGTGAGCGCGATCATCCCGCGGCGTTCCAGCACGCTACTGAGCGCGAAGATGTTGCGGACATCGTCGTCCACTACCAGCACCTTCTTGCCCACGAGCGATTCATCCGAGTGAAGCAAGCGTTCGAGCATCTTCTGTTTTTCCGGCGGAAGGTCGGTCACGACACGATGCAGGAACAGCGCCGTTTCGTCGAGCAGTCTTTCTGGCGACTCCACTCCCTTAACGACCACGCTGCGAGCTAGCATGCGCAGGCGCGCGTCTTCTTCCGGCGACAAGTCCTTGCCGGTAAATACAACCACCGGCAAATGACTCAGCGATGGAGTATCGCGGAAACGTTCCAGTACGTCGAAGCCCGACATATCCGGCAGACGCAGATCGAGAACCACACAGTCGAACGATTGTTCGTTGACAGCCTTTAGCGCTTTAGAGCCAGTGGCGACAACTTCCACGTCAATATCGTCGTACCCGAGCAGTTCCTGGATGCTGAGCTGCTCGCCGGGGTCGTCTTCCACCACCAGGAGCCGCTTGCGGCGTGGCGCGGTATATTCCTTGATGCGAACGAACGCAGCTTCCAGCTCATCCGGCGTGGTTGGTTTAGTCACATAGGCAAACGCGCCCCTCGCCAGACCGTGCTGCCGGTCTTCGTCCAATGTCAGCATCTGAACCGGAATATGGCGCATCGCCGGATCTTGCTTGAAATGATTGAGAACAGTCCAGCCCAGCATATCCGGCAAGAAAACATCGAGCGACACAGCAACAGGGTGGAACTCTCGGGCCAGCTCCAGGGCTTCCGCGCCACGCGCGGCGATTAAGACCTTAAAACCTTTCTCGCGGGACAGGTCGCATAGCAGCTGGGCGTAGTGGGGATCGTCCTCAACGATTAGGAGGACGGCATCGTTTTCCTTCAAATTTTCCCGATCGTCCGGGATCCGGTCGTGCGAACGCTCCGATGTCATTGCGGCGGAAGGCCGAATGGCCGGAGAAACCGTTGAGATTTTGGTGTCCACACTGGCGGTACCTGTCGACGGCCCAACGTATGTCTGCGGCAAGTAGAGTGTGAACGTACTTCCATTGCCCGGGGCGCTGTGCAGTTGAATCTCGCCTCCGAGCAGACCTGCAAGTTCACGGCTAATCGCGAGCCCAAGTCCGGTGCCACCATATTTGCGACTGGTCCCGGCGTCCGCTTGCTGGAACGCCTCAAAGATAAGCCGCTGCTTCTCAGCTGGAATGCCAATGCCCGTGTCGGAAACTTCAAAAGCAACCACGGAAGCCAATTTCCCGAGGACGGGATGGTCTTCGCTCCAGCCATTCTCGGCAGTGAACACATTCAGACACACGCCGCCACGTTCGGTGAATTTAAATGCGTTAGACAGAAGATTCTTGAGTATTTGTTGCAGGCGTTTCGAGTCGGTGATAAGGCTATGCGTAAGATTCGAGCCGGTCTGTATTTCGAAATTGAGATGACGGCTCTCCGCCTCGTGGCGGAAAGGCCGCGCAATCATGTCGAGCAAACTTGCAAAGAAGACCTCTTCCGCCTGGACGGAAACCGTTCCGGATTCGATCTTGGAGAGATCCAAAATATCGGTAATCAAGTTCAATAGGTCCGTTCCAGCGCCATGAATCGTCCGAGCGAACTCAACTTGTTTCGGCGTCAAATTACCGTCGGGATTGTCGTTGAGCTGCTGGCCCAGAACGAGAATGCTGTTGAGCGGAGTGCGCAATTCATGCGACATGTTGGCGAGAAACTCTGACTTGTATTTGGAGGTGAGGGCCAGTTCTTTGGCTTTTTCTTCCACGGCTCTGCGCGCCTGTTCGATTTCTTGGTTCTTACGCTCTACTTCGACATTCTGCTCGGCAAGCTGCTGGGCTTTTTGCGCAAGCTGTTCATTGGTTTGTTGCAATTCCGTCTGCTGCGTTTGAAGTTCGGCGGCTAATTGCTGAGATTGCTTCAGGAGACCTTCCGTTTGCATCGTGGCTTCAATGCTATTGAGCACGATACCGATGCTGGAGGTCAGCTGATCGAGAAACGCAAGATGCGAGGCGGTAAAGGCGCTCAGCGAAGCCAGCTCAATAACTGCCTTAACGCGGCCTTCGAAAAGAACGGGCAACACAATCACATTGCGCGGAACGGCTTGGAATAACCCCGACCGGATCGGAACGGCATGCGAGGGAACATCTGTAATGAGCATGCGTCTCTTCTCGGCGGCACACTGCCCGACAAGGCTGTCTCCCACACGGAGACGATCGGGGTGCCCGTCTTCCGAATTATCGGCGACGGCCGATAGCAAGACCATGTTCCCGGATTCCTCTTCCTCCATTTGATAGATAACGCCTTGCTGGGCGTTGACGAGCGGCGCCAACTCGGACAAGAGCATCCGTCCGACGGTGGTTAGGTCGCGCTGCCCCTGCAACATGCCAGTGAAGCGCGCAAGGTTCGTCTTCAGCCAGTCCTGCTCGTTGTTGCGGTCGGTGGTAAGACGAAGATTATCGATCATCGTATTGATGTAATCCTTCAGCTCAGCCACTTCGCCGCTAGCCTCGACCTGGACCGACCGGGTTAAGTCGCCCTTCGTAACCGCGGTCGCCACTTCCGCGATAGCGCGGACTTGATTGGTGAGGTTGTCAGCGAGAAGATTCACGTTGCCGGTAAGGTCTTTCCATGTGCCGGCCGCGCCGGGTACGTTCGCCTGACCGCCGAGCCGCCCTTCGACGCCCACTTCTCGGGCGACGGTGGTTACCTGGTCGGCGAAAGTAGCCAGCGTATCCGTCATGTTGTTGATCGTATCGGCTAGCGCCGCGACTTCTCCTTTCGCCTGAACCGTGAGCTTTTTCGTGAGCTCGCCATCGGCTACAGCGGTCACTACCTTCACGATTCCGCGCACCTGCTCGGTGAGATTTGCAGCCATCACGTTCACATTGTCGGTGAGGTCTTTCCACGTGCCAGCAACGCCAGGCACCTGTGCCTGGCCGCCTAGCTTACCGTCCGTACCTACTTCGCGCGCCACGCGCGTGACCTCGGCGGCAAACGCGTTGAGCTGATCCACCATCGTGTTGATCGTGTTTTTCAATTCCAGGATTTCGCCCTTCACATCCACGGTGATCTTGCGCGACAGGTCGCCGCGCGCCACGGCGGTGGTTACTTCGGCGATGTTGCGTACCTGGCCCGTGAGGTTTCCCGCCATGGCATTCACGGAATCCGTAAGATCTTTCCAAGTTCCCGCCACGCCAGTAACGTTCGCCTGGCCGCCAAGACGGCCTTCGCTGCCCACCTCGCGGGCCACGCGAGTGACCTCAGCAGCGAAGGAACGCAACTGTTCGACCATGGTATTGAGCGTCTCTTTGAGCTGCAGGATTTCTCCGCGCACGTCCACGGTGATCTTGCGTGAGAGGTCGCCGCTGGCGATGGCTGTGGCCACTTCGGCAATATTGCGCACCTGACCCGTCAAGTTGCTGGCCATGAAATTCACGTTGTCGGTAAGATCCTTCCAAGTGCCGCCAACTCCAGGAACCTGTGCCTGGCCGCCCAGCTTGCCTTCCGTTCCTACTTCGCGGGCCACGCGCGTGACCTCACCGGCGAATGCGTTGAGCTGGTCCACCATCGTGTTAATCGTGTTCTTTAATTCAAGGATTTCACCCTTCACGTCCACGGTGATCTTGCGGGACAAATCGCCGCGCGCCACGGCGGTGGTTACTTCGGCGATGTTGCGCACCTGGGCTGTGAGGTTGCCGGCCATTGAATTGACCGAGTCCGTCAAGTCCTTCCACGTTCCCGCCACGCCCGGCACGTTGGCTTGTCCACCAAGCCGCCCCTCGCTGCCGACTTCACGCGCCACGCGAGTGACCTCACCGGCGAATGCGTTGAGCTGATCCACCATCGTGTTGATGGTTTCCTTCAGCAGCAAGATCTCCCCGCTTACGTTCACGGTGATTTTCTTCGAAAGGTCGCCGCTCGCGATGGCGGTAGCCACTTCCGCGATATTACGAACCTGGCCGGTGAGGTTGCTGGCCATTGAATTGACCGAGTCGGTGAGATCCTTCCAGGTTCCAGCGACGCCCGGCACTTGCGCTTGTCCGCCCAATTTCCCGTCCGTGCCGACCTCGCGCGCCACGCGTGTCACCTCGGACGCGAATGACCGCAACTGATCCACCATGGTGTTGAGGGTATCTTTTAGTCCGAGGATTTCTCCCTTTACGTCCACGGTGATCTTGCGCGACAGATCGCCGCGCGCCACGGCGGTGGCCACTTCGGCGATGTTGCGCACCTGGCCGGTCAAGTTACTGGCCATGAAATTCACGTTATCCGTAAGGTCTTTCCACGTACCCGCTCCAGGCGCCTGCGCCTGACCACCCAATTTGCCTTCCGTGCCCACTTCGCGCGCCACGCGCGTCACCTCACCGGCGAACGCATTAAGCTGATCCACCATGGTGTTGATCGTGTTCTTCAATTCGAGGATTTCACCCTTTACATCCACGGTGATCTTGCGCGACAGATCGCCCAGGGCCACGGCGGTGGTTACTTCGGCGATGTTGCGCACCTGGGCTGTGAGGTTGCCGGCCATTGAATTGACCGAGTCCGTCAAGTCCTTCCACGTTCCCGCCACGCCAGGCACATTGGCCTGGCCGCCAAGGCGTCCCTCGCTGCCAACTTCACGCGCCACGCGCGTCACTTCACCGGCGAAGCGATTGAGCTGGTCCACCATGGTGTTGAGTGTTTCCTTGAGTTGCAGAATTTCTCCGCGTACGTCCACGGTGATCTTGCGCGAGAGATCTCCCTTGGCGATGGCTGTCGCGACTTCGGCGATATTGCGCACCTGACCCGTCAAGTTGCTGGCCATGAAATTCACGTTGTCGGTAAGATCCTTCCAAGTGCCAGCGACGCCCGGCACCTGTGCCTGGCCACCCAATTTTCCGTCCGTGCCGACTTCGCGCGCCACGCGCGTCACCTCACCGGCGAACGCGTTGAGCTGATCCACCATCGTGTTGATCGTATCTTTCAACTCAAGAATTTCACCTTTCACGTCCACGGTGATCTTGCGCGATAAATCGCCGCGCGCCACGGCCGTGGTTACCTCGGCAATGTTACGCACCTGGGCGGTCAAGTTTCCGGCCATGGCGTTGACCGAGTCTGTTAAGTCCTTCCACGTTCCTGCCACGCCTGGCACTACCGCCTGCCCGCCGAGCTTGCCGTCCGTGCCCACTTCGCGGGCCACGCGCGTCACCTCGGACGCGAACGAACGCAACTGATCCACCATCGTATTGATGGCTTCTTTTAGCTGGTGAATTTCACCTCGGACGTCGACTGTAATCTTGCGCGAGAGGTCGCCACTGGCAACCGCCGTAGCCACTTCGGCGATGTTACGCACCTGACCCGTCAAGTTGCTGGCCATGAAATTCACGTTGTCGGTAAGATCCTTCCAAGTGCCAGCGACGCCCGGCACCTGTGCCTGGCCACCCAATTTTCCGTCCGTGCCGACTTCGCGCGCCACGCGCGTCACTTCCGACGTAAACACACCAAGTTGCTGGATCATCGTGTTTACGATTGTCGCCGAGCGCAGGAACTCCCCCTCCAAGGGCCGCCCATCCACATCGAGCTGGATGGTTTGCGCGAGATTGCCCTTCGCGACGGCGGCAATCGCACGCGTAACTTCCGTGGTGGGGCGGAGCAGGTCATCCACGAGCGTGTTGACAGACATCTCCATTTCGCCCCACGCGGCTTTCGGCAGATCAAATCGCATGCGCTCGCGCGTTCGGCCCTCTTTGCCCACAACTTGTCCCACGCGCTTTAGCTCGTTGGCCATTTGCTGGTTGGCCGTGACGATTTCATTAAATGTATCCGCGATTTTCCCGGCGAGCCCCGTCCAATTGCCAGGAAGGCGCACCGAAAAGTTGCCGTCACGCATCGTCTGGAGGCCCGACAGAATTACAGTTAGATCGGTGAAGGAGATATCGACAGGAATATCCGGGTGTCCGTTGCTCTTCGCGTTTGGCTTTGCGTCTCTATTTGCATTTGCTTTGGCTTGTTCGGGTCTTTTCATGCTCATCTCCCAAGCACGACCGCAGGACGTGCCAATTCCGAACCGATGGCAACCCCGTATTTTACATTAAGGCAAAAATCAAAATACCCCCATTCATACTCAGGGTTTCAGGCGGAAATCTACAGTGTTTAGTGTATGTAAAAATGACGAGCTGAATCTCGTGGCGGCCTCGTCTAATGATCAACAGGGTCAGTCCGATACAACTAGTGGTGATATTCGCGCTTCTGCTTGCGATTGGTCCTGCTTTGGGATTACGATGCGGCTCTATGGGAACTCTCGTAAACGTCGTGGACGCCATTGTCCTTTTGCTTTTCATCATTCAGATTCCACGTGTGATTTGGAAGGAAGCGCCTCGTGGCGTTGGTTCGATACTCTTGTCGATCTGCGTCGCACTGGCTGTGATTACTCTTGCTTGGGTTTCTTTCACGACATACGTAGGCTTCTTCACGAGTGCGATAGCGCAGGTAATCTGGCTCGTGATCCTTCTGGTAATGGCTAACCTTTTGCGCGCTTCCTGGGCGAGCAAGCCGGTCGCGTAAGCTAAAGACGCACGCTCTGCTTCAGACTTCCCTCTTGAGATGGATCTATATCCGCCTCCACACCTTGTCCAGCTCGTAAACCTTGCCGAAACCGCTCAGGAATCGCCGCCTTGGATTTAGGGGTAATCCAGCATGGCACTTCGAGATCCGTGCGAGTAAGTTGTTTTCGAGGGGTGGCATATGCAAGCGATCGCGGCATACCTGATATTCGTGCTGGTTGTCATCGCGGCGGTGTTTTTAACCATTTGCGCCGGAGCGCTCTCCATAGCGCTTTACGAAGGCACGATCTGGATACGGTCGCGCTTATCTTCGACTTCGCGAGCGGGGCATGGAAAATCCACCCCTGCTGCGATGCTGCCGTCATAAGTTGGGTCTGCATGTGCACGGCGGCCAATACCCCGCGCCTATCGCTTCGTAGGCCCGAGACAATTCATCAGAATTGCTTTTTCGTTCCGGAGTTCTTTGTCGCGCTTGCTGGGAGCGTTAGGTGACCATGCTTGAGTTGCGGATCCGACGTCCGTAGCTGCGTATCCTAAAAAGTACGGGCAAATTCGCCGGAGCCTACGGAAAATCCACGATTGCGATCAAACAAGGCAGATTCGAAGATAGGCCGGTGGTTCCCCTCCTCTTTCTGCTCAATGGCGATCCTTTAGAGGGTCGCCCCTCGTCCATTTGGTCCAGGGAAGAACATCTGCACCCATGCGTTCCGCACTGTGAGAAGTGCGCCTAGTGCAAATGACCGCGCGAGATAAAGAGTGAGAAAGCGATCAAGACAGTCGCCCACAGTACGATCGTAATGATCCGATCGATCCGTTGGCTTCTTCGTAAACTGTTGGCGTCCCGAACCTCGGAACCCGGATTTTTGCGCCGGCGCAACAACGAAGGAACGAAGGGGATACTCGAAATGAATGCGCATGCGATGAGGATTCCTAAAACGATCCTGGACGCAGCCGCCGGTCCATAGATCAACACCAGTGAAAACAGGTAGATCACTACGGATGCATTCGCAGTGACAAGCACCAGGGTATACAAGAGCCGGTAGGGCTTAGCCGTCCGGTCGATCCATCGGCCGTCACGTTCTCCGTGAGAACGATTCGCAGGAACGCTCGAATCCCGTGCCGTGTCCATATGTCCCTTCCCCCGGGAGATAGATACTCGGGACCAGAGTTGAAAGCGCGCCCTTCACAGCTTTTGTTGCAAGAGCGGTGAAAGCTCGCATCGTCCCGCCGTCGCTTTTCGCGGAACGGCTTCTATTTTTTAGTTGCGTTCATGCAAATAGACTTTAGCAATAACCAGCCTGCGAGTAGCCAATCAAATTTTGCTTAGGAGAATCTGGACACTCACCCCGCTGCCGGTCGGCCCAGCACCTCGATATGGCCAGAACTTACTATGCATTCACGGGCGAAGCTAGCAAAACCGGAGTATGGAGTCAATGGAATGTACTTGTCCACATGATTGGAAGTTATCCGGCTCTATTGATATCCTCGTGAAAAGACAGCGATGCCCTGGCGGTAGCGGTTGAAACTCAATCCGAGCAGCGGGGTTTGACGTTCCTGCCGGCGCAGCCAGCGGCTGCGCCATGCATCGCCGGACCCACACGGCAACTTTATCTGCGCGCGATTCCCGAAGAGCAGCGAAGGGGTTGGAAAAAGTCGAGAAGCTTCTTACTGGACTCCCATGGACCCAAGCTTCGGAAGTCACAAAGACCAAATTAGCAACTGATTGAATTTGCAAGTGCTGTTGGTGGACGTGGCCGAGATCGAACCGGCACCCCCTCTGCTTGCGAAGCACGATACTTTGCTCCAATCCTGCACCGCGTATTTTAACCGCTGGCGTTTCCAACAAATTGGGGAATCTGCTTTTCGCTGAAAACGAATCCCCCTATGATGAAAAACAACATAAAAAACGAATGTCACGAATTATGGACGAGTTCATTCACTTGCAGTCTGCCAAGTGTGCTGCATAGAATCGATGAGCGAATCCAACGCTTCAGCGCGGTCGCGAGGAGAATATCGAATCGATGCGGGCGGTGCTTCAACGAGTAAGCCGTGCGCGGGTTCTGGTGGGTAACAGCGTTGCTGGCGAGATCGAGGCGGGTCTCCTGGTATTAGTTGGTATCGGCCGCGAAGATGTTCCGGCCACGGCCGCATCTTTGGCCGACAAGATCGTGAAGCTTCGCATTTTTAACGACGAGCAGGGCAAGATGAACCGCTCTCTTCTCGACACCGGCGGCGCGCTTCTGGCCGTATCGCAGTTCACCCTCTATGGCGACGCGCGCGGCCAGCGGCGCCCGAGTTTTATCCACGCCGCGCCTCCCGAACTTGGCAAAGCCATCTATGAAGAATTTGTGCGCGCTGTGCAGGCGCTCGGCGTGACTGTCGCAACGGGGGTTTTCCAGACACACATGTCGGTCGAGCTGGTGAACGACGGCCCCACCACGATTCTCCTCGATTCCGACAAGCTTTTCTAAGCTGCGTGGCCCTTCCGAGCCGCACGCGCGGCGCTATAATGAAAATTCAAGCCGCCATCGCTTCGGAAAGGTGCTGATGAGCGAAATTGCCAGAATACTCGACCAGATGGATCGCGCTTTCTCTGGCAGCGCCTGGCACGGCCCTTCGCTCATGACTCTGCTCGAAGGACTCTCCGCCGAAGATGCTTCCAGGCATTCCATTCCGGCGGCGCACTCGATCTGGGAGCTCGTGCAACACATTGGCGCCTGGAACACGATCGTGCAGCATCGATTGAACGGCGAAACCATGGATGTCACCACGGAAATCGATTGGCCGCCCATCTGGGAAGCGAGCGACATTGCTTGGAGCCGGGCTGTCGAGAATCTCGCCGCCAGCCGCAGCCGCCTGCGCCGCGTTGCGGAAGGCTTGCGCGACGACCAGCTCGCGGAGATTCCCGCAGGCTGCCGCGATTCGCGCTACGTGATGCTGCATGGGGTGGTGCAGCACGACCTGTATCATGCCGGACAAATCGCGGTGCTCAAGAAAGCGCTCTTGTGAGCGGAACTCCGCGGGACCCTGTGACCATCGCCCGATGAAAGGGACATGACCTTCAGGCCGCACGCACTGGCAGAATTCGCCGTCTTTATCGTAGCCGCCTGCTGGTTGGGGTTTGGCATGATTCTCGCCTTCGGCAATCGGGGCGCAGCCAAAGCGTCAAGAAAGCGCGATGCGATATCGCACCTAGGATTCTTTTTACAGTGCTGCGGCTACGCCATTTGTTTTATTTTCCACCGCACTTATTTCTCGTCGCTTATCCCTATGTCAAAAGTGATGGAAGGGACCATCAGCGCGGTGGCGATTACCATTGCGTTGGCTTCCGAGTGGTTCTGTTTTGCCGCGGCGCGCGCGCTAGGTAGGCAGTGGTCGCTCGTCGCTCGCGTGATCGAAGGCCACGATTTGATCGATCGCGGGCCGTATGCTGTGGTTCGGAACCCGATTTATCTCGCCATGTTCGGCATGCTCGTGGCCACTGGGCTCGCCGTCAGCCGCTGGCACGCTTTGCTCGTCGCCATTGTAGTGTTCCTGGCCGGGAACTCCATTCGCATTCAAAGCGAGGAACGCCTGCTGCGCGAAGCCTTCGGCGTGCAATTCGACGACTACGCTCGCCGCGTGCCCGCATTCTTTCCTCGCCTCCTTTAAACTGATCTGCCGGCCGAATTTGAAAACCCGGCGAATTGCCCCGGCACCGCGTCCAATCGGAATGTCCAGATGTGCGTTCCGACCGGATAGCTTGAATCCCGAGCGTTTATCGGGAGCTAAAAGCCACCGCCGCCACCGCCGCCGAACCCTCCCCCCGATCCCCCTCCTCCGCCAAAGCCCGATCCTCCCGAGCTGCGCGGAGACGACGCCATTACCGTTCCGGCCTGTGCCGACATCATATTGAGGTCGTTGACCAGCAAATATAGCTGGAATCCAGCGCCGTAACTGCCCTGATACCACTGTGGAGGTTGCATCGCAATGCCCGCGAACGCCTGCACCCACTTTTTTTCCACGCGCAGGGCCATCGCATACGGAAGGAATTTCTCGAACATCTCGGGCGCGTTTTCCATTCGGTCGATTCGGTCCTTCTCCACGCGGCCGAGGAACTGCTCGAAACCCAGCACTTTCGCAAATGTCCGTGCGCCGGCGATCGTCCGCGCCGTCATGAACCATCCGACTCCGCAGATGACCGCGCCCGTAAGAATGCCAGCGATTATCCATGTGAGCGATGCTACGCCGGTGGATCGTGCCAAGGTACCGGATGCCGCTACAAACAGGAAGCCGATAAGCAATCCCGCTCCAAGATAACCCTGCCGCACAGTGTCTGGCCGGTGCAAGTAGTAGCCGTCTGCTACGAGCGCGTCAAAGAGGCGATCCCGAATCGCGGGCAGATGCGTATAAAAATGATTCTGCAGGTCCGAAAGGTTCACATCGGGGTTCGTCCCGCCGTCGAACAGAGCCGCGAGCATTTCCTGCTCATGCGGCCGTGCGGCGCTCCATTCTGCCGCCGCCTTTTTCACGTGGAACACGTACTGCTTGTCGTGCATCAGCCCGAGCATCCTGTTTGCGTCCTTCTGCTCGATAGTGAGATATCCCTTCACGGCCAAATCAACGATCGTGGCCGTAATGTCGCGCATGGACGCCTCGTCATCCACCAGCGTGCCGCACTCGCCTGGCGTCAGCTTGTCCGGCGGCTCGTACTGCACCGTAATCGCATCGCGCTCCGGATCGCGTCCGCGCGTCCACCACAGCCAGAACATGGCCAAGCCCGCCAGGATCGGCAAAAAGAAGGGCCAGTTGCTGCGCAGCAGAAGCCACGCCTTCTGCAGGATCCCCGGCGCGCGGACGAATCCCTTGTCCCATCCGGCCACGGCGGTGAGCCCTTCACGGAAGCCAAGCGGCTGCGTGGTGTGAATTTCGACCACGTTATTCCGAACCGCCACTTCCGCGTTCTGCGCGCGCGAGCCAAACGCTCCTGTATAGGCGGTGGCGTGCAATCCGGTAACGCCCGCGGGCAGCTCGATTCGCGCGCTTGCGGCCTGAATCGGGGCTTCCCATTCGTCGCCGGTTACGTTCCAGTAAAGTTCGTCGTGATCGTCGAAAAACCGCAAAGCATTCGGCACGCGATAGTGCACCATCACGCTGCGCGTCGAATTGTCCGGGTCGGGCACGTAGATTTTGAACTGCTCGTACCGCCCCTGCCGGCTCCTCTCGTACCGCAGAAGGTGCCCGTCCTCGTCGGTAATGGAAAGCGGCTCGAGGAATAGCGTGTAATTCAGGCCCTGGGGCGTGGTGTATTCAACGGGAATCCTGCGGTAGATTCCGTGCCAGTTCACGCCGATGAACTGAGCCTCGATGGTCTCGATCACTTCGATCGACCCGTCGGGGCTCACCGTGATGTGGTCGTCGAAATTGCGGATCACCAGCTCGCGCTGCGCCGCAGCCGGGAGGGCGGCCATGAGCGCGAGCAGCGCCAGCAGGAAAACAGCCAGAGCGCGGCTCTTGGACAGCATGGAGCGGATCACTGCTGCGTCGCGCCGCCGAAATTAACCTTGGGCACTTCCCGCTCGGCCGGTGCGCTGATTTCGAAAAATTCCCGTGCTTTGAAGTTGAAAGTATTCGCGATCAAGTTTGAGGGGAACTGCGCGATCTTCGTATTGAAATCGCGCACCACTGCGTTGTAGTAACGGCGCGCATTTTGCACGCTGTCTTCGATCTGGTTCAGCGTTTGCTGGAGCTGGTTGAAGCTCTCCACGGCGCGGAGTTGCGGGTACGCTTCCGCGAGCGCGAACACCTGCCGCAGCGCCGCGGTCAGCATGCCTTCCGCGCCGCCCTTTTCCGCCGGGCCCTGCGCGGTCATGGCGCGGTTGCGCGCGGCCACCACTCCTTCGAGCGTGTCTTTTTCATGAGCGGCATAGCCTTTCACGGTCTCCACCAGGTTAGGAATCAGGTCGTATCGACGCTTCAGTTGCACGTCGATGTCCGCCCAGGCGTTGTCGCACTGCACCTTCAGCCTGACGAGACCGTTGTACATTACGATCACGAAGATCACGAGCAGGGCAATGACAATCAGAACAATCAGCATGAAGTCCCTCCGTTTCTCGCTGGTCCACTTTACCGCCAAGCATACGGGCGCTCGCCATCGCTGTAAAGCCAGGCCCACTGCGCGTTGTCGCCGGAGCTATGGGCCGGTGAGACGGCAACGCACCATTCAGCCGTCAAGACTTCTGGGAGCATGGGCGCAGATTGAACCGCGAGCCCGCAGTACTTCTTCGCAAAGTGTTAGAGGGGAAAAGTCGGCGATTGCAAATGGCCCGTCTACATGCGAAAGAGTGGACATTCGATTAATGAAGTTGTTCGCTGTCCATAGCCGGCTGCCCCCCATCCTGGCAGAGAATAGTTCGAATTTTCTGAGCCTGCGGTGCCCCCGCTCATAGAACATGCCGGAACGGTACCTAGATCGCATCGGAAGTGTTCCAAATTGAACAGTTTTTACGGCTGTTTTAACGGCAATCTTATCCAGATGAGAACGAGGGAGCTGAACCAAAAACAGGTTTCCTCCGTCCCCTGCCCAACGTGCGGGGTAGCCGCCGGACACCGTTGTGTCCTTAATACAGGTGGCCCGCGCATCGAACCACACCCCGACCGCAAGTTTTCGGCGGCCGCGGCAATTGAACGAAAAAGAGCTTCCCGTCGTCCTCTGGTCCTAAAGTTGTAACCATCTTCGGACAGATTCTTTCTTCAAGTGACGAAACAATTTCCGGCTCGCTGATTTTGGAAATTTAAATAAACGAATCGATCAATGTCTTAGCAATGTGTCTTGGCCATGTGATTTCTTCCTGGCTAGTTCTCTGAGTTCTCCGTTTATAATGCGCCATAATCGCTAGCGTGAAATCGCATTTTACGATACGCTCTGCGCCGAAGAGGGTCAGCCCCTACGCCTTGGGATGCTTTTCAAGACATTCAGCGCCGCCGTGTTTGGAATCGATGCCTACCTCGTCGAAGTGGAAGTCGACGTCGGTCCCGGACGTCCCGGGGATTTCAATGTCGTCGGCCTGCCGGACGTGGCCGTCAAGGAGAGCCGCGAGCGCATTAAGTCCGCGTTGCGGAACTGCGGCTTCGATTTCCCCTCGCAGCAATCGGTCACCGTCAATCTCGCCCCTGCCGATATTCGCAAGGAAGGCTCCGCTTTCGATCTGCCCATGGCCCTCGGACTCCTCGGTTGCCAGGGAACTTTCTTCGGAAAAATTCCCGATTCGTACGTTTTCTTGGGTGAGCTTTCTTTGGATGGCACCGTGCGCTCGGTGCGCGGCGCGCTTTCCGCGGCACTGGCCGCGCGCGAACGCGGCATCCGCAACGTGATCGTGCCGGAAGCGAATGCCCGTGAAGCTGCTGTCGTCGAGGGCATGCAGGTGTTCGCGGTGAAATCGCTCCCACAGGCGGCCGACATAATAAACGCTCCGGAGTCGTTCCGCCCCATCGCGGTGGATACTTCGCGGCTGCTCGCAGAAGCCAGCCAGTACGGGGTGGACCTGCGTGACGTTCGCGGGCAGATGTCCGCGAAGCGTGCCCTGGAGGTTTCCTGCGCCGGCAGCCACAACATTCTCCTGATCGGGCCGCCCGGCGCGGGCAAAACCATGCTGGCCAAGCGCATTCCCACGATTCTGCCGCCCATGTCGCTGGAAGAAGCCATCGAAACTACGCGCATCCACAGCGTGGCCGGCGTGCTCGACGATTCGCGCGGCCTCGTGGGCACGCGGCCGTTCCGCTCGCCGCATCACACCATCAGTGATGCGGGACTCATCGGCGGCGGCGCCGTTCCACGCCCGGGCGAGGTGTCGCTCGGCCACAATGGCGTGCTCTTCCTCGACGAGCTGCCCGAATTTCAGCGCAATGTTCTCGAAGTGATGCGCCAGCCGCTCGAGGACGGGTGCGTCACCATCGCTCGCGCCGCTCTTTCCATCAGTTTTCCCTCGCGCTTTATGCTCGCGGCTGCCATGAATCCATGCCCGTGCGGATTTTTCGGAGATCCTACGCGCGAATGCCATTGCACTCCCACGCAGATCCAGCGCTACGTCTCAAAAATTTCCGGGCCCCTGCTCGACCGCATCGACATTCAGATCGAAGTGCCCGCCGTGAAATACAAGGAGCTTCGCGGCAATGGCGAGGTGGAAAGCTCCGCCAGCGTTCGCGACCGGGTTCTGCGCGCCCGCGCCATTCAGATCGAACGCTATCGAGGAGAGAAAAACGTCTATGCCAACGCCCAAATGCCGCCCAAGCTCATCCGCAAGCATTGCGGGATTTCTCCCGAGGGTGAAAAGCTGCTCGAGACCGCCATTCAGCGCCTGGGCCTGTCCGCCCGCGCCCACGACCGCATCTTGAAAGTTTCGCGCACGGTCGCCGACCTCGAAGGCGCGCCTTCCATTGAACCCAAGCACTTGAGTGAAGCCATCCAGTACCGCACCCTCGACAGGACTTATTGGGCGTAAGCACTCACAGCCGGGCGTGATCCTCCGATCAGCCGGATATTGAGATCCGCATTAACTTGCCTTTCGCCGCTTCGATACGCATACTGGACTTTCCTTCGAGTTACAAAAATGGCGGCAACCACCCAACGCCTCGAAGTCACGCTGGAAACCCTGCTTGAAAGCGCGGACCTTGCCGAAAGCATGGTAACGCGCGTTTCCCAGATTGCGGGTTTCGGCGAGGAAGACGTCCACAAAATCGGCATGGCCGTGCGCGAGGGCGTCGTCAATGCCTACACGTATGGAAACCGGCAGGATCGCCGGAAAAAAATCGTCCTCAGCATCGAGTTCGATCCCGACAAGATGATCGTCCGCGTTTTGGACGAGGGCCGGGGTTTCGACGCCGCCGAAGTGCCGGATTGCCTGGCCGACGAAAATCTACTGCGCACCTCCGGGCGCGGCCTCTTCCTGATTCGCGCGTTCATGGATGAATTTGCCGTGCAACGTGGCCCCGCCGGTGGCGCCGAACTAGTGCTGGTCAAGAAGCTTCCTGGCGCAGGTCCGCCAATGGCAAATCCAAGCCAGTGTGACGGCGAAGCTTGAGCGCTTCGGAGTTTTCCCGTCTGTTTCGCTGGTGCCGCCCGTACTTTCTTGTAGCTCCTGCTCTGAACCCTCCATTCAATTTATGCAAAATCTCTGCCGCTGAAATGCGATCGCAATTCTGCAAGTTAGTAGGTTCGGGGAGCCATTCTTCTGCGCCCAGCCGGGCGTTACATGTGCTTGAATCTGGATATCGCAACATGAAAAACAGCTCAAACCATTGTCATCGCTTGCGAAGAACCTGTATGATTTTGACCGGGGGAATTTTTGAATGTCCGAAGTGAATTCGCAGACGGATTGGAAACAGCACGGCGTCCGCATCGTCCGTGCGGGTGAACTTGACTCGAACACAGCGCAGACCCGTGGTATGACGCGCGCTGAAGCCATCAGTTACGCGCGGGTTGGCTCGCAGAAACTTTGGGCTGGAACGGTGATCGTGCATCCCGATGCCCGCACCGGGCCGCACCACCACGGCGAATTGGAAACTGTCCTCTATATCGTTCGCGGCCGGGCCCGTTTTCGCTGGGGCAACAACCTGGAATTTGTCGACGAGGCCGGCCCTGGGGATTTCATTTACGTTCCACCCTACGTACCCCACCAGGAGCTCAATGCCAAGCGCGACGAGCCGGTGGAAGCCGTAATCGTGCGAAGCGGCCAAGAACCCGTCGTGGTCAACCTGGATATCGAAAGCCCCGAGCCCGTTTCAGGCGGCCCGCAGCCGGATCCCTTTCATTCGGCTCCGAAGCAATAGCCGCGGTGACAGCCTGGTTCTGGTATCGCCACCCTGAAGTTCGCGGTCAATCCTGCAATCGTGATAATATTCAATGCGCAAGCCTCCGCGTTTAGGTGAACTGTGGCGCATATTTCCCGTAAGGAACTGAAAAAAGACGAAGTCCGCGAGACATTCGCGTACGGCGCTGAAGCACTACTCTCGCATAAGCAGTTCACCATTTGGGTAGTCGCCATGGCGATTGTGGCAGCTTCGGCCTTTTACGGCTGGAGGTCTCACACGCAGCGCCAGACGATCCAGGCCTCGGCGGAATTTGACGATGCCATGCGGGATTTTCAGGCGCGTATCGTCACTCCAGGGGAAACAGCCCAGCCCGGCGAACTGACCTACGTTGACGAAAAAGTGAAATACCAGGACGCCGCAAAAAAGTTCGGCGATGTGGTGGCCAAGTACCCGCGCACACGACCAGGCCAGTTCGCGAAATACTACGATGCGCTCAGCCTTGAAAAGCTGGGCAAGAATGACGACGCGAAAAAATTGCTCCGCGAGCTCGCCGCTGGCGGCGATGAAGAGTTCGCAGCCATGGCCCGGATGGAACTTGCCGGGCTCAGCGACCGTACGGGCCAGCCGGACGAGGCGGTGAAACTCTATCAGCAGCTCCTGGCTAAGCCCACGGTGTTGGTGCCCAAGCCGGTTGTCCTTCTCTCTTTGGCCGAGCACTACGGCGCGAAAAATCCCTCGGAAGCTGCGAAGTACTACGGGCAGATCAAATCCGAATATCCGGATACACCGATTGCCCAGCAGGCTGAGCAGGAACTCGGTCTGTTGCCGGGCCAGTCCTGAGGAGTTCGGTGGCCATGGCGGCGCTCGCCTCCTGTGCCATGGACGTGCGCCGCTCTCGCGGGCGCCGTTACCCTGAGCCGCAGCATCCCTACCGCAACGATTACGCTCGCGACCGCGACCGGGTGATTCATTCTCGTGCATTCCGGCGTCTCGAGGCAAAAACGCAGGTCTTCACCACCCGTTATTCCGATCATTTCCGCAACCGGCTCACGCATACGCTCGAAGTCGCGCAGATCGCCCGCACCGTGGCGGGCGCCCTTCGCCTCGACACCGATCTGGCCGAAGCGCTCGCCCTGGTTCATGACATTGGTCATCCGCCGTTTGGTCACGCGGGCGAGAAGCAACTCGACGCCCTCATGCGCCGCCATGGCGATTATTTTGACCACAATCTCCATGCGCTGCGCATCGTCGAACAATTCGAGCAGTGCTACCTGGATTTTCCCGGCTTGAATCTTACATTTGAGGTTCGCGAAGGAATTGTGAAGCATAGCGGAGACTATTCCGCGCGGGAGTTTCCTGACTTAGCCGAGTACTTGCTCGGCGAGCGTCCCCCGGTCGAAGCTCAGTTGATCGATCTCGTCGACGAAATCGCCTATAACACCGCCGACCTGGACGACGCCTTCGAGGCCCGTCTGCTCGATTTCGACCGCCTGTGCGCCGAAGTCCCGCTCTTCGGCGAGGCCTATGCGGAAGTGGATCGCCGCTATCCGCGGGGCCAGCACAAGCTCAAGTTCAACGAGGCGCTGAAGCGCGTCCTCGATTGCCTGGCGACCGATCTGATCGAAAACACGTGCCGCCGAATCGAAACGAGCGGCGTCGACTCGGTCGACGATGTGCGCCGGCAGCCGGCCCGTCTTGCGGCATTCTCGCTCGAGATCGCGCGCCACAACGAAAGCCTCAAGCGATTCCTGAATGTACATCTCTATTCCGGCCCCGCCATTTCCGCCGATCACGATCGCTTCGTTGCCGCGCTCGATGCCCTGTTTCGCTTCTATTTGGATCATCCCGACAAGCTTCCGGCCGCGTATGCCGCGAGGGCCGCAGGCCAGCCGCTTCATCGGGTGGTTTGTGATTACATCGCCGGCATGACCGATCATTTTCTCCTGCGCCAGTGCCACGAATTGCTGGGAATTTCCTCCCGGTGCGAATACTAAGCCTTGCCAAGTGTGTCCTGTCGCTTCACACAGGCCAATGGAGTCATTATCCGTTTGGTGTCAGCCGCGCGGAACCGCTCCGGCGCCTTCCTTGACAAAGCGGGCACCCGTCCTATAATAAAGTTTCACCGCGAAAAACACGGGGAAATGCGATGTTTCTGGATGTCAACGAGCTCGGTATCCGCAAGATTCGGATCCGGAAAAGCTATTCTCCGGGAACCCTGGATTTTCATTCCGGTGAATTTCATCAGGTTGAGCCTCTGGAAGTCCGCGCCACCGCGGAACTGGTGGAAGAGCAGATTCGCATTTATGGCAACCTCCACACGCGTGTCGAATTGGTCTGCGCGCGCTGTCTCGATACTGTAGTGGAGGAAATTAGCCGTGATTTCGATCTCTATTACCGGCCCATGACTTCCATTGCCCATGAGGAATTGCACCTGAATCTCGACGACACTGAGATCGCTTTCTTCGAAGGCGAGGGCCTGTTTCTCGCCGACGTGCTCGCCGAGCAGGTGAACCTGGCTATTCCCATGAAAGTAATTTGCCGCAGTGATTGCCGGGGCCTTTGCCCGCATTGCGGCGCCAACTTGAACAACGAGGAATGCCGTTGTGAAACGCATGGTTCCGATCCCAGGCTCGCCCCGCTGGCCCGCTTGAAGCAGGACTGGTTCAAAAAACAATAAAACGTTACACTAGATTCTTAGCATTGGGTCGCTGTGTGTGTCGCGGCCTGCCATGAGGAGCTGGAATGCCGAATCCGAAACGACGTCACTCGAAGCGCCGCACAAGCAATCGACGTGCCCACGATCATCTGCACCCGCTTTCGCTTGCTGAATGCCCGAATTGCCACGAGAAAAAGTTGCCTCATCGGGCGTGTCCCCTCTGCGGCTATTACAAAGGTCGCGAAGTGATTGACACCACCGCCAAGACGGCCTAAGTTTTCCTCGCCTTTCAGAGTCGGGTACCTTTGGTGTTCAGATGACCACGATTGCTCTAGACGCCATGGGGGGCGACCACGCCCCTCGCGCCGAGGTGGAAGGCGCGGTTGTTGCCGCGCGCGAGCTGGGCGTGCGCATCCTCTTGGTGGGCCGGGAAGCCGTCGTCCTCCAGGAATTAGACCGCCATCGGCACCGTGGTCTCCCGATTGAGATCGTCGACGCTGCTGAAACCATTTCCATGACCGATTCGCCCTCGCACGCTTTTCGCCGCAAAAAGGGCAGCTCGCTCCATGTGGCTGCGCACTTGGTGCATGAGGGCAAGGCGGATGCCCTGGTCACCGCCGGCAATACCGGGGCAGCCATGACGGTCGCTCGCTTCATCATCGGCACTCTGCCCTCGGTCGATCGTCCCGCACTCGCGGCGGCCTTTCCAAACATGAAGGAAAAGGTGTCGGTGATTCTCGATGTCGGCGCCAACGTCGATTCCAAGCCCGAGCAGATCGAGCAGTTTGCCGTCATGGGTGAGATTTACTATCGCGCCATTTGGGGTGTGAAACGGCCGCGCATCGCTTTGCTTTCGATCGGCGAGGAAGAAATGAAGGGCAACGATCTCACCCGGGAAGCCGCCAACCGGCTGAAGCAGAGTTCCCTCAATTTCGTGGGCAACGTCGAGGGCCGCGATGTGTTCCGCGGCAATGTGGATGTCATCGTCTGTGACGGCTTCATCGGCAACATCGCTCTCAAGCTCAGCGAAGGTTTGGTCGAACACATCGGCGGCATGCTGAAGAAAGCTATCAAGAGCAGTTTGGCTTCCCAGTTGGGCTATGCGCTCTCCAAGCGCGCCTTCGACGATTTCCGCAAGCGCACCGATTATTCCGAATACGGCGGAGCGCCTCTCCTCGGGGGACGCGGGATCACCATCATCGGCCATGGACGCTCGAATCCGAATGCCATTAAGAATGCCGTTCGCGTCGCGGATGAGCTTTGCCGCGCGCGCATCAACGAAAAAATTGAACAGGAGCTTTCCGCTGCTGCCGTCGCTGCGCGCGGTTGATCGGAAAGGAAACCGTATCCGCCATGAGTAAGCTTGCCTTTTTGTTTCCGGGACAGGCCTCGCAATATCCCGGCATGGGCCGCGATCTCGCGGAAAATTTCCCCGAATCGCGCGCGGTGTTTGACGAAGCGGACGCCGCGCTCGGCTTCTCGCTCTCCAAGCTCTGTTTTGAAGGGCCCGAAGACGCCCTCAAACTCACCGAGAATACCCAGCCGGCCATCCTCACCGTTTCTGTCGCGGCCTTTCGCACCCTGGAAAAGCGCGGCATCGTTCCCGATTTCACGGCCGGCCACAGCCTGGGCGAATATTCGGCGCTGGTGGCCGCGGGCGCGCTCGATTTTTCCCCGACGGTGAAATTGGTTCGCAAGCGCGGCCGCTACATGCAGGAAGCGGTCCCGGCGGGCGAAGGCGCCATGGCCGCCATCCTGGGTCTTTCTCCGGCGGACATCGGCGATATTTGCAAAAAGGCCGCCGACGGCGAAGTTCTTTCTCCCGCGAACCTGAATTCGCCCGAACAAACCGTAATCTCGGGCAGCGCCGCCGCCGTCAAACGAGGTGTCGAAATCGCCTCGCAGAGCGGAGCCAAGCGCGCCGTAATTCTCCCTGTTTCTGCGCCGTTTCACTGCGCTCTCATGGCCGAGGCTCAAAAGCGCCTCGATCCCGATTTGCGAGCCGTCGCCTTTGGCCCCTTGCGTTTTCCGCTGATCACTAATGCCGACGCCGAGGCCGTCGCCTCCGGTGAGGAAGCTCGCGAAGCGCTGATCCGGCAGGTCACCCTCCCGGTGCGCTGGCACGATTCCGTCCGCGAAATGATCGAGCGAGGCGTTTCCGTCTTCGTGGAAGTCGGGCCGGGCAAGGTGCTTTCGGGATTGTTGCGCCAGATCGATCGTTCGGTGCGCTGCTTCAATGTGGAGGATTCTGCCAGCCTGCGCGCCATGATCGACCGCATAGCCCAGGCCCGCACCGAAGTTCCCGAGGCCTAGCTGCCCCTTTTGCAGTCACGATTGCCGCTGTAGCGGCTTCTTTATAATCCAAGCACGCAAGCGAACATCAGAGGCGCGACGATCGTCGCATCCGACTCGATGATGAATCGAGGCGTATCCACTCCTAATTTGCCCCACGTAATCTTCTCGTTTGGAACAGCTCCGGAATAGGAGCCGTAGCTCGTCGTTGAATCGCTGATCTGGCAGAAATAGGCCCACAGAGGTATGTTTTCGCGTCGCAAGTCTTGGTGCAGCATCGGCACAACGCAGATTGGAAAGTCGCCTGCGATACCGCCTCCAATCTGGAAAAAACCAAGTGGTGTGACGCGCGCCACGTCCGAGTACCATCGCGCCAGTTCAATCATGTACTCCACGCCGCTGCGAACGGTGGTTGCGGTCTTGATTTTACCGTCAATCACCTGTGCCGCGAACACGTTCCCGAGTGTCGAATCCTCCCAACCCGGAACGAAGAGCGGCAAATTGTTTTCCGAAGCCGCCACCATCCAGCTATCTGCGGGGTCAATCTGGTAATGCAGTTTCAGTTTTCCGTCGCCGAGAACTCGATAGAGGAATTCATGCGGGAAATATCGTTCTCCCTTGGAATCGGCCGCGCGCCATTCCTCCATCACAATTCGCTCGATCCGTCTCATGGCTTCTTCTTCCGGGATACACGTGTCGGTCACCCGGTTCAAATGGCCGTTCAGCAATTCCACCTCCTGTTCGGGAGTCAAGTGCCGGTAGTGTGGAACTCTCCGGTAATGATCGTGAGCCACCAGGTTGTAGACGTCTTCTTCCAGATTGGCTCCCGTGCAGCAAATTGCATGCACCTTCTCTTGCCGGATCATTTCCGCCAGGGAAATTCCAAGTTCTGCGGTGCTCATCGCTCCGGCCAGGGTGATGAGCATTTTGCCGCCACGGGAAAGATGCCCGGCATAGGCTTCCGAAGCGTCCGCCAGTGTGGCCGAGTTGAAGTGGCGAAAATGCCGTCTGACGAAGGTTGCAATGGGTCCCGCTGAGTTCGTCCCGGACGGGTTCATGGGTATCTCCTCGTGAACTGAATTGAGTACACACACAGGCGAAGGAAACGCAATCCCGTTAGAAATAGCTGGCGGTATAGCTCAACAGTCGAAGGAACTCATGAGTTGAGATATGAAATTGCAAGGAACCCGGATGAAATTCAAGTTGCACGGAGAATGGATAACACAGAAGTCTCGGACTTGGCTATCGAATTTGGCGTGTGATTCCGATTTCGTTCGATAGAAGATGCGCGCTCCGTTCTGTTGACCGGGATCTCGATAAGTGGGCGCCGGAATTCATTCGTCGCCCAGTGCTCGTCTCTATTGCTCTCAAGTGTGTGGATGCGATAGCTTCTAACCCTATGTTTTCACTCAAAGACAAAGTTGCTTTGATCACCGGTGCGTCGCAAGGCATTGGCCGAGCCACTTCGCTCGTGCTGGCGGAAGCGGGCGCGAAAGTCGCCGTAGCCGCGCGCAATACGGAAAAACTCTCCTCGGTGGTCGCTGAAATTGAAGCCGCTGGCGGCGTGGCGATGGCCGTGCCGCTGGACGTGGCCGACGCAACGCAAGTAAGGGCGGCCTTTCAGCACGTTCTCGCAAAATTCGGCCGCCTCGATATTCTCGTCAATAACGCCGCCATCACCCGCGACACGCTTGCTCTCCGCATGAAGCTAGAAGATTGGGAGGCGGTCTTGCGCACCAACTTGACCGGCGCGCATCTCTGCATCCAGCAGGCCCTCGGCGCCATGCTCAAGCAACGCTCCGGCCGCATCATCAATCTCACCTCCGTAGTGGCCGAGGCGGGCAATGCCGGGCAAGCCAACTACGTCGCGTCCAAAGCCGGATTGATCGGCCTCACTCGCGCTATTGCCGTGGAAGTCGCGTCGCGCAACATTACCGTCAATGCGATTGCTCCCGGCTTCATCGATACGCCCATGACCGAGATCCTCTCCCAGGAAATCAAGGATAAAATGAAGGCGCTCATCCCACTGGGCCGTTTCGGAACCGATCGCGATGTCGCCTGCGCCATCCACTTTCTCGCCAGCGATGAAGCCGCTTACATCACGGGCCACGTTCTCGATGTGAATGGCGGCCTTCACATCGGCTAAGCGGCTTTTTACTGGGTTATGCGCGTGAAGGCGCCTGGAACGCGCCCACTCTTGAGGGAGGGCTGCCGTTCTATTTCCTGCCAACTTAGCCGGCAGTATTTGCGTGACGCCGCTGATTTGCGTGAACTCTCTAAGTTAGGACATTCGCTGTGGCGGAGCCTATCAGCGAGGTTCGACCGTCTGTTCCGTTAGGCAATCGGGAGGCGGCATTGCAGATAATGGGCGCTGCGCACAGAACCGGAATCTTCCCGCGCCTGCCTGGATTTTCACGTCTTTGAAGTTTGCCGATTCGAGTCTGCCAGGCAACTTTGCGGGATCGACCAAGACCATCGTGTCCCCGAAATGGAAGACCCGCATCCGGAGGGACCGCACGCTGTCCGTTCCGGCGAAAACGCCGCCGGGCTTGAGAACCCTGTAGGCCTCGGCAAACAACCGATCCTGTAAAAAGTTTGACGGTACGTGGTGGAGCATGGTGAAGGAAACAACGGCCGAAAATGTTCGATCGCGGAACGGCATTGCCGTTGCATCGCCGAGTTGTACCGTCACATTAGTGCCGGCGGTACGCTCCCCGAGAGAGCGCGCCAAACGCGGATCGACTTCGAGACACGTGATAGCCCGGTATCGATGGCGCAGCCAATCCGTAGTCAGCCCTGGCCCCGGACCAATTTCCAAAATTTCGTCGCCCAGATCGATTCCAGCGAGTGACCATGGCAAAATTTCATCCTCGAGTTTCTGCCTCCAAGGGTTTGACCGGCAGTACCATTGGTGCAATCGGTTCATCGCGATCCAACTGTCCCGTCCGAGCGGAATCGTCTAGCTCCGCTCGCGGAGGTGAGGGATTTCTGTGATTAATCTCGCTTTTCGACGAGCCGCCATTTCGTCCGCAACGGCTGCCCGTTCCGTCGAAGACAAGCATCGCGCCGCCGCGGGAAATACCACATCATCCTCCATGCGAATGTGCTGTTGATACATGGCCGTGAGGCTGGCGACCGCTGTTCTGAATTCTTCTGCTTCCGCACTTGGCAGGCTCCCGGAGAACAGATACTTTTGTCCTAAGCTCTCAACTCTGGCGTGTAAACTGGCCGCCCAGCGATGATCGTTCTCGAGGGCTTCGAGGCTGTTCAGTGCGGATTGCACCTCGGGATTACTGACCTGACGCAGCCGGGGAAACAACGATTCCTCTTCATCCGCGGTATGTTTCGGCGCAGCCTCGCGGAAATAGCGCAGGGCGGCATCGAGCGCCCTTCTCGTTTCGTCGGTCAAAGGGCAATCCATTGCTCGTGCGACGGCGCCCAATGAGCCGAGGAACATCTCAATGCGCCGATGACAATCGGACAGCAGTCCGGTCGGGTCTGAAAAGTTGTGGGCTACGGCTCCAATCTGTACAGGCATGCGTGAATGGCCCTCCTGGCAAGATTCTCTCCCAAGCATATACAGTGACCAGTGCAATCGATGTTGGATCGAACCGGTCGCGGCTCTTGCATGTCACGATTGAGTTGACACAACCACATCCGGCTCTCGCAATCCAACCAGAGAGATAGCGCCAAGATGCTCTCCATACTTGTGGAAGAGCCTGCGCATGGAACCGATCCGGCGGCGGATCGTCCGGTCTGTAGCCACCCTGAAAGCGAACTGCAGACCGCCCCTCAATCCTTCGTCCCGCAGCACGCGCCATGGTTTCAGTAAATGCATGGGCGCCTCGCTGCTCCAGGCCACTTTCAGTCCGTTCTGTTCGAACAATCTTATCCATTCGCTTCGGGACAGCGGTTGTACTCCCACATGGATATCTTTCGACATCGCCGCTCGGATCTCATGACGGAGGCGGTCCGATATGTCGTCGGGCAAGAGGCACAACTCTTGGATGCCGTATCGTCCCCCAGCCTCCAGAAGCCGCGTGGCCTCCGCAAAAATCCGAATCTTCTGCTCCTGACTTTGCATACTTAGCATCGCTTCGCCATAAACTACCGTCGCGGAAGAACTGGGCAGCCCTGATTCTTCCGCCTGGGCCAGCACAATCCTGGCAGGAGTTCCCGCCAGTTGCCGTCGAAGGTATTCGGCTGCCGCGGGCTCGCGCTCCACACCACAATAAGCCGACGGATGGCGCCGTAGAACGATTCGGGCAGTAGCGCCTAGCCCCGGAGCGAATTCGACTACACGATCCTTCGGTCCGATTGCCAAGGCGTCAACCATACGCCGTGTTAGAGCAAGCCCGCCCGGCCGCAGGACACGCTTGCCGGCCCGCGCCAAAACCCAGTGTCCCTGCATCCTGTCGGGATGCTGGCCTTCGCCGACAAATCGAGGGCTCGGAAGCGATATTTCCTGTCCGTCATTCTCAGCATCGACATTTCTCATATGGATCGACCTCGATTAAAGCATACCCTCGTGGGACCCGTTGAATATGACTAAAGTCACAGCTCGGCGGCCCCGGCGGATCTCATGTCGCGTGTTCCTGGGCCCTGACAGGTAGAGCAAAGGAATCGTGTGTAAGGCTACCCGCTAATTTAGACAGTCAGGATCTCCGAGTTTAGGTCAGTTGCAAAAGCCAAGAAGGCCTCGTGCAGGCCGTCATTTCCGGCGTGATTCTCCTGCTGATTCAGGTGAACGAGACGGCCAACAGCGCCTATCAGATTCTCGTGGACGCGGGCGCCATCCTCTACTTCATTCCTTTCATCTACATGTATGCGGCGGTCATCAAGCTCGCCTATCGCGCAGACTGCGGGAAGAGCGAGCAAGCCGTGCTGATTCCCGGAGGTAAATTCGGAGTCTGGCTCGCCGGTTCTCTGGGATGTCTCGTGGTGCTGGCGGGAATCGTGCTCTCCCTCATTCCGCCGGGCGAGTCTACCCACAAATGGCTCTTCGAATCGAAGCTCGTCGGAGGCACCCTGCTGGGAATCCTGATCGGTCTCACCTTGTATTATCGCGGCGCTCGCCAAAAGGCCCGGGAGTCCGCGCTGCTTTCCTCGCATTGACCCCCGCCGCGGCTCTTCGAACGGCATTACATACTGGATGCACAGGAATGGAAAAGTCCGAACGATTCGTTCCCAACTTGGGCGGCTATTTCTTAACCGAATACATCGGAATCGCCTTCTGCTTCCTCGCGGTTTCCTCAAGCTCCATGAAGTGAATGCGAAAGCTGGAGCTTTTTGGAGCCAAGCGAAAGATGGCGATATTTTTTCAACCGGAAAACGTGCCCAGTTCACTAACGTCAGCTCCGGTGTCGAACAATTCCATCAGACTCGCCACAGCATCATCGGGGCTAACGTGCTTTCCGCGAGTTTTTTCCAGGTCATCGTGTATAAGCTTAAGTATTGGCAGCACACTAAGACTCTCTTCTCGTTGAACCCTAACTCGCTCACTTTCGCCTTCGAGTAAAGCCACCCAGCTCTTTACGACCCATCCTGGAGCTCCCCCAGGATGAAGAGTCATCGCATAAGCTGGAAGGCGTGTCCGATAGAAGGTCACGCGATGCCTAAGGAATTCGGAAAACAACGGATTGGCATAAACTGCCTTAGTGCAGACCGACAGAAGATCGTGACGGACCGTTTCATACGCAATGAGCCAATGCTCTCGATCCAAATCGGCGTCTTTCAAACCTTTGACAATTTCTTTGTTTTTGAAACCTTTGGGCAACAAGCCTCGTTGCTCCATATGAAGGGCTTGGAGAGCAATGCAATCGTCGTCAAAACTGCATAGAACGCGGCCCGCCTTGGAGTCAAGGGTGTATCCATGTTCCAAGCAGAACGCGAGCGCCCATGCGCAATCGCTACTGAATCCGCCAGCTTCATGCCGAATTATCATCTGATTGATCGTTGCAGTGATAAGAGCCTCGTCCAGAGTAAGGCCGTTCACATGCCAGAAAGAGAGCAACGCAAATGCTTTCTGAGCCGCGCCCGGCTCGCACAGTAACGCCTGTGTTATGCATCCCTGCGCGATCTGCGCAACATCGTAGCGGGGGCAATTGATGTTAAACAATATGCCTAAGGCATAGAGCAGAATAGGCGCATCAGGAAACTGCTCGCGAAGCCGAAATGCAATGTCAAAGTATTTGACCATCTTGTTTGAATTCATGTAAGGGACGGTTCCGGCTTCTCTCAGCGTCTCTTGCCATTCATCTTGAGATGGTTGGGGAAGCCGCACTATTGCAGTTTTATTCGCATTAAGGCGCAATCGAAACTTTCCGAGCTCACGATTCAGTTTCTTCAGACCTTCCTCGGCCTGCTCGTGAGTATTGAAGGCCAACTCATAATCATCGAACCACCGAAACGAGTGTTGCGATGTCACTGATTTGATAGCATTATCCACTCTGGCTAGAACAACCTCAGCGAGCAGGAATGAAATATCGTTTCCGATTGGCACACCTTGGCTGACTTTTCCGTCTAGATTCATTAAGGCTTGATCGAGTTTTTTTCCGAGTAGTTTGTCGTTATTCCAGTTTGTTCTTTCGCGCAACTTCGGATCGATGGCCCACCCAACTGCATGAGTGTACAGCGAAGGATAGAACTGACTTACGTCTGCTTTGAGCAGGTACGATGATCCTGCCCGAGTCGCGGCTCGCTCCTTGTGTAGATCTGCTGGGCTAACCATGGGCGATAGTGTTCGCTGACGCCCTGTGGCATAAACTGGTCGGCTCCTTGAGAAGTCGGACGATGCTCTTTTCAGAAGCCGCGCAAAGTGTGTCGCGATCAATATGGCCAATTTCGAAAACGAGGCGGGGTGTGGAATGCGAAACTCCCGCCGGTTGACTCCCGGAAGCGCTAGTCGGTATTTCACGCACTCGGTGAATTTATCGACCGGGCAATACTTCGAAATTATTGAGCGTCCTTGCTTCGTTGCAGCATAATTCGCAAAGCTTGCGGTGAAAAACGCAGGAGGTAACTCCTTGGGGAAATACCCTCGTGCGAGCAAAGACTGGTAGATGGTCATTCACTAGTCCCAAAAATAGTCAGAGGATTCCCAACACAATGACCCATAAGCGCAAAGAAGGGCGCGACCAGGATGGATTAAAGGCCAGACTTATAGCGAAGAAATTGATGGGTAGGTACCTCAAGAGTCAATCAGAATCCATCATGTAAGAAAAGTTTATCGACCCGAACGGGCAGCTCAAGCTGGAATGGTCGGAAAAATCTCTGAGGGAATGGAAGCTTTAAAACGGATCTCGGCCCTAGAAGCCTTCTTCCACCAATCGGCTAATGGTGAGTCGCGATGCCGTGGGAGTTTTCTTCGTTTCCAGCAGGCTCTCCACGTATTTCGCGAGGATGTCGCATTCGAGATTCACCGCGTCTCCGGCGGCCATCGTCCGAACGTTCGTGTGCGCGTGCGTAAACGGGATAATGGCGATATCGGCGACGCCATTCCGCCAGCGCGCCACCGTCAGGCTGATCCCGTCGATTGCGATCGAGCCTTTTTCGGCCACATACCGCCGCAAATCCTCCGGCACGCGCACCGAGAGCCACCAGTTCTCGCCTTCCGGTATCAGCCCGGTCACGCGCCCCACGCCATCCACATGTCCCTGGACGAAATGCCCGCCCAGCCGCGCGCTCGCCGCCAGCGGCCGTTCCAGGTTCACCAGATCGCCCTGCTTCTTTTCCCCCAGCGACGTTCGGCGCAGCGTTTCCCCGGAAAGATCCGCCGAAAAATGTTGAGCGCCGTGCTCGACCACCGTCAGGCAGCAGCCGCTCACGGATATGCTGTCTCCCGGCTTCATCTCCGCGGCAATTTCGGGCGCGCCTGCTAGGCTCACACGAAGCCGCCCGCCCTCCGCTCCGTGCTCGATCGACTCAATTTTTCCGACCTGTTCCGTGATCCCTGTAAACATCGTGGAAATATCCTTCCACCGCGAAGTCGTGGCCGGTGCCGTGCAGCGTCAAATTGGAAAGCGCCCGCGCCTTCGGGAACAATCGCGCGGGAATCCGCGCCAGGGGCACGCCGCCGGTCCCCATGATTTTCGGCGCGTAGAAGAGGACCATTTTGTCCACAATCCCAGCCGTCAGCGCGGCGCCGTTCAGTTCCGCTCCCGCCTCCAGCAGCAAATTTAGGATTTGCCGCCGTCCCAATTCTCTCGTCACTTCGCCGGGATCGATATGCGCGCCGCGCGCTCGCACCCGGACCACCTCGACCCCCGCGCGCCTGAGCGCCCGCGCCTTCGGTGAATCGTTGCGCTGCGCCGTGAACACAACCACGTCGCCTTCCGCCGATTGCACGATCTTCGACTTCATCGGAATGCGCAATCGCGAATCGGCCACCGCGCGCAGTAGCTTTCTCCTCCGTCGCAGCGCCGTGCGATCCGTCAACAGCGGATCGTCCGACAGGATTGTCCCGATCCCCGTAAGCACGCCATCGGCCGCGTGCCGCATTCGCTGCACCGCCTCGCGCGACTCTTCTCCGGTAATCGGCGTCTCTTTTCCCGCGCGCATGGCGATTTGCCCGTCGAGCGTGAGCCCGGCCTTCAGCGTCACGAACGGAAGCCCGGTCTTGATCCAGCGCGCGAAATCCTCATTGAGCCGCTGCGCCTCTTCTTCCCCCATGCCGGTCGTCACCTGCACGCCCGCATTTCTTAGCTGCGCGAACCCCTGGCCCGCCACTTTGAGGTTGGGGTCTTCCATCGCGGCCACCACGCGCCTCACGCCTGCTTCGATGATCGTCTGCGTGCAAGGCCCGGTGCGGCCCGTGTGGCAGCACGGCTCCAGGTTCAAATATAGCGTTGCCCCGCGCGCCTCTTTGCCCGCCTGCCGTAAAGCCGCGATCTCCGCGTGGTCGCGCTCATCGTAAATGTGCAGGCCCGTGCCCACTGCTCGCCCATTCTTGACCACCACCGCGCCCACCATCGGATTGGGATGGGCCAATCCAACGCCCTCGCGCGCCAGTTCAATCGCTCGCTCCATCCACTGGCTATCGTCGGAAGCTACTTCAGTCGAAGAGCGAATTGACGTAGGTTTGCGCATCGAAAGGCACGAGATCGTCCATCTGCTCGCCTGTTCCCACAAAACGAATCGGCAGGCTCAGCTCCCGGGCAATCGCCACCACGATCCCGCCCTTCGCCGTCCCGTCGAGTTTCGTCAGCACGATTCCCGTCACTCCCGCGTGGCTCCAGAACTCGCGCGCCTGGTTCAGCCCGTTTTGGCCCGTCGTCGCGTCCAGCACCAGCAGCACGTCGTGCGGCGCGCCCGGCACGATCTTCGCCGCCGTGCGCTTCATTTTTTCGAGTTCCGCCATCAGGTTCGATTTCGTGTGCAGGCGTCCCGCCGTATCCACGATCACCAGGTCCGCCGACCGCGCGCGAGCCGCCGTCAGCGCATCGAAAATCACCGCCGACGGGTCCGCGCCGGATTTCTGCTTGATCACTTCCACTCCGGCGCGCCGCGCCCACACTTCCAGTTGCTCGATCGCCGCCGCGCGAAACGTGTCGGCCGCGCATAGCACCACGTTCGCCCCTTCTTTCTTCAGTCGGTTCGCCAGCTTGCCGATCGTCGTCGTCTTCCCGGTCCCGTTCACGCCCACCACGAACAGCACGCGCGGCGCCGCGTCGGCCTTGTCGTCCGAATTCGCCGGAGGCGCCGTCAGGATTTTCAGGATTTGGTTCTTCAGCTCCTGCTTCAGCGACGATGCGCCTTCCAGTTTGTGCTGGTTCACCTGTTCGCGCAGCGCGGCCAGCACTTCCTTGGTGGTTCGCACGCCAATGTCCGCCGCCAGCAGCGCGGATTCGAGCTGCTTCAGCACCTCGGGGTCCACCGGCCGGTCGCCGGTCAGTATCTGCTCGACGCGCGCCGATAGTTCGGTCCGCGTTTTGGTGACCGATTCCTTCAGCCTTTCCAGCAGCGTGGGCTCGGGTTTTCCAAACAGGGAGATCATGGGATCGCAAGAAATACGGAACGATTCATTCTAGCAGAGGAACTTTCGGCGCGCCGGATGGTTCTGGTTGCTTCCGCGGGTCTTCCGGCCGTTTTGGTCCGGCTGGGGAAGTGGTCAGACTTCGACGAGGGTGGCGCTCAGGCGCAACTGGCCGGCATCGATCGCGGATTCCAGCGCCGCGACCACCTCCGGATCGAACTTCGAGATGGCCAGCGAACGGATTCGGTCCATCGCGAACTCCAGGTCCATGGCCGATTGGTACGGCCGGTTCGTGGTTATGGCGTCCAGCGTATCCGCCACGGCGATGATCCGCGCCATCAGGGGAATGCGCTCGCCGCGCAGTCCGTAGGGGTAGCCGTTGCCGTCCATCCGCTCGTGATGAAGCTCGATGCCGGGCAGCACGTCCTTCAACTGCGCCACCGGACGCATGATGTTGGCGCCTTTGATGGTGTGCTGTTTCATCAGCTCGAATTCTTCGTCCGTCAGTTTCCCCGGCTTCTTCAGCACGCGGTCGTCCACGCCGATTTTTCCCACGTCGTGCAGCAAGGCCGCGATGCGCAGCCGGTCGAGATCCTCCTCGTTCATTCCCATGCCTTCGCCGATGATCGACGAGTATTTGGCCACGCGCCCGGTGTGGCCCCGGGTGTACGGGTCCTTCTCGTCGATGGCCGCGGCGAGCATGCGAATCGAGCCTAGGAACAGCTCGTGGTTTTCTTCCGCCGCTGCTTTGAGCCGATCGACGTACTGCTCGATGTGCCCGGCCATTTGATTGAACGTTTCGGCCAGCTCGCTGATTTCCGCCGCCCCGTGCACCTCCACTCGCTCGTGGAATTCCGCCCGGCTCATTGCCCGCGTCGATTCCACCAGGTCTTGGATGGGCCGCGTGATGCCCAGGGCGAACAGGTATCCGATGATCAGCGCCGCCAGGGTGACCGCTACCACGAACCGGAGCGCCTGATCCGTGAGTTCGTTCACCCCCGCATCGATCCGGGCATCGTCGAGGCTGCGTTCCGCGATCACTGCCCAGCGAAGCTCCGGAATCGTGCTGTAGGTGCCGATCATTTCCACGGGGCGATGGTTCTTGCCCTTGCCCGGCGCCGTGTACCGCATGGTTTCCGTCGCTCTCAGGTCCTGTGGCAGCTCTCCCACTTGTTTCACGATGGGGAAGTTCGAGGTCACGTTTTGCCCGGGAACGAATGCCCGCGTGTCCGGATAGGCCACGATATGCCCGTGCACGTCCACAAGGAACACGATTCGGTCCCGCACGCTGGCGTCCTGAAGCCGTGCGATCAGCCGGTCGATCGAAACCACGGCGGCGAACATCCCCGAGAATTGCCCATCCGTCATCAGCGGAACGGACACCACAAGCGCCGTGCGGTCGTCCTTCCCCAAGGCGAATGGATCGCTCAAAAAATTCAGTTGCTGGATGCTGGCCGTGAACGCGCGCTTGAGCGCCACTTGCACGAAGGGGTCCTGATCGCCGCGGAAGCTTCCGGCGGACTGGCCTTTGGCCTCTTTGTTCACTGCGGTTACGTAAAGAATGTTCGGGTTGCTCTCGACGAAGTCTTGCAGGAGCCGCGAGAGTTGAGGCGCGTGTGTCGGATCGTCCACGTCGTCGATCCAGCCAGTCAGGGCCAGCACCTGCCGCTGGTTCTGCAACTGCTCGCGGAGGCTCTCCTCGATCTCCAATGTCTCGCTTGCCAGCGAGCGGGTAATTTCACTCTGTTGCACGCGCTCGGTGTCTTGCAGTTTTTGCTCGCTGAGCTGCAGCACCTGCCGGTGGTAGAGCCACAGCGGCGTGACGCTCACCAGCAAAAGAGCTCCCAGCACGATCCAGAGGATGCGTACCTGCCGTTTCGAGGATCGCTGGGGGGCTGGAATGGGCATATCTGCGCGCCTGTAAAATGCTATCGAAGCGGGTGGGGCCGCACAACGGGACCGTCGTACTAGAGTTGGCGGATACGCCACAGCGCGGCGGCGCCTCGATTCTCGCCCAAGCGGCAAGCAAAAAAGCGGCGTTACCCGCGGGTGCGCCCGACGCGATTTTCCGTGCCCGCAACCAGCCGCTGCATGTTCGGCCGGTGCTTGGCGAGGACGAGCACCGAAATGAGAATCGTGCCCAGCGTGATATACGCCGGCGGGGCGTGCCGCGGCGCGTACAGCAGATAAACGAACACGGGCAGCGTGGCCGCTGCCGCCATGGAAGCCAGCGAGGAATAGCGCCAGAATGCCACCACGAGAATCCAGAGAATCACGGCCGCCGCAACCGCCTCCCGGCAAATGGGTAGAAACACCCCCAGCCCCGTGGCCACTCCCTTGCCTCCTTTAAATCGCAGCCACACCGGAAACATGTGCCCGATCACGGCCACCACGGCCGCCGCCATCATCCACCGGGCGTTGTTGCCGCTCGCGGGCCACCGGCTCGCAATCCACACCGCCAGGTATCCTTTTCCCGCGTCCAGCAGAAGAGTCAGCGCTCCTGCCATCAACCCCGCATTCCGGGCCACATTGGCGGCGCCGATATTCCCGCTGCCGCGCTTGCGAATGTCGTCTCCCGCGCTTGCCTTTACGATCAGGAAACCGAACGGAATCGAGCCCAGCAAGTAGGCGAGGACCAGCGCCAGCCAGTGCGCGTTCACGCGGATCCTTTCACGAGCGGGAATGTGTGTAGGCGCTTGTATTCGGCCCCGGAGCGCTTCAGGATGCTCTCGTAAAGGCAAAATTCCGTGGCGCGTGCCGAGCCGAAGCTCTGCTCCTTCATTTCTTCCGCCGCGCGGAAGAGTTCGTCCATCTCCGCTCGGCTGGTCTCGCCCGGCTGAAGCCGCGCCAGTGTCAGGTGCGGCATGAACGGCCGCGATTCGGGCGGCACGTTCACGGGGGCCAGCGCACGCTCGATCTTGGCGGCCAGTTCCGCCAGGTCTTTCGCCGCTTCCACCCCGCACCACAGCACCTGCGGCCTCCGCTCGTTGGGGAAAAATCCCAGCCCTCGGAATTTCATTTCCACCGGTTGTGCCGAACCAACCGGCGCCAGGGCCGCCAGCAGGGCATCGAGCTTGCTAGCATCCGTGTAGCCGATGAATTTCAGTGTGACGTGGATTCCTTCCGGGCGAACCCAGCGTGCGCTGGGGCATTTTGGCTGGAGTCTCGCAATCAATTCATCCAGTGCTTGCCGCACTTTTGCGGGCAGGTCGAGCGCGATGAAGAGCCGCACTTCTCAGTTCCTCCCGTTCGAGGGAAATAGAAAATATTTCCGCACCATGTCGAGTGCGCTTTGCGTGGCGAACTGGCGGATGCGGTCGCGGTCGCCCACGAAGCGAAACTCTTTCTGCCGCGGGCCGCGCTCATCCGCGATGCCGATGTGTACCAGGCCCACCGGCTTTTCCGGACTGCCGCCGCCCGGCCCGGCAATGCCGGTCACTCCGATCCCCAGCCGGGCGCCGGTGCGTTTGCGAATGCCTTCGGCCAATCCCAGCGCCACTTCCGGGCTCACCGCTCCTTTCGATTCGATCAGTTCCGCGGGAACGCCCGCCAGGCTCGTTTTCAGGCCGTTGCTGTAACAGACCACGCCGCCTAGAAAATAAATTGAGCTCCCGCCCATGTTCGTGAGTTTCTCCGCGATCATGCCCCCAGTGCAGCTTTCGGCCACGGCGATCATGGCCCGGTTTTCCGTCAAAATGCGCGCTACTACTTCCTCCATGGCCTCGCCCCGCGTCGAATAAAGATGCTCTCCCAGAGCCAGAGCCATCCGGTCGCTGATTTCATCGAGTAGCTGTTCGGCTTTCAAGGCGTCCTCGGACCACACGCTTGGATGGAGCTGGATGCCGGTCGGCGCCGTCAGAATGGTCGTCTCCGTATCGGGATAAACCGCGTAGAGCGGCGACACGCGAACCTCCACCTCGGATTCCGGCAATCCCACGATGCGCAAGTCTCGCGTGAACAATCGCTGCTTGGGCGCCACCCTCGCCAGGCGCGGCTTCACTTCCATTTCAAACAGCGCCCGAAGCTCCTTTGGCACGCCGGGGAGCAGAATCACAATGCGGCCGTTCGATTCCAGCCAAAGGCCCGGCGCGGTGCCGCGAGAATTCGGCAGGATGGTGGCGCCCTCCGGGACCAAAGCCTGCCGCGTATTGATCCCCGGCATCACGCGCCCGTAGCGCCGCATCCGTTCCTGGATATGGCGAAGCACCCCATCGTCGGTGTGCAACTTGCGCCCGAGCAATTCCGCGACGGTTTGGCGCGTGCGGTCATCGTCGGTTGGCCCTAGCCCTCCCGAGGAGACGATTACGTCGCCGTGCTCCAGGGCGTGCTGGAACGACAAGCGCATTTCCTCCGGCTCGTCGCCCACGACGGTCTTGTGAACCACGCGAATGCCGAGCTGGTTCAACTCGCTCGTGAGGAATAACGAATTGGTGTCCAGGCGGTGCGGGGTCAGCAATTCTGAACCGACGGCAATGATTTCCGCCAGCATTCCTGTCCGCTAACCGTTTAGAGGAAGCCCCTCGACATCCCAGTCGAGGGAGTAGAGTGCGTTGTTTGTGGTAATCAAGGCGCGATGCGTGGGTAGAATCGCCAGCCCGGCGATGTTGCTTCCGGCCAGCGCCAGTTCGGGTTCAGCCTGCGGAGTCAGCCGGATAATTCCGCGCCTGCCTTCCAGCGATCCCGCGACGTACAGATTGCCGAAGCGGTCGAAGGCAAGCCCCTGCGGCCGTCCCAGCCCGCGGAAAAATACGGACACTTCACCCGCGGGAGAAATTCGATAGACGCGGTCGTAGCTCGAGGTGGTTGGCCCGGTAACGAACAGTTCGTCCGCCGGGCTGAACGCCAGATGGTACGCCGCAATCGATGGTTCGAGCGTCGCGAAAACGAAAATTTCACGATCCGGGCCGATCTTGAAGATCGTGCCGCTGCGGTCGCCCACGTAGAGGCTTCCCGCCTTGTCGAATGCGATTCCCGTTGCGATTCCCATTCCCTCGATCCATTGCATCGAGCGGCCGTCGGGCGAGACCCGTTGCACGGTCCCGTCGTGGCGGCACGACACGAACAGGTACCCGTTGCGGTCGATTGCCAGGCCGGTCGGGTTCATCATGTCGGTGACAAACGGTTTGATTGTGTGATTCGATGTGATTTTGTACAGGGAAGCCGGCACTTTCTGTCCGCGCTGCCCGCTGAATGTGACGTAGACGTTTCCTTCGGAGTCCACCGCCGGATTGCCCACCGGGTGCAGGTTGTCGGCGATCTGCACGCCGAGAGCCATGGGAAATGGCGCGCTTTCGACGCTGCCCATCCGCACTCTCACCGCGCCACCCGCCGCTTCATCGGGCACGCGCGCGATCAGCAGGTTGTCCGCGGCCATCACCAGGTTTGCCTCCGCCGCGCCGAATTGCACCTGGGGCCGCGTGGGGTTGCGCGCCGCGAAGCCCACACCCCTGATCGATATTTCGCCGCCCGGCAAAGCTGCTCCCGGCTTCACGCTTTCAATTCTGGGCACGCCATTCATTTTTAAGTTCAAACGAATTTTCCCTTGCCGCTGCTGAAACGCTCGAAAGCCGCTGTTCCATTAGAGCCCGGCGGCTCTGGCGACCCACAAGCCGATCGCGGCGTAAATCCCCGCGATCCAGTCATCGGCCATGATGCCCCATCCGCCCGGCAGGGATTCTGCCTGTCGCGCCGGAAATGGCTTCCATATGTCGAACACTCGAAAAAGTATAAGACCCAGCAGCAAATATTGCCAGCGAAGCGGCGTATTGTCCGTGATGAGTCCCGGAGTAAGGCCGATCCACGCCGGACTCGCCGCTCTCCACCAAATGGGCGCGGCGCAGCCGAGCAGCAGCGCCAGATGCTGCCCTGACACTTCGTCCACAACGACTCGTTGGGGATCCTTCTGCCGCCAATGCCGGGAAGCGCGGCCCGCGACCCAGACGCCCGCTATTGCGGTTGCGGCCGCCAGGAAAATCTGAGCGCCGAGGAACGGATCGAACTTACCGCCGCCCAGGAAGGAAACGTCGAAAATAGTCTTGTTCCCCGAAACAGCTCCCACCGCAAAGAGCGCCCACCACGGAAGCATGGCCAGCAAAATCCCGGCGAATGAACCCCACGTGCCCGGCGCGACGGGAATGTATCCCAGGCCGCCGGCGGTTGCGAGAAGTAAAGCGAAGCGCGGTTTGCGCGCTGCCTGTGCGGTTGCCGGGACTGCGGGCGCCGCATCGTCCGGCGGAGACGCCTCAGTTCTTGTGCTCATCCGCATCCCGTCCCGGCCCGCCACGCTCGGATTCCTCCGGCGTCGATTCATCGATCACCGGCTCGCTGATTTTGTATTTCTCGCTCGCCCAGTTTCCCAAGTCCAGAAGCCGGCAGCGTTCGCTGCAAAAAGGGAATTCCCGAGACGCGTCCGAATCCGTCGGTTTTCGGCAAATCGGGCAGTGCCATTTCACAGCCAAAGCATACCGCGGAATTGCGGCAGTGCGAGTATTGGTTTCTCGGCGAAAAATTGCATCGGCGCGCCGGTGGGCCGATACAGGCGTTCGTTCTGCCGTCACTGAAAAATAGAAAGGGAACATCGCCGCGATCAAGTCGAAGCGAGGATCGGAAATAGAGTGTTCGCCGGAAGCGTTGCCGGGCGCGTGGCCGCCCGCGCGGGAGCGGTGAATTCCACGACCCGCCCGATGAGATCGTAATCCTTCGCGTCGGTGATCTCGATCGTCGCGAGCGTGCCCGGCGCGGGAAGATCTGCCGCATCGTTCACGCCGGCGAACTCCGTGACGTACACTTTGCCGTCGATGTCGGGGGCCATGCCTTCGAGGCGCGCCTCCCAGACGAGGTCCGTATCCCGGGAGGGCCCTTCAAGCATTACTTGAAGGCGCTGGCCGATCTTACGGTGCAATTTGCGGCCAGAAATGGCCTTTTGCAGGCTCATAAGGGCGTTTTTACGGCGCAAAATGTCCTCGGAATGCACCTTTTTGCCGAGCGCGAAACTCGTTGCCGTGTCCTCATCGGAGTATGCAAACACGCCCATCCAGTCGAATTCCGCGGCGCGCACGAAATCGCACAGCTCTCGAAAATCCTCTTCCGTCTCGCCGGGGAATCCGGCAATGAACGAAGTGCGGATCGACACGCCGGGAATGGTCTTGCGGATTTTTCCCAGCATTTTCAGGAACGCGTCGCCGTTCGAGCCGCGCTTCATCCGCGCGAGCACGCCGCGGCTGGCGTGCTGCAACGGCACGTCCAGGTATTTCACCAGGCGCGGGTGCGCGGCGATGGTTTCAAGCAGGCGCGGCGTGATGCGGTTCGGATAGCAGTAGAGAAAACGAATCCAGTGAAGCTCTTCGATTTGCGCCAGCCGCTCGAGCAGCACCGGCAATCCGTCGCGCAGGCCAAGGTCTTCGCCGTAGTAGGTTGTGTCCTGGCCGATCAGCGAAATTTCGCGCACGCCGGCCGCCGCCAGATTTTCCGCTTCGCGCACCACGGACTCGAATCGGCGGCTTCGGAATTTTCCGCGAAGCTGCGGAATCACGCAGAACGAGCAGGGATGATCGCAGCCCTCGTTGATTTTGATGTACGCAGTGTGGCGCGGCGTCGAAAGAATCCGCGGCGAAAGATCGTGGTAAAGGTAGGCGGGCGGTTCGGACGCGCCGTTCGCGTCCAGCCGAAGCTCTCCTTCGCAAGCCGCGAGGATTTTTTCCACTTCACCCGTGCCGATCACCGCGTCCACTTCCGGGATCTGCTCGCGAATTTCCTTGCGATAGCGCTCCACCAGGCATCCGGCGACGATCAGCTTTTGGGCCCGGCCAAATTTCTTGTACTCGGCCATTTCCAGGATCGATTGCACCGATTCCTGCTGCGCCGGTTCGATGAAGCTGCACGTGTTCACCACCAGCACGTCGGCTTCGCCCGCCCGCGGCGTAATCTCGTATCCCGCGCGCGCGAGGATTCCCATCATCACCTCGCTATCCACGAGGTTCTTCGGGCATCCCAGGCTTATGAATCCTACCTTCGGCATCGTATCTTTTATCCTACACTGTCACCCTACATTGGCATTCTAAACTGTTTCGATGGCGGCTGTGACACTTTCAAGCGGGAGATCGGCTCCTACGCAAATTTTCGCATGATGGAATGGCGGCGATGGCTGATGTCGGTAGGCCGCCCATTTCGTTTCAAGGGATGAGGACATCCAGTGGCCTGCGTCGCGAAGCGATGCGCTACATGGTGGATCGAGCTATCCAGCCATCACAGCAACGTGAATATGGCCTCTAATGCAAGCACGCCCCAAGTGAATCAGGTCAGCGTGACAGGCGGCGGCTCATCGCAAGCCAATGCCACCGATTCGACCACGATTACCGCAGCCGGGAGCAGAGCAGGCGTATATTATTATTTACAGGATCAAATCGGATCTACGCGTGTGATTACTGACTCCGCTGGTAATGTTTGCTACGATGCCGACTTTTATCCGTATGGTGGGGAGCTTCCTGTAGTAGATAACTGCCGGGCAGACTTCAAGTTTGCCGGCAAGGAACGCGATCCAGAATCCAACCTCGACAATTCTCAGGCAAGGTTCTACTCGAATCAGTGGGGACGGTTTATCAATCCGGACCCGCTGGGAAATGCTGTCGCTGACCCGAGGAACCCGCAGAGCTGGAACATGCACAGCTACGTGCTGAACAATTCGCTCGGCCTCGTCGATCCAAGCGGTTTGGATACCTGCCAAGGTTGGTCGGACGTCAATGGTTCGACAGATGAAAGCCCTCAGGACAAAGATTCTTGCGCAGCTGCTGGCGGCACATGGATACCAACGCTCGACCAAACTATTACAGTGAACGGAGGCCCTGATAATTCAAGTAGTTCGAGCGACTCGAACTATTCTGTCGGCCTCACCTGGTATGCGCAGGACACGCTGGTGCCGCCGCAAACGTAGGCACCACAGCCAAACCAAAATCAGAACCAGAAATCAGGAACAGCAGCAACTACAAAAGTGCAAAAAAGCGATGGAAACTACAGAGTGGTTGGGAGTCACTGCAACCATGAAATGGGGTGCGGGAGTTATGACAAGTGAGCTCCCCTCGCTCGGTGCGATATTCGGGGGCATTGCAGCCGTAGAGACAATAGGCACCGGTATTATGGCAGGTTACACGGGATACGTGTGCTTCCAGCAATGAGAGCAAAGTCCATGCATTTAGGTAGCAATTTTGGGAGCAGTGCCCGCCTGAGGACTGTCTTTTTCATCCTTGTCACTTTGTTGGCTTGGACAACCACGGCATCCTTGTTTATCGTTCTCAAGCGAGCGCCCTTAACACGTGGCGCACCGGCGACCACATATTACGCATATTACGCTGCACTATGCTGCCTGATTCCGTGGCTGGCCGGATGCGTGTTTTGGACCAAGGTCAGGAAAAGGGCAAAATCGGGTCCATCTGAGAGAGACGCAACTGGTTTTTGCTACAGCATCATTGTTGCGGTTCTTATTTCGGCTTATGTGGCCCTGGTTTCACTTGAAACTGTGCTCCTTTGGGTCTTGATTAGAGCGAAATGAAGGCTGTCAGTGAAAAACGATGATCCACAGTGGCTTGCAATCGGCACACTTTCCTTTTTCGGTGTTGCCGCTCTTGGATCTCTCCTTCTGCACTCCGCACGTGGATTGCCGTGGAGCGTATTGGCACTGCCCGTGTTGGGTTTTGCAGCACTCCAAGAGGGATTTTGTGTGGGAATGTTCTGGGCTACGAAAACGAACAGCCCGCGAATGGCGGCTTTCATCGCGGGCACATATTTGGTTAGTTCAGGCTCTATGATGATTCATTACGGATCGAAATGGAGTTTGCTTAAAGGACTAGGAGATAAAGATATTCTATGGTTTTCCATCGCAATGGCCATTTCAACATTTATCGGAGCGGCTGTGCTACGCCAGAAACCACGATGACTTAAACGAATTCATTCTCCGTCCGCGAAAACAACTATGCATGGAACGCCAGGAGCCCTCTGGCTTCAATGAACATGAGTGCCGTGAGCTTCCAGTACGATGCTTTCGGGCGGCGGGTCCTGGCAGGAATGCCGGGGAACGGTTCCCGCTGCATTAAATTCCGGAACGTCCTCTCTTGCGATGCACGATCAAGCTCACGAGAAACAGCACCAGGAAGAGAAAGAAGCAGACTTTGGCGATCCCCGCCGCTGCGAATGCGATGAATCCGAAGCCCAAGGCTCCGGCAATTAAGGCAATCAGTAAGAACACCAGCGCGTAATACAACATGTCCCCTCCTGCAAGGGCATTCGCAGCCCCGGAAACGGTTTCCTTCGATATCTTGAATCTTCTTACGCACTAGTATCGGGTTACTGAAATAAGTGACACATGTCTTCGCAAATGTGTAAGTCCCACGAAATTCAACCGATTTCCTTCCCGCAGGGAGCTTCCGCGTGTTTCACGTTCTTACGTAACACGACACTAAGCGCTTTTTCGCGATCCGAACACGAGCAGGACAATCCCGCCAACCAGCAAAATTCCACCCAGAACGGGCGGCAGCGGGATTTCGTGCTTTTCGCTCTTCGTCGCGTGGATGGGGCCGAGGTCGACCACCTTCTTCTGAGTCGTATAGCTGATTCCCTGGTATGCGAACGATGCGATTCCAAGAACGATGAGAACGATTCCCGCGACGATGGCGGTCTTCACGTATGTTTCTCCTCCCCAGGCTCGCGTCTCGTTTCAGTTGCATCTGGGTGCTTATCTCCAGTTCAACTGAAATTTAGGAGCCGGTTGTCGCTATCCTGGCCATTTATAGCTGAAAATAAGTCGGCAACTCCCAAGAGAAACAGGGCGCTTCTTTCTACAACTGAAACGAGACGACAGTCTCTTCCACGGGAGGCAGTGGCCCTCCTTCGCTGGCCTCTCAGGTCTGGAGCTATGTTGTTTGGCCGGGAGCGATGCCGTTCATGCTTGCTTTTTGTCGAGAGATTTCAAAGCAGTCCAAGCTATGTTTGGCACGACCGGCCCGCTTCCATCAGCCAATCTGAGATTGGCCGTCTGCATTAGTGCGTTCACACCAACTACTTCAAACACACCGGCTTGCTGGAGCGTACTGACGCGGTCGCCTCGCTTGGGAGCGCTTACTTTAGGTTCAGCCATTGGATCCCCTCCTAAATCTTAAAGTTTCCCAGGAAGGAGCCGAATGCCACCGGAGAAGCACGGAATGGCGAAGATTGAGCCTGTAACTTGTTCAGAACAGGCAGAGTCTGTTCCGCGGTCACGATCAAGTCAAGCGAATAATTTGTAACTCCGGCGCGAGCTTTTGCAAGAGCCAAGGACAGCCGAAAGTGCTACTATAGGCCATGAGCAACGCATACCGATTCGTTCTGGAATGTCCCAACGGCCACAACATTAACTTGCAGCGGAAATGCAGGAAGGAATCCATATCCGAGACGGAAGCAATGGAGATATTGGGAGACGAGGAAGTTTCCTGCGAGAAGCCCAATTGCGGCTGGCACGGAAAAGCCTCGAAAGTGCGACTTCTCCGAATCCTGCCGTTCAATTGGATACTTTCCCCCATCGCGTAACTGGTTACTTCAGGGCTGACTTCTGGTCGTAGTCTCCGCACTACCCGACTACCCGGCGGGGCTCTTGTCACGATGCGAGCGCGTCTTTTATGAAAGCAGTCGCCATTCGAGCCGGTCAGGACCGTCAAAAGGGACCTGGGAAATTTCACGATATCGCAACAGTCGAATGCGACAAATGCGATGCGGAATACGTTATCAGCCACAAGCGAAAGCTAAAGGCGAGCCAGGCGATCGCCGCAGAACAAGCGGCACAGCTGAAAACAATCCTGACCGAGGATCACCGCCCGAAGGACAGGCGAGAGCATCCAGACCTCGTCGAATTTGACTGAAAACGGCCGGGCAGGATGTGAAACGAAGCGTTCACACCCGGCAAAAACAGGTTGTATACTGCTTTCCAGGGGAATTTGCCGATTAGAGGGGTTCGACAGACTGAAAGTGATCCAAACTTTTTCTGCGCGAGGTCTGCACGATGAGCGAAAAACCAGAGCGTGAAAAACCAGTGACCGAGAAACCCTCCATTACCCTGCCCGGAACAGTCGAGAAAATCATACCCGCCATACACACGGATGATCCCGAAAAGGCGCAGATATCCGTCGAAGGGGCGGATCCCCTTTATCGGGAAATTCGCGTGGAAAATGCCCTGGAGGATGAAAACGGCAAGAAGGTGCGGCTGAAAGAGGGCGCCCACGTCGATGTCACGATCGAAGCGGAATCGAAGGAAACACGCCCCCGCACCTGAGCCTGCAAAACCTCTCAGGATTTCCCGTTAGGCGGATCGCCATGAAAGCGTTGGGCAAGCGGCGAAGGCTTGCGCGCGCGAAGCGATTCGCGGATCGCGCGGAGCAAGGAGGACATTTGCTCGATGCGGGCGGGATGATCGCCGAATCGAGCGGAGAGGTAAAGCTCGGTAAGCCGCGCGACCGGCGCCGCGAGGTCGGCCCGAGGAATCGCCGCGGCGAATTCGAACGGCGTCTGCGATGCGGGCTTTTTCCAGCCGCGGTTTTCGAGAAGCCGCAGCATCTCGCGGTATTCCAGCGCGGCCAGCGACGCGGTGGTGTTCCCGCCACGGCGCGCGCGCAGGCGCCAGCGAGCCACCATGTACGCGAGCATCCAGCGCCCGCGCAGATAGAAAAGCAGAGCTATCAGGAAGGCGAGAACGCCGGGCAGGAAATAGGGCGACGCTTCCGTCTTGCGGTCGAGCGCGAGAATCGCGCGCATGGCCTGGTCCTGCTTCTCGTGGTAATACTGCCTTAGCTGGTCGCTCCAATTCCGGGAAGACCGCTGCAAATTCTCCGCCAGGGTGATCTGGTGCGAGAAATCGTAGTTGACCACCCATTCGCCCCATGCGTATTGAAACCAATCCCAATAGAGGCCGATTCGATCGAGCAGCCCGTGGTGCTGGTCGCCCGGTGGCGTGGGATCGAACGTGATCCAGCCATAGGTGGGGAAATACACTTCCACCCAGGCGTGCGCGTCGCTTTCGCGCACGATATAGTCGCCTCCGATTTCGTTGTACTCGCCCGGCAGAAACCCCGTGGCATAGCGCGCCGGAATCCCGACGGCGCGAAGCATCACGGTCATGGCCGACGCGAAATACTCGCAGTTGCCGGCGCGGCGGTCGAACAGGAAGTAAGCGAGGGGATCTTTTTCGCGGGGGCCGCTCAGGTCGAGGGTATAGGCGTAGTGCGTGGTCAGGTAGGCCTCGATATTGGAGGCGGCGTCGTATTCATTGTGCGAGCCGGAGATAATTTTCTGGGCGAGCGGCTTGATTCTCGGGTCAAGCGCCGGCAACTGGAGATTGCCCGCCAGAATCGAGCTCGGATAAAAGGAACCGTCGTCGCGCAGCTCTCGATGCGGCACGGCGGGCAGATCCGAGCGTCCCTCATAACGGATCTTGGCATTATTGTGGGCGGGATTGAACACCGAGCCGCTTCTATCGAGGAAGAGATAACCGCGGCGCGGCGAGCCATTGAACGCCGAGATCTCTTCCTGAAAGTGGCCGCGCAGGCTTTCCAAGCGCGGAGCCACGAAGATGGCGTCTGTCGCGATCGGTTCCATCAGCACCGTGTAACGCAGCGGATAGAATTCGTTGCGGGGAAGCCCGGAGCGGCCAAACCAGTATTCCTCCCCGGCGGTGGACGATACGACCGTGGCGTCCTGCTGGGGAGTGAACCAGCGCTGGCCGTCGAAGTTCGTGAGGACGATGCCGCGCCAGTGCACATCCTGCGCGCGGTTGGGATCGCCATCGATGTGGATGCGCATCACGACCGCGCTGTTCTTCTGAATCCGGCCGATTTCTCCGAGAGTGACGTTGTCGCTGAAGCCGGTCATCAGACTCGGCTGCAGATTCAGCGCGCCCAGATACCCGGTGGTGAATCGCGGAATCAGAAAAAAGATCGCCAGTCCGATGGCCAGCGCGCTGATAGCGACCAGCACCGAGGTGATGCCCAGAGCGCGATTCAGCCGGTGTGCTACCAGCGAGCCGGGATCGAGCGGAGGCGAAACCGCTCCCGTGGCGCTCCGCCGGATTTCGAGGGACACGAACGTGGAAACGGCCAGGACCAGGAAAATCCCGAGCGCAATGAGGAAGCCCGTCTCGACCGTGAGAATGGCCGACGCCAGCATGGAGGCGACCGCGAGGAGGGCCAGGAACGCGTAATCCCGGTTGGTGGTCGCGGAGTATAGCCGCACCAGCGTGGCGAACAGCACCAAATGGATCGCGGAGAGCAGCCCGGCATAGAGAGCTTCATTCGGGGCGCCCACCGCGAGGTTGCGCGAAAAGAACCACAGGTCGGCTGGGAAAAAAAGGAAGTACGCGAGGACCAGCCAGGTGGCCATGCGCGAGGAGATTTCAGGTCCGCGCCCGCGCCACAGCCGGATGCCTTTATAAATCAGCGCCGCCGGCGGAACCAGGGTGCTAAAGGGATCGAGCTTGCCCGTGGTGACGATGGCCAGCACGCCGGTGGAGACGAGCAGATAGAGCGACAACTCGAAATAACGTTGCACCGCCGGCAAGGGCGGCGCGCTTGGCTGTGCGGCGGCGGAAGCGGAAGACATGGGCTCTTACGATGCTACCATCCGCGCGCCTGCGTCACGCGGCAAAGACACGAACTCGCTAATGGGCTATGTTGCGCCGAGGCGTGGCAGCGGCGGCGATTTTCCGCGTGGCGCTCGATACGGGAAGCCGGTGAAGGCCGCTCAGCGGCAGGATTTTTGCGCGCGCAATCTTGGGAATGCGTGGAACGCACGCAAGAAACGGCAAAAGGGTGATGTTGCGAAACGTCACGCCGTGCCGCGCTGAGGCGAGCGGTTCGAGCAATGGAACACTGATCCCCAGAGTCGCGCGAAGATGCTGCCTCAGCTCCGCCTCCGGCTCGCGGATCACTTCGACGGCGGGGAACTGCCACATTCGCGAAAACAGCACGCCATCGTGCGCACCAGGTTCTCGCACCAGCATCGTGCGGCCGAGCGGATCGCACAAAATCGCGGCGGCAATTTGCATGCTGACCGCAGCGCGCTTTTTGCGCGAGGTGGGAATTCGATCCGTGAGCTTCGCGGCATAGGCGCGGCAGGAGCGCGACACCGGGCACGCGCCGCAGCGAGGAATATGCGGAGTGCAGACCGTCTCGCCCAGCTCCATCAGGGCCTGGTTCCAGTCGCCGGACGCTTGGCGGGCGAGCAGGGCCTGCGCCGACGCGCCCAATTGTTGCCAACGATGCGGCGCTCGCAAATCGCCTCGCACCGCGCCCAGCCGGGCCAGCACGCGCGCGACGTTGCCGTCGAGCACGGCGAGCGGAACGTCATAGGCAATGCTCAGGACCGCCGCGGCCGTATAGCGCCCGATTCCGGGAAGGCCGAGCGCCGCGTCCAGTTGGCGAGGAAACTGCCCGGCATGTTGCGCGACGATTTCCTTCGCCGCGCGATGCAAGTTGCGCGCCCGGCTGTAATAGCCCAGGCCGGACCACAGCCGCAGCACGTCCGCCTGCCGCGCTCGCGCCAGCGATTCGACGCTCGAGAAGCGCTCCAGAAAACGGTCGTAGTAAGGAATCACGGCGGCGATGCGCGTCTGCTGGAGCATGACCTCCGCCACCCAGACGCGATAGGGATCGCGGCTCGCGCGCCAGGGAAGCTCGCGGCGGTGATTGCGGAACCACCCGAGCAGGCATTGCTGGAATTGGGCGATCGCCCGAGGAGTCAGTTTGATCACTTTGGTCGAGTAACGGGCGATATTCTCGCACGAACCGGCGCGCTACAGGGTGTCGATGAAAAGGAAATACGAGGACGACCACAGAGAAGCGGGAATGGTGCGCTGGGGACGGCAGGTAAGAATGATCTTGAAAATCTCGCGGTCGGCGGCCAGCTCGTCCAGAAACGCGCCGCCGGCGACGGATGCGTCCGCCTGCAACAGCGCGAGCTCGTGCAGGGTATCGTAGATAATCTCGCCGGCAGGCGCCATGTCAGTGGAAAAGCGATCGGTGCGGAACTGCATCACGGAGTTGATCTCGTGAAAATGCCAGGCAATGGACGCCGCCATGGAGACGGCGCGCTCGAAGCGCTCCGCGTGCGCGGCTGCCGCCGCGGGATCGGCCGCGGCGGGCGGCGGACCGAGGAAGGGATCGAGCACCAGCATCACGCGCCGTTCGTCTTCGCGTGCGAATTCGCGGACCATCAGGCGGCCCGAACGCGCGCTCACCTTCCAGTCGACGAAGCGGGCGCTGTCGCTCGCAAGATACGGGCGCAGCGAGTGCAGTTCGTGGCCCCGGCCGCGAAAGTAGCTGGCCATCTCGCCGCTCAGCAGCGGCAGCACTTCATAAAACTGCGCGGCCGGGGCCACGCGCGGATACACGACGATTTCAATGGCGGATGGCACCTGGCGTGTCTTTTCGAAGAAGCCGAAGGGAAATCGCGTGCGAATGCCGAACGCATCCTGGCGATACACGCCGCGCCGCGGAAATTGCAGCTCCACTTTCTGCCGCGCCGCGCTCTGGCTGGAAATATACGGGAAAAAGACGGGCTTCGTGAGGATCTGCGCCGGAGATTTCTTGCTCTCGCCGACCACGCGCAGCGAAAACGAGGGCCACATCTGCTTCTCATTGCTCAGCTCGACTTCGGCGAGCACGGGCTGCCCGGCGAAGATGTGCTCGGGCAGGTCGAATTTAAGTTCGACGCCCGTGAGCACCGCGCGCGAAAGCACGCCGGAAATAAGAATCCCGGCCAGGCAGCAGGCCAGGATCATGAACAACAGGTTGTTGCCTGTGTTTACCGAGGCGAGAACGAGGATGAAAATCGCGCCGAGGTAGATGATGCCCTCGCGCGTCAGGCGGTAATCCATCTGATAGGCGATCCAGCGCAGGCTCGAACGGCGCGCCAGAGCCGGAACCAGCGTCACGGCCACCCATCCGGCCAGCCCCAGTGAAATGGCGGCGGTGATTGCCGCGAGAGTGGTGCGGCCCACCTGCGCGACCGCCGCGGAGAAGAGCGCGAGCAGCAGCGCCGCCGAAAGCGCCAGCATGGCGATGCCAAAGCTGCGCCAGCCGGTGAGGTCGCGCGCGCGCCACCAGCGCGCCGCGAAGGATTCCTGCACGTGCGTGCTCGTGCTCATGGGACTTCCTGCGCCGTTCAAAGCGGGACGCGCGTGGTATTGACGATTTCCCGAAGGATGGCGTCGGCCTGATCGGATTTTTTCTGCGTCGACACGTAGCGCGCGTTCACCACCACGCGGTGCGCGAACACCGGCACGATGAGCTGCTTGAAGTCGTCCGGCACGCAGTAGTCGCGGCCCTCGAGGAAGGCCCTCGCCTGCGCGGCGCGATGCAGCATCACCACGCCTCGCGGGCTCACGCCCAGGCTCAATTGCTCGGTCTGGCGCGTGCGCTCCACGATGTCGAGCGCGTAGTCGAGCAGGCTATCGTCCACTTTCACGCTCGACACGGTTTCCTGCATGGCCAGCACGTCCGCCGCGTCCATCAGCGGCTCGATCTGATCCGCGCTGGCCTGGCCGGAATGGTTGCGGATGATTTCCTTCTCGCTCTCGCGCGCGGGATAGCCCATGCGGATGCGCATCAGAAAGCGGTCGAGCTGCGATTCGGGCAGGGGATAGGTGCCGTGGTGCTCCACCGGATTCTGCGTGGCCAGCACGAGAAAGGGCTTGGGGAGCGGGTGCGTGTGGTTGTCCACCGTGATCTGCGATTCGTTCATCGCCTCGAGCAGCGCGGATTGCGTTTTGGGCGTGGTGCGGTTGATTTCATCGGCCACGATGATATTGGCGAAGACCGGGCCGGGCTTGAATTCGAATTCCTGGGCCACCGGGTTGTAGACGCTGACGCCGATCACGTCGCTCGGCAGCATGTCGGAGGTGAACTGAATCCGGTGGAACGAGCAGCGGAACGAGCGCGCCAGGGCCTGCGCGAGCGTCGTCTTGCCCACGCCGGGCACGTCCTCGACCAGCAGGTGCCCGCGCGCCAGCAGAGTCATCAGCGCGAGCTGGATAACGTCGTCCTTGCCCTTCACCACGCGCGCGATCGAACGCTCGAGCTCGGCGACACGGCTGTTTCCGGTGCTTGTGGCGGTGGTTTGCAATTCGCACAGCCTTCTGTTACAAAAAGTGAGGTTCCATGGGCGATTAGCTCAGTGGTTAGAGCGCTCCCCTCACACGGGAGAGGTCCAAGGTTCAAGTCCTTGATCGCCCACCATGGCCTCCTCAATTCTGCCACTATTCACTCGATTGCCAGAACTCCTCATTTGATTGGCTGTGTTCAAGAAGTGATTTTTGGGCTGTGGAGGGAAACGAAGCGGCCTCCTGCGGGAACTACGACACGCCATTTTTTTGTTTTGCTGTACAATTCGGCAACGTGGATAGAAAGATTCCAGTTGCGGTGATTGCAGTTGTCTCCGAAGCGTTAGCGAACAGATACACGCACGCGGAGATCGACAATTTCATGGAGTCCGCTGGTATAGAACTCGGCATTTCACCCGGAGGAAACAGGCAAGTCAAAACAAAAACATGGCTCAAGCACGCGAACGAAACGATGCCAGACCCACTCACTACTTTGGGCAAAATAATTACTGAACTAATGGAAGTCAAGCGGGCTCAAGATTGGAATTCTCCCGACGACCCGAATAAGGAAAAGGTCAATCGAATACTCAGCGAGTATAGCCTTGAATACGGGAAGGGCGGGTACATCGTCACAATTGGCGCAACGGCAATCAGCAAAACTCTACAAGACATCATCCATGCCCGTGACCTGTCTGGTTTGCAAACCGAGTTTGACCGCGTCTATCAGAACGTAGAATCTGATCCTGCATCAGCCGTCACCGCGTCTTGTGCATTACTAGAATCTTTATTCAAGACCTACATCGAAGATGAGAATCTTGCGATGCCTTCGGATCAGACTTTGAAACCACTTTGGAAAGTGGTCCGTAAGAACCTGAACTTTGACCCGGCTTTAGTCGAAGATGAAGACTTGAAGACAATCCTGAGTGGATTGGCCGCAATCGTTGAAGGTACTGGGTCGTTGCGAACACACAAGGGGTCTGCTCACGGTCGCGGTAAGACCGTTTACAAACTAGAGCCACGTCATGCAAGACTTGCAGCGCACGCCGCTTTTACTTTTTCAAGCTTTCTTTTGGAAGCGTGGAGGAAACGCACTCAAATTGGGGAAGAGCGTTTAGATATGTTTAAAGGCCTTGATTAGAATGCCGTTCAATAGCAATTCTGAAATGGAAGCCAGACTCAAAAATCCCGCAAAATTGTCTTCACGAGAAGTTCGTGACCTTATACCGTTTATGAATCAAATCTCCGAAACGGGCATGAGACGTTTGAACGTAGAACTATCGCTCCAAAACCTTGAGGCAGTTCAGAAGTTTGAAAAAAGCAGCAGTACACTAACGTGGTGGTTAATCGGGCTGACGGGTGCCCTCGTCCTGCTGACAATAGCAGTGGTCTTTTACAGTTACGTACTTGTCCACACAAAGTAGAGAGGTTTCAATTCACGGTTGTCCGAAGCGTTGCATGAAGACTGTTATACTTTTTGCGTGTTCGAGAAAGATGCTCGGCGGGCAATCATTTCGGTGCGGCCGGAAGAGCGCTCGTGGCTGAAGATGCGAGCGAAATCCCTGCGACGGCTCGAAAATTATCGTAGCGGAAATCATCAATGACCAACGTACTGCGATTCCTCCAGGTGTTTGCGTTGGGCACGTGGGTGGGATCGATCATCTATTTCAGCGCGGTGGTGGCGCAGGCGGCGTTCCGCGTGCTGGCGAGCACCGACGAAGCGGGGCGGCTGGTGGGATTTACGCTGGGCGGCCTGCACTACCTGGGCGTGATTGCGGCGGTGATTTATTTGGTCGCGTCGGTGGCGCTCGCGCGGTCGTTCCGGGGACTGGCGCAGCCCGCCGCCATCGGCGTGATCCTGATGCTCCTGCTGACGCTCGCTTCGCAGCGAATCGTGATCCCGCGGATGGATGCGTTGCGCGCGCGGATGGGTTCGGTGGAGCAAACGCCGTCGAGCAATCCGTTGCGCGCGGAGTTTAATCGGCTGCACGGCATTTCCGTGAAACTTGAAGGCGGCGTGCTGCTGATCGGCCTCGCCGCGCTGTTCCTCACGGTGCGCGGCAAGCCGCTCTGAGTCTTCTCGACAACCTCGCTTCTGGCGTTGTTCCGGGGATGCGTGAATAGAATTCGTTTTCCTCGGGGGCTAAAGCCCCACTTGATTGCATCTGTATATGTCGGAGCTGAAGCTCCGACCCCCTAAAATACTATCGAAACACGTCTTCTGGCCGTCATCTCGGGCGAAGCGAAGAATCTCTGCGTTTTGAAAACAAGACGACAAACGAGATTCAGGACGAACGCCGCGCGATGGAGACCCATACTTCGGGCTAAAACGGGCCTCGAAATGACGACCGGAAGGGCGTTATTCAGCAGCCTGCAAATGTGCTGGCGGGAATCCTCCGCTCCGCTGAAAACAATTGCATGAATTTGTGGGGCACAACGCTAAAAAGTAGTCAGGCAACTTTGCCGGAGAACTTCGCGGAGTGCGCTACGTGGACTTCTTGCGGGCGGCGGGCTTCTTCTTTTTTACCTTTGTCGCTGCGACGGGCTTTTTCTTGCCGATCTTGCGCGCGTCCTTGCCGGCCAGTTCGATGGCGCGCCACATGTACCAGCTCGCCATGGTTCGATAGGGGCGCCAGCGCTCGCCGAACTTGGCAAGCTCGCGCGGCTTGGGAATGCGCCGCTTGCGATAGGTGAGCGCGAAGCCCTTCTGCACGCCGTAATCGTGGATCGGCAGCACGTCGGGTCGGCCGAGCCGGAAAATCAAAAACATTTCGACGGTCCACGCGCCGATGCCGCGCACCGAAATCAGCCGCTCGACCAGTTCCTGGTCCGACATGCGATGCGCTTCGTCGAGCGCGGGCACGATGCCTTCCATCGTTTTTTCCGCCAGGTCGCGCACCGCGGCGACTTTCGCCGCCGACAATCCGGCTTTGCGCAGCGCTTGCGGACGAACGCGCAGAAGCTCCTCGGGCGAGGGGCAGCGGCCGTCCGGGCCGAGCGCCTTGATACGCGAGAAAATGACGGCGGCCACTTTTCCCGAAATGCTCTGGTAGACGATGGCGCGAAGAAGCGATTCATACGGCGTTTGCTCTTCGTCGATATTCAGCGCGAACTCCACCGATTTTTCGATGAGCCGGCCCAGATGCGGATCGGCCTTGGTGAGGAATGCGATGGCTTCCTTGTGGTCGAACGAATGGGGCAATGGTCGGCCTCCGGGCTGGACAGAATACTGCGCGGCTGCCGCTTCGGGCAACGCGCGGGTTAGCTACTGCCAGGGCGCACCAAGGGTACCCGAGAGATCCCTATCCTCCTGTTAGAATTAGCAGCATGGGTTCTGAAACGCATAGCAATATTCTCGCGAAAATACGGGACATTTCCCAAGATGCTTCAACTGCGGAGAGATTCTTCCAGTCGTTTGTTGAATCTATTGGCGGTATCAAGGTGGATGGTGCTAGGAGTTTGAAACGGGGGATTACGGGAGGGGCGGACTATCTGTTTCGAAACAACATCGTGGCTGAGCTCAAAATTCTTGAAAAAGATGTGTGGGATGACTACAACCGCAAAATGGATGACTTATTCGCTAAATATCAGAGTTCTGGCGATCTGATGTCAGGCATTGATCGGGACAGTATCGGGCATGACGATCCCAGAATTCCAGCTGCGATGCGAGGGGAGTGGTATTCAATCCTATTGAAGCCAATTGACAAGAAATTTTCGGATGCTAATAGACAAATTGCCAAAACCAAGAAAATAGTGCCGGGTGCTAAGGGAATCCTTTTGCTTCTAAACGTTCAGAATCGGCTTCATGCAGAGCCTCTACGCCTGTTTTGGCTTGTCCGGGATAGAGTCCTCGACGGCACGCGCTATCCTAACATTGAGGCATGGGCGTACTTTTGTATGCCTGTCCCCGAATTGATGGACGCGGGAGTAAACAAGAGCATTTTTTGGGTACATTTCACCCGTACTGAAAATGAAACTCCTGAAGGCTGGAAAGACCAGAATCTATTTATGAAATGCCGCGGATTACAAGCGCAATGGCTAGATTTCCTCGGACGAGAACTCGGGATCCCCATCGACAACATACCCGAATCACAAATACGTACCCCAAGGCCTTGAGTGGATCGCGCCGAAAGACGCGTGCTTAAAAATTAAAAAGGAATAATTTTCCGTTCTTATATGCTTTTTTCCGCAGAACGAGAGGGAAAAGAAATTGCGTTAGATGAATCGTATGCCTGAAAACGACCCATCGTAGCAAGACGTGAAAATTATATCTGAAGCCGTGCTGGGGGCGTTCGAGGCGCTGGGCGGCTGTGCTAGTATCGAACGCTTATGCAAACAGGAATCATAGGATTGCCGCAGGTGGGGAAGACGAGTCTGTTCCGCATTTTGACGCGGGCGCGGGTGGAGGCGCGAAGCGCACCGAACCAGGCGCACGTGGGAATCGCGCGCGTGCCCGACGCGCGCGTGGCCAAGCTGGCCGAGGTATTCAAGCCCAAGAAGATCACCTACGCCACGATTGAATACGTGGATATCGGCGGCCTGCAAAAAGACCGGGAGAAAAATTCCGCCTCGCTCGTGCCGTTGCGCGAGGCCGACGCGCTGGCGCACGTGGTGCGGCTATTCGAGAATCCGACCGTGCCGCACGAGGCCGGGTCGCTCGACGCCATGCGCGACATCGAGAGCGTGGACATCGAGCTGATGCTGCACGACCTGGAACAGGCCGCCAAGCGCATCGAGCGCGTGGAAAAAGACCTCAAGAAAAAGAAAGACTCGCTGCTCGAAGCCGAGCTGAACCTGCTGACGCGCTGCCGCCAGGCGCTTGAAGCGGAAACGCCGCTGCGGGAGCTGGAATTCAAGCCCGAGGAACTGAAGATGATTACCGGGTTCATGTTCCTCACGCGCAAGCCCATGCTCTACGTGCTGAACCTGGGCGACGAGGAAGCTCCGGAAATCGACCGCGTGATCGAAAAACATCACCTGGAAAAGCTGGCGTCGAAGCGGCAGACGGCAGTGGTCCCTTTCTGCGGCAAGATCGAAGCGGAACTGGCCGAGCTCGACGACGCCGAGGTGGGGGAAATGATGCGCGCCTACGGCCTGAAGGAATCGGGGCGCGACCGGCTGATCCAGGCGAGCTACCGGCTGCTGGGGCTGATCTCGTTCCTCACCTGCGGCGAGCCGGAATGCCGCGCGTGGACGATCGAGCGCGGCATGAGCGCGCCGAAGGCCGCGGGCGCCATCCACAGCGACATCGAACGCGGCTTCATCAAGGCGGAAGTGGTGAACTGGGAAGAACTGTTGCAGGCGGGCGGCTTTCCGGTAGCACGCGAACGCGGGCAGGTGAGGCTCGAAGGCAAGGAATATATTGTCCAGGACGGCGACGTGATTCTGTTCCGGCACTCGGGCTAGCGCCCGTCGGAGCGATGCTTTCTCCCGAAGCAATTCGCGTATTGCTGGCGCTGCTGCTGGGCCTTACGGCCGCGGCGGCCAATGTGCTGGGGGGATTGCTGATCGCGCGGCGCCAGTGGTCGGGGCGTTACCTGAAATACTTCATCGCGCTGGGCGCCGGGTTCATGCTGGCCACGGCGGTGCTGGAGATGATCCCCGAATCGATCAAGCTGCGCAGCGATACTTCGTCCTTTTTTTTCGATAATACGAATGCGGTCTTCGTGTTCGTTCTCGCCGGTTATTTCCTGGTGCACTTCTTCGAGCATACGGCGGCGCCGCACTTCCACTTCGGCGAGGAAACGCACCCCCGCGAAATTTCCCGGGCGCACGCGAGCTATGCGGCTCTGCTGGGCCTGGTGATTCACACCTTCTTCGATGGAGTGGCGATCGCGTCCGGGCTGCTGGTGTCCACGTGGCTCGGGAGCGTGATTTTCGTGGCGATTTTTCTGCACAAGATTCCCGAAGGCTTCACCGTGGCGTCGCTGATGCTCGCGAGCGGTCAGAGCCGGCGCATGGCTTTCATGTCCTCGGCGATTCTGGGGGCTGCCACGCTGCTCGGCGTGGGGCTGATGTTCGTCTTGCGCGGTTCGGTGGCGGACGCGTTGCCGTTTTCCGCCGGGGTCACGCTATACGTCGCGGCATCGGACTTGATTCCGGAAGTGAACCGGGAACCCGGCATGGGCATGGCCGTGCTGGTCTTCCTGGGCGTGGCCGTTTTGCTGGC